>LADQ01000073.1 GCA_000961635.1 Hoeflea sp. BRH_c9 | reverse complement strand
CGTCTTGCGGATGAAGGATGTTCAGGCTCGCATACAAAGCTACAAATTGGAGGGGATCGAAGGAAAGGGGAGTTTTTCAATTGGACTGCAAGGGGGCTGTGCCACACGCCTGCCGGTAACCACACTTCCAGTTCGGACGTTTATCAGGACGCGCTCCGGCAGTCCACACGTCGAAATCATGCGCCGGACAGATTTATTGGCAAGGCTGCCTTCGATTGAACGGGAAAAGGTACTCGGCTCCATTCGAACCTGCGAGCAAACCGGCTAGTTCTGTCGATGCTTTCGGTCTCGCGACATGGGGAGATCCCGACCAGTGTTGTCTTGTCCCCGGTAATGTCTGTTTTCTCCAGCATTAAATTTTCGCATTCTTAACCAAACCATGATTGAATCAAGACGCGGCGAGTGCTCCCGGCATGATGCCCGGACACTGCGCAAGCCGGTTACCGGCGCATGCGGGGGTTCTGGCGCCGCCCGTTTGAAGATTTTGACCCGGATTGGCGGATCAGGGACCGGCGCGGCGCTCGGAACTGGTCAGCCACATTCGAATGGAGGACGCGATGAACCAGACGCTGGACCGCAACCAGACTTCAAGTCTGAAGATCATTTCGTTTTTTCTCGGCCAGCAGGTGTTCAGCGTCAACATCATGTCGGTCAGGGAAATTCGCGGCTGGACCCCGGCGACGCCGCTGGCTCACGTGCCGCGCCATGTTCTGGGCGTCATCAATCTGCGCGGAACCGTTATCCCGGTGATCGACATGGCGCTGCGGCTCGGGCTTGCGGCGATCACGCCGACCGAACGCTCCGCCATCATCGTCGCCAGTGTCCGTGGGCAACTTGTGGGCCTTCTGGTCGACAATGTGTCCGACATGGTCACCGTGGCTGCCGACGAGATCCAGTCCGTTCCCGAAGTTGGCGCGACCGAAGTGCAGCGCATGACGACATCGATCATCGCCAAGGACAATCAGATGATCTCCCATCTGGACCTCGATTCGGTGCTTGACGAAGTCGGTGAACTCGCCGCCTGACATCGGTCGGTTTACGGCCAGGCATCAGCGTGGCCGGGCTGGTTGCGGCCGATATTCCCATCCTCTGCACACCAGGTTGATCAACGATGCGTGATGCCTCGTCGCGCTCCGCTCCGGAACGTCGTTCAGCGGCGGATTAGGTGTGCACTGCGCCATGGGCGGTGGACATGACCGGACGGGCAGGGCATGCTGCGCCGCGCCGGAAGGCCGCCCGATCAACGGATACACCTCATGTCAATTCTGGCCAGCGTTTACCATCTCACGCACTACAAATACGATCGCCCGGTGACGCTCGGTCCGCAGATCATTCGCTTGCGGCCCGCACCGCACAGCCGGACACGGGTGGTGTCCCATTCGCTCAAGATCAGCCCAAAACAGCATTTCGTCAATTATCAGCAGGATCCCTACGGAAACTGGCTGGCGCGCTATGTGTTTCCCGATCCGGTGATGGAACTGAAAATCGAGGTGGATCTGGTCGCCGACATGACGGTCTACAATCCATTCGATTTCTTTGTCGAGGAATCCGCCGAGCGCTGGCCGTTCAATTATCCCGAGGACATTGCGCCGGATCTGGTGATCTACCGAACCCCCGAACCGGCTGGCCCGCGTTTGGCGGCGTTCATGGACACCATCCCGCGGCACGAGACCGGCACGGTCGATTTTGTCGTTGGCCTCAATGCGCGGCTCGCCAATGAAATCGGCTACGTCATCCGCATGGAGCCGGGCGTTCAGACGCCCGAGGAAACATTCGAGACCGGCAAGGGTTCGTGCCGTGATTCAAGCTGGCTGCTGGTTCAGATGCTCCGGCATTTGGGCTTCGCCGCACGCTTTGTCTCGGGCTATCTGATCCAGCTCAAGCCGGATCTGGTGGCGCTCGATGGACCCGCCGGCACGGATCATGATTTCACCGATCTTCATGCCTGGGCCGAGGTCTATCTCCCCGGCGCCGGCTGGATCGGCCTTGATCCGACGTCGGGACTGCTGACCGGCGAAAGCCACATTCCGCTCGCCGCCACGCCGCATTTTCGCAATGCGGCGCCGATATCGGGCCTCGCAAGCTTTGCCGAAGTCGAGTTCGCCTTCGACATGCGCGTCGACCGGATGGCCGAGCATCCGCGCATCACCAAACCTTTCAATGAGGAATCCTGGGCGGCGCTTGATGCGCTCGGCCATGATATCGACACCAAGCTGAAAGAGGGCGACGTCCGGCTGACCATGGGCGGGGAGCCGACCTTCGTGTCGATCGACGACTTCGAAAGCGAGGAATGGAACACCGCCGCCGTCGGCCCGCAAAAGCGCGAGGCCGCCGATAAGCTGATCCGACGCTTGCGCACCCGCTTCGCCCCGGGCGGATTCCTGCATTACGGCCAGGGCAAATGGTATCCGGGCGAAACCTTGCCGCGCTGGACCTTCTCGCTCTATTGGCGCCGCGATGGCAAGCCGATCTGGCACAATCCGGAACTCATCGCCGAAGAAGGCAAGGACACCGGTCAGGCGAGCCCGGAGACCGCCAAGCAACTGCTCGCGGCCATCGCCGGCAATCTCGGGATCGCCGACGATCATGTTGTCGCGGCCTACGAGGATCCGGCGGAATGGATCATCAAGGAAGGCAATCTTCCCGACAATGTGACGCCGGAAAACTCCAAGCTCGAAGACGCCGAGGAGCGGCACCGGATAGCGACCGTTTTCGGGCGCGGCTTGGCGACACCCTCCGGCTTCGTGCTGCCGGTTCAGCGCTGGCAGTCGAAAGCCGCCGGCCATGGCTGGCGCTCGGAAAAATGGAAGACCCGGCGCGGCCATGTCTTTCTGGTGCCCGGCGACAGCCCTGTCGGTTACCGCCTGCCGCTCGGGTCGCTGCCGCATGTCCCGGCCTCCTCCTATCCTTTCGTCAATCCGTCCGATCCGACCGAGCCACGCGGCGAACTGCCGGATTCCACAACGGCCGCCGCGGCGCTTGCCGATGCGCTGGCCGATTCCCGCGCGGCTCAGGCCGCTTCTCAGCCGGTGGCCCAGTTCACCGCCGCGGAAGCCACCCAGCAGCGTGTCGAGCAGAAGATCGGCGACCTTGACGGCGCGGTGCGGACGGCGATTTCGGTCGAGCCGCGCGATGGCCGCCTGTGCGTTTTCATGCCGCCGGTTGAAAAGGTCGAGGATTATCTCGAACTGGTTTCGGCCGCGGAAGTGGCTGCGGACAAGCTCGGCCTGAAGGTTCATATCGAGGGCTACGGGCCGCCGCACGATCCGCGCCTCAACGTCATCCGGGTCGCGCCCGATCCCGGCGTGGTCGAGGTCAATGTTCATCCCGCCACCGATTGGGATGAATGCAAGGCGATCACCGAGGGTGTTTACGAAGAGGCCCGCCAGACCCGTCTTGGCGCCGACAAGTTCATGATCGACGGGCGCCACACCGGCACGGGCGGCGGCAATCATGTCGTCGTCGGCGGCGCCACGCCGCTCGACAGCCCGTTCCTCCGCCGTCCGGATCTGCTCGCAAGCCTGATCCTGCACTGGCAGCGCCATCCCAGCCTCTCCTATCTGTTTTCCGGCCTGTTCATCGGCCCGACCAGCCAGGCGCCGCGCATTGACGAGGCCCGCCACGACAGTCTCTATGAACTCGAAATGGCGCTGGAGCAGATCCCGCACCCCGACACAGGCACTCAGCCCTTGCCCTGGCTGGTTGACCGGCTGCTGCGCAATCTGCTGACCGATGTCACCGGCAACACCCACCGCGCCGAAATCTGCATCGACAAGCTCTATTCACCCGACGGCCCCACCGGCCGGCTCGGGCTGGTGGAATTCCGCGGCTTCGAAATGCCCCCCGAACCGCGCATGAGCCTCGCCCAGCAGGTGATGATCCGCGCGCTTGTCGCCCGCTTCTGGCAAAGCCCGGCCAAGGGACGCTTCACCCGCTGGGGCACGACCTTGAATGACCGCTTCATGCTGCCGCATTTCATCTGGCAGGATTTTCTCGATGTCCTGCGCGATCTGCGCGACCATGGATTCGATCTGCGCTCGGAATGGTACGAGGCGCAGGCCGAGTTCCGCTTTCCGTTCTGCGGCGAGGTGACCTATGAGGGCGTCCGGCTCGAACTGCGCCAGGCGCTGGAGCCGTGGCATGTGCTGGGAGAAACCGGCGCCATCGGCGGCACGGTTCGCTACACCGACAGTTCCGTCGAGCGGTTGCAGGTCAAGCTGGAATGCGCCGATCCGACCCGCTACGTGGTGGCCTGCAACGGTCGTCCGGTGCCGCTGGCGGAGTCCGGTCAGGCCGGGACTTCCGTGGGTGGCGTGCGCTACAAGGCCTGGCAGCCGACGCTGGCGCTGCATCCGGTGCTGCCGGTCAATGCGCCGCTGACCTTCGATATTTTTGACACCTGGTCGGGAAAACCGCTGGGCGGTTGCGTCTACCATGTCGCCCATCCCGGCGGCCGCAGCTATGACACGTTTCCGGTCAATGGCAACGAGGCGGAGGCGCGCCGGCTGGCCCGGTTCGAACACCGCGGCCACACCCCCGGCGCCTCGATGCCGGTGCCTGAAACGCCGCATCCGGAGTTTCCGTTCACGCTCGATCTGCGCCGCAAGCCGGGGATCTGAGCCGTGCCTGATTCAGCAATGGTCCACAAACCCGGAAGGCCATTGATCCTGTCGGACTACATGCCTTTGCCCGGCGTGCCTGACGAATTGCTGGCGCCTGACGGCAGCATCCGCCCGGTCTGGGCCGGCCTGATCGCCCATCTGGACGCAATGAAATCCGATGAGCGGGAGCGCGCCTTTGCCCGCGGGGCGCAATATCTGCGCGACGCGGGCGTTTTTGTCCGCAATTACGGCGAGGACAAGAGCTCGCGGGACTGGCCTCTGAGCCCGGTGCCGGTGATTCAGCCGGCCAAGGAATGGCAGGCCCTAGGGGAAGGTCTTGCCGAGCGTGCCGATCTGCTCGAGGAAATCGTCGCCGATCTCTATGGCGAAAACCGTCTTGTCGCCGAGGGCCATCTTCCCGCTTCCATCGTCGCCTCCAATCCGGAATGGCTGCGGCCCCTGGTCGGGGTGAAGCCGGCATCGGGACATTTTCTGCATTTCCTGTCCTTTGAAATCGGACGCGGGCCCGACGGCGGCTGGTGGGTCCTGGGCGACCGCACCCAGGCCCCCTCCGGCGCCGGCTATGCGCTTGAGAACCGCGTGGCCTCGGCGCGGTCCTATTCCGGCTTTCTGAGCGGCGCCAATGTCGAGCGGCTGGCGGGGTTTTTCCGCGCCTTCCGCGACGGGCTCAACGCCTTGCGTCGCGAGGAAGGCAGCCGGGCCGGGATTCTGACGCCGGGTCCGATGAATGAGACCTATTTCGAGCATGCCTACATCGCCCGCTATCTTGGCATGATGCTGCTCGAGGGCAATGATCTGACCGTCGATGATGGCCGCCTGATGGTGCGCACGGTGTCCGGCCTCCAGCCGATCAGCGTGTTGTGGCGCAGGCTTGATGCGATCTGGGCCGATCCGCTGGAGCTTGAGCCAAGTTCGCATCTGGGCACGCCCGGGCTTCTGGGCGCGGTGCGTTCCCAGGGCGTGACCATGATCAATGCGCTTGGCGCCGGCATTCTCGAAAGCCGCGCCTTTCTTGCGTTCATGCCGCGTCTGTCTGAAGTGCTGCATGGCAAGCCGCTCGCTGTTCCCAACATCGCCACCTGGTGGTGCGGCGGCGAGGCCGAGCGTGCGCATGTGCGCGCCAATGCCGAGGCAATGCTGATCGGACCCGCCAATTCCACCCTGTTGCCGCTGGAAGCCGAGCCGGGCGTGGTCTTGAGGGGCGACATGTCGGAGATCGGGCTCGATCTCGACACGTGGCTGGCGGCTGAGGGACGAAACCTGGTCGGCCAGGAACTGGTATCCCTGTCGACCACGCCGAGCTGGGAAGACGGAGGCCTGAAGCCAAGGCCGATGCGCATAAGGGTGTTCATGGCCCGCACCCGGGACGGTTGGCAACTGATGCCTGGCGGCTTCGCCCGGCTGGCGGCGTCCGGCCAGGATTCCTCGGCGGTGTCGATCAGCCGCGGCGGCACCGTTGCCGATGTCTGGATTGTGTCGGACAAGCCGGTGCCGGAGGATTCCATGCTGATGCAATCGGGAGAAGTGTTCGTTCGCACCTCGCCGGGATTGCTGCCGAGCCGCGCCGCCGACAATCTGTTCTGGCTCGGCCGTTATGTCGAGCGGGCTGAAGGACAAATGCGGCTGACGCGCGCCTATATGAGCCGCCTTGACGAAACGCCCGCGGGCGGTACGCCGCTGATGAGCGCGCTTGAAGCCCACCTTGAAGAGCATGGTCTGGACTGCTCGGAGGGAGTGCCGCCTCAGATCGATAAGACCATTGCCTTCGCGGTGAACGCCGCCAATCAGGTGCGTGACCGGTTTTCGGTTGATGCCTGGGCGTCGCTGGCCGACCTTGAGCGCACGGTCGAGAAGATGCGCCACACCGTCCGGCCGGGCGAGGACGCGGCATCCGCCATGGGTGTTCTCTTGCGCAAGATCACCGGCTTTTCCGGCCTCGTGCACGAGAACATGTACCGCTTCAGCGGCTGGCGCTTTCTCACCATCGGCCGTTCGCTTGAACGCGCCATCGCCATGGCTGATCTGCTTGCGACATTCGGCGAATGGAAGAGCCCGCATGGCGGCTTTGAACTGTGCGTGGAAGTCGGCGACAGCGTGATGACCCACCGCAGGCGCTATTCGGTGACCGCCAGCCGCGACACGGTTGTCGACCTCTTGGCGCTCGATCCGCTCAATCCCCGCTCAATCGCGTTTCATGTCGATGAAATCCGCAATCAGGTCAGCCTGTTGCCCGGCGCCGATGTCAACGGGCAATTGTCCGAGCTGTCCCGCGCCGTGTTGCGGGTGCAGGCTGATCTTGCCGTCCATACGCCGCAGAGCCTCGACAAGTCCAAACTGGACGAACTGGGCGAGGCGCTGGGGCAATTGACCAATATCATCCATGCTCAATTTCTCGATTGATGGCGATGCTGTACGATATCAAAATGACCATGGACTACGCCTTTCAGGCGCCCGCGGCCGGCGCCCGGCAGATCCTGCGCGCCATGCCAATGGTCATCGCGGGCCGCCAGCGGCTGATTGCCGGAAGCATCGATATCGACCCGAAGCCGGCGACGCGTGCCGACCGGGAAGATTTTTTCGGCAACCGGTTGACCGAAATGGCCTTCAACGAGCCGCACAGCAGCGTGGTGATCGCGCTCAAGGCGAGGGTCGAGGTGACAGGCGGCGCCGCACCCGGGTCGGCCTCGGTCGATCTCCCCACGCTTGTCAGGATGATTGAAGCCGAGACCGATCTGACGGCCCGCTCGCCGTTGCATTTCCTCTCGGCGTCCCGCTATGCCAGACCGGATGCGGCGATCGCGCAGTGGGCCCGAAGCCGTCTTCGCCCCGGTCAGCAATGCGGGGACATCGTGGCGGAGTTTGGCTTGGCGCTGCACCGGGAGATGCGGTTCGACGCGGACGCCACCACGGTGGACACGCCGGCGGCCGAGGCCTTCGCGGCACGGCATGGAGTCTGCCAGGATTTCACCCATATCATGATCATCGCGCTGAGGAGCCTCGGCATTCCGTCGGGCTATGTCAGCGGCTATCTCAGGACGCTGCCACCGCCCGGCCAGGAACGGCTGGAAGGGGCCGACGCCATGCATGCCTGGGTGTCGGCGTGGTGCGGCCCCGGCGTCGGCTGGGTGGAGTATGATCCGACCAACGCGACCTTCGCCGGAACCGATCATATCGTCGCCGGCTACGGCCGCGACTATTCCGACGTCGCGCCGGTGCGCGGCGCTATGCGGACCGCCGGCGGACAGACCAGCAACCAGTCGGTGGACGTGGCGCCGGTCAGGGAATAATCCCGCCGCTCAGCGCCCGCGGATGCGCGGATCGAGTGCGTCGCGAAGGCCGTCGCCGATATAGTTGACGCTCAGCACCGTCAGCGAAATCGCCAGGCCAGGCCAGAACACCCGCTCCGGATATTGCTGCAGATAGTCTACCGCATCAAACAGCAAGCGGCCCCAGGTCGGAAAGTCCGGAGGGAAGCCGAGCCCCAGGAACGACAGCGCGGATTCGGTGATGATCGCCGTGGCGATGCCGAGCGTGGCCGAGACCATGATCGGAGACAGCACATTGGGCAGCACGTGACGCAGGATCATCCGCCGGGGCGGGGTGCCGATGGAGCGAGCCGCCAGCACGAATTCCCGCTCCTTGAGCGCCAGAACCTCGCCGCGGACAATACGCGCGGTCTGCATCCAGCTGGTCACCCCGATGGCGGAAACGATCAGGATGAAAGTACCCATTTCGGGGCCGAAACTGCGCGCCAGCGTCTCGCGAAAAAGCATCACCATGACCAATAGCAGCGGCAGCAGCGGCAGCGCCAGAAACAGGTTCGTCAGCCCCATCAGCACATTGTCGAGCCGTCGGAAATATCCCGACGTCACGCCGATGAGGGTGCCGAGCAGCACGCTGATCAGCATGGCCGTCAGGCCAACCGCGATGGACACCTGTCCGCCCGCCATCATTCGCGCCAGGATGTCCCGCCCCAGCTGGTCGGTGCCGAACGGATGGACCAGCGTCGGCCCCGAATTGCGGGCCCTGATGTCAATGAAGGTTGGCTCCAGCGTCCAGACCAGCGGCCCGAGCGTCACGGCCAGCACAATGAACAGAAACACCGCCGCGCCGAAAAGAGCGCCTTTATGGGTCTTGAACTGGTCCCAGACGTCCCACCATTGCGAACGGCCGGATGTGTCTGGACCTGTTGCCGGAACAAGGACGGGGGCATCAGTCATAGCGGATCCTCGGATCAAGCAGGCCGTAGAGCACATCGGCAATGAGGTTGCACAGCACGATCAGCACCGCGAAGATGAAAGCCAGCGTCTGCACCATCGGCAGGTCATTGGCGTAGATGGCGGTGATCAGCAACTGCCCCAGCCCATTCACCTTGAAGATCTGCTCGGTGATGATGGCGCCGCCAAAGATCGAGGGGATGCCGAGCGCGATCACGGTGACGACCGGGATCATCGAGTTGCGCAGCACGTGCACCAGCAGCACCACTTTCTCGGTCATGCCCTTGGCGCGGGCGGTGCGGACATAATCATGGTTGAGATTGTCGAGCATGGAGGCGCGCATGAAGCGCGACAATTGCGCGGTGGTCTGCAGCGCCAGCACCATCACCGGCAACGTCATCTGCCTGACCTGCTGGCCAAAGCTCTCGAAATCATGGACCACCAGCGTGGTGTCGTAAATCGAGGGAAACCAGGGCAGCATGATGGCGAAGAACACGATCATCAGCACGCCGGAGAAGAACGGCGGCACCGAGAATCCGATCATCGACACGAAAGTTCCCACCTGGTCGAACCAGGAATACTGCTTGTAGGCCGAGATGATGCCGATCGGCAGCGCGATCATCACGCCGACCAGATAGGCAAGTCCCACCACCCAGAGTGTCTGCGGAACGCGCTGGACAATGATGTCGAACACCGGCGCGCGAAACTGCCAGGAGACAATGCGCTGCAAGCCGTCGGAGAAATTGGTGCCGATTGCCCAGTCGATGAAGTAGAGCGGTTCGACCCAGAAAAACTGTTTTGCCCACAGCAGGTAGCGGACATAGGCGGGCGAATCGAGCCCGAGCGCGTCGCGCATTTTCTGACGCACTTCCGGCGGGATGCTGAGCGGCTGGTCGGCCAGCGGATCGCCCGGCGCCAGATCCAGCAACAGGAAAATGATCAGACTGATGAGCACAAGCGTCGGTATCGCCAACAACAATCGTCGGAAAATAAAAGTCAGCATCGGCGACGCCTCGGTTCAGCAGTATGGCGAGGGAAACAGGCAAACGGAGTGAATGGCCCCGCCGAAGCGGGACCATTCGTTCGTTGCATTACTTGATGCGGTGCCAGTCCGCGACATTCCAGAGTTCGGAATCCCAGGTGTTGAGCACAACGCCGCCGAGGCTGTTGGAGTGAGCCGAAACGCGGCCGCGATCGACCAGCGGAACGATGGTCATCGTGTCCTTGGTGATCATGTCGTTGAGCTTCTTGGCGATTTCGGCGCGCTTGGAGATTTCGCCGGTTCTGCCAAGTTCGGCCACCAGTTCATCATAGGCCGGATCGCAGAAGCGGTTGATGTTCTCGCCCTGCCACTGCGTTTCAGGCCGCGGCGCCTTTTCGCAGGTGTACTGGCCAAGATACTGCTCCGGATCGGTGCCGTCGAAGTTGTTGGCGTACATTTCCACGTCCGCATAGAACTTCTGGAACGTGTCCGGGGAAGCCGGGTCGCCACCGAAGAACACGGATGCGTCAATGTTCTTGAGTTCGGTTTCGACGCCGATTTCCGTCCACCACTGCTTGATCAGGGCCTGGAAGTCCTGACGCACGGCATTGGTCGAGCTTTGATAGAGAAGCTTGAGCTTCTTGCCGTCCTTTTCGCGGACGCCATCGGCGCCAACGGTCCAGCCGGCTTCCTCGAGCAGCGCCTTGGCGCCTTCGATGTCCTGTGTCAGGCAACCGGTGTTGTCCGATGCGAAGAGATCCGGAGCGGGCACAAGGTTGCAGGTCGGGCGACCGGCCTGGCCATAGCCGATTTCAACCAGCAGGTTGCGATCGATCGCCATGGAAAGCGCGTGCCGCACCTTGAAGTCCGAAAGGATCGGGTGCGGATGCTTGGCGGTTGCGCGTTCGCCTTCCGCCAGATCCGGCGAGGGATCGGTCATGTTCATCTCGATGCGCTCAACCAGCGTACCGAAACCGGAAACCGGCGATCCCTTGCCGCCTTCAGCCATCTTGGCAATGACGTCAGGTGCAAGCTGCAGGTTCCAGGCATAATCAAATTCGCCGGTTTCCATGACGGCGCGACCGGCTGCCGCGGCGTCGCCGCCGCCCTTGAAGGTCACGGACGCGAAGGCTGGCTTGGCCGGATCACGGTAGTTTTCATTGGCCTTCATGATGATCACGTCATTCGGCTTGAAGTCGGTGACGACAAACGGGCCGGTGCCGATCGGGCCGAAATTGGCCGCCGTGCATTCCTGGGCTTTCGCCCCAAGGCAGTCCTTGAACTGCGCCATCTGGATGATGGGCGACTGCGCGCCGACAAAGGCGGCATAGGGAACAGGCTTGGGTCCGGTGAATGTGACCACGACCGTCCGTTCGTCCGGGGTCTCGATGCTCTTGACGCCGTCGAACTTGGCGCTCTGCGCGCAGCCGCCATCGGGCGCCATGCAATAGTCCGCGGTAAACTTCACGTCGGCCGACGTGAAGGGGGTGCCGTCCGACCAGAGCAAGCCTTCCTTCAGCTTCCAGGTGATCGAAGTCAGATCAGCCGCGACGCCGCCATTTTCAACTGTTGGCACTTCGTCAACAAGCCAGGGAACCAGACTGCCTGTTTCGTCGAAGCGAGCCAGCGGCTCGACGACGAGCGAGGAAGATTCGATGTCCTTGGTGCCTCCCGACAGATACGGATTGAGGATCGAAGGCGCCTGCCAGTAAATGATCTTGACGTCGCCGTCCGAGCCGCGCTCGGCGTGGGCGATGGGGGCAATCGCCATCGCAGCGACGGCGCCCATCAGAATTGTCTTAAGTCTCATGGCTGTCTCCTTGTTGAACTTTCAGTTTGTCGTTTCGCCGGCGGTTGGTTCCCCGGTCATTGTCATGCTTTCCGAATACAGATGGCAGGCCACCTGTCTTCCATCACCGAAATCATAGATACCCGGCTCAATCTGCCTGCAGATGTCCATGACTTTGGGGCATCGGGTCGAAAAATTGCAGCCCTTGGGCGGGTTGGCCGGCGAGGGCACATCGCCCTGCAGCACGATCGGCTTGCGGTTCCGCTCGGATTCCGGGTCGGGCTCCGGCACCGCCGACAGCAAGGCCTGGGTGTAGGGATGCAACGGCTCGGCGAACAGCTTTTCCCGCGACGCGATTTCGACAATCCGGCCCAGATACATCACCGCGACACGGTCGGCGATATGGCGCACCATCGACAGGTCATGGCTGATGAACAGATAGGTCAGGTTCAACCGTTTCTGCAGATTTTCCAGCAGATTGACCACTTGCGCCTGAATGGACACATCAAGTGCGGCGATCGGCTCGTCGCAGACGATGAATTTCGGATTGAGCGCCAGGGCGCGGGCGACGCCGATGCGCTGACGCTGGCCGCCGGAAAATTCATGCGGATAGCGTTTGGCGAAGACATGGTTAAGCCCGACCCAATCCATCAACTCATAAATCCGCGCCAGCCGTTCTTCCGGGCTGAGTTTCATGTGCTCGTCGAGCGGTTCGCCGATAATGTTGGCCACCGTCATGCGCGGATTGAGACTGGCCTGCGGATCCTGGAAGATCATCTGCATCATCGGCCGCTTCGAACGCAGGCTGTCGCGGTCGACATGGGCGATCTCGAAGCCGTTGATTTCGACGGTGCCGGCGGTGACATCGTAAAGCCGCAGGATCGACCGGCCGACCGTGGATTTGCCGCATCCCGATTCGCCGACCAGGCCAAGCGTTTCGCCGGGCATGATGTCGAAACTGATGCCGTCAACCGCCTTGACGTCGCCGACATGGGTTCTGAACAGGCCCGAATGGATCGGGAAATACATCTTGAGATCCCGGATCTTGACGAGCGGGCGCGCTGGTTCGACTTCCGCCCCATGTTCAATATCAACCATTGGCGGCCTCCGGCTCGGGCATTGCGACCTTGTCCAGCAGGAAGCAGGCGGCGCGGTGGCCAGGTGCCGAGACCGGAACAAGTGCGGGGTTTTCCATCGCGCATTTGGCGAACGCGTATTGGCAGCGGTTGCGGAACGAACAGGCGACTGGCGCCTCGTACATGATTGGCGGCTGTCCCTCGATCACCTGCAGCCGCTCGGCACGCGGGCCACGCACAGCTGGCACGGTCTTGAGCAGGGCCTGGGTGTAAGGGTGTTGCGGATCCTTGAAAATCTCATTGACCGGACCTTCCTCGACGACCTGGCCGGCATACATCACCATCACTCGGTCGGCGATCCCGGCGATGACGCCAAGGTCGTGCGTGATCCAGATGATCGCCATCCCCAGCTTGCGGCGAAGCTCTTTCACCAGTTCGATGATTTGCGCCTGAATGGTCACGTCCAGCGCCGTTGTCGGCTCGTCGGCGATCAGCACTTGCGGATCGCAGGCAAGCGCAATGGCGATCATCACGCGCTGGCGCATGCCGCCCGAAAACTGATGCGGATAATCCTTCAGCCGTCTTTCCGGATCGGGAATGCCGACGAGCTGCAAAAGCTCGATCGACCGCGCCCGGGCCTGTGGCTTGGACATGCCCAGATGCGCCCGCAGCGGTTCCGCCAGCTGGAAGCCGATGGTGTAGACCGGATTGAGCGAGGTCATCGGGTCTTGAAAGATGAAGCCGATTTTCGAGCCGCGCACCTTGCGCAGTTGTTCAGGACTGATCTTGAGCAAATCCTGACCGTCAAACATCACCTTGCCGTCGCGCATCTCCGCGGGCGGAGACGGCAGCAGCCGAAGCAATGACATCATGGTCACGGATTTTCCGGAGCCGCTTTCCCCCACCACGCCGAGCAATTCGCCGGGATGGAGATGGAAGTCGACCGAGTTGACCGCGTGCACTTCGCCGCCGCGGGTGCGGAAAACCGTTCTAAGCCCTTGAACATCCAGAATTGGCATGGCCGTGTCTGGCATACTGTACCCCTCGGGAGATGTTTTCCCGTTATTTTTGTTGCCGGTCTGATCTCGCGATCGCCGGTGACGATACTATTGACCAATTTTCCTGCGGTTGACCAGTGGGCTTTTGGATTTTGAATGATAAGTGTTGGGCTGAGGGACGAGGTGAAACGAAAACTGCCGAGAATCCGGCGCTGGACAAAAATTGCCGGTAAGAACAAAACTGTGGAAATCCACCCGTTCATGAAGATTCGAACCTTTCCGAGACCAAACCATGGAAAATATTTCTAGTTCACGTGAAATTCTTGCAAAATTAATCTCATTCCCGACAGTCAGCAAGGACACCAATCTGCCGCTTGTGGACTGGGTTGAATCATTTCTCACCGATTGCGGCATCAAGTCCGAGCGGATCATGAGCCCCTGCGGCGCGAAAGCGCATCTGTATGCGCAGGTCGGCCCCGAGCTTGATGGCGGGGTCATTTTGTCGGGTCACACCGATGTGGTTCCGGTTGAAGGCCAGGACTGGTCGACCGATCCCTGGACGCTGACCGAACGCGACGGAAAATTGTTCGGGCGCGGCGCCTGCGACATGAAGGGCTTTGATGCATTGGCCTTGCAGGCGATGGCGCGGGCGTCCACACGGCCGCTGAAACGTCCGTTGCAACTGGCGCTGTCGTTTGATGAAGAAGTCGGCTGCGTTGCCGTCGTGGACCTGGTCGAAACCATGCTCGGCGTCCTGCCGCGCGCCCGCGAAGTCATTGTCGGCGAACCGACGATGATGCGGGTGGTGACCGGCCACAAGGGCGGTCTTGGCTATCATGTCCATGTCCGCGGCTTCGAGGTGCATTCCTCGCTGCTGCCCTATGGCGTCAGCGCCATCATGCAGGCGGCGAAGCTGATCGATTGGGCCAATCAGCGCAATGCGGAAAATGCCGCGCGAACGCCCTCCGAACTGGCGGCGCCCTTCGAGCCGCCTTTCACCACCCTTCATGTCGGCCAGATCGAAGGCGGCACCGCGCACAACATCACCGCCAAGGATTGCCGGTTCTTCATCGAGTTCCGCTTCGTGCCCGGAGAAAGCCCCGACGACTGGGCAAGGGCCTTCGAGGCCAAGGCGGCCGAATTGACCGCCGAGATGCAAACGATCCACCCCGATACCGGGATTGACGTGACGCGCGGATTCGCGCTGCCGGCACTGGCGCCGGAGACCGATGGTCCGGCGGAAATGCTGGCGCGCCGGCTGACCGGCGACAATGGCCGCCATGTGGTGAGCTACGGCACCGAAGGCAGTCAGTTCCAGTCCCGCGGCTATTCCACCGTGGTCTGCGGACCCGGCGATATCGCCCAGGCGCACCAGCCCGACGAATTTCTTTCGCTTGAGCAACTCGCCGCCGGCGAGGCGTTCATGGACAGGCTGCTCGATGCGCTTTGCGCCTGAGGCGCGACTCAACGAGGGTCGAGATACTCGATAAGGCAGGGGCGTGGCAGCTCCTTGAGCGCCGAGATCAACTCGGCGCTGCTTTTCACCCGGCGCGAGGGCAGTCCGTAGGCGATGGCGACGGCCGAAAAATCCGGCGCCGAAGGGGTGACGCCGATCGGGGTGATCTCGGCCGAATTCATCGATGTCTCGATTTCCATGTAGCCGGAATTGTTCCACACCAGGAAGGCCACGTCGGCTGCGCAATCGCGGGCGCTGCCGAGCTCGGTCAGCGTGAACTGAAACCCGCCATCGCCCAGAAGCGCCACGGCTGGCCGGCCCGGATGGCCGAGTGCCGC
>LADQ01000062.1 GCA_000961635.1 Hoeflea sp. BRH_c9 | reverse complement strand
CCGCCGTGCCGGCGCCGACCGGCATGGGCCGCATCATCGATCATTCCGGCCGCTGGTGCGGCGAGTTCCGGCGCCAGGAAACCCAGTTTCGCACCGGCGCACACAGCCGCGAAAGCCGCGAAGGCCGCACCGGACATGCACATTTCCCCGGCGTGACGCTGGCGGGCAGCGCGACCGGCGAACATACGGGCGCCTGCCTTGCCGCCACGCTTTCCTGGTGCGGCGGCCACCGGATGCTGGCCGAGGAACTGCCCGACGGACGGCGACAGGTTCAGTTCGGCGTGCTTGACGATGGACTGGCCCGCGGGGAGATTGCATCTCCCGAACTGATGCTGGCCTGGTCCGGCGACGGTTTCAATGGCGTCTCACAGTGCTTTCACCGCCATCTCCGCGCCATCCAGGCGCCGGTCAATACGCGGCGCGGACGCGAGCCGCATCCGGTGCACTACAATTGCTGGGAGGCGGTCTATTTCCGCCATGACCTTCATGAGCTCAAAGCCATCGCCACACTGGCCGCCGGGCTTGGCGCCGAACGCTTCGTGCTCGACGACGGCTGGTTCCGCGGCCGCAACGACGACACTTCCAGCCTGGGCGACTGGGAGATTGATCAGGCGAAGTTCCCCGACGGACTCACGCCGCTGATTGACCATGTCCATTCGGAAGGGATGCGCTTCGGCCTCTGGTTCGAGCCTGAAATGGTCAACCGCGACAGCGACCTGTTCCGGGCCCATCCCGACTACATGCTCGGCCCCGACGATCAGCCCAGCGGCCGCAACCAGCATGTGCTCGACATGGCAAACTCGGCGGTACGGGCGCATCTGTTCGGCCAGATCGACGCGATCCTGTCCTCGCACGCGATCGACTATGTCAAATGGGACCACAACCGGCCGCTGACCGGCGGCGGCCCGGATCAGGCGCGCGGGTTCCTGACCCTGCTTGGTGACCTGGTCCGCGCCCATCCGGATGTGGATTTCGAAAGCTGCTCGTCGGGCGGCGGCCGCATCGATTTTGGCGTGCTCGAACTGGCGAGCCGGGTCTGGCTGTCGGATTCCAATGACGCGCTGGAGCGGCTTCGCATGCAGCATGAGGCCAGCCGCTGGATTGCGCCAGAAGTGCAGGGTTCGCATGTCGGCCCCCGCCATTGCCACACCTCGGGCCGGGTGTTGTCGATGTCCTTCCGCGCCTGGGTGGCGGCGCAACGGCATATGGGTTTCGAGATGGATCCGCGCGAACTCACGCCCGAGGAGGCCGAGACACTCTCGCGTGTTACAGCTTGGTGGAAAGAGAACCGTGACTTTCTGTTTTCCGGCGCGTTGTACAGGCTCGAATCCGGCGACAGCGAAGTGTTCGCGGAAATGACGGTGGACTCTCATGCAAACCGGTTCATCCTGTTTGCCGGACAGGCAGGGGCATCGGCGCAGATATTCCAGCGGCCGTTGCGGGCCGCAGGGCTTGACCCGGATGCGCTCTACGAGGTCAAACTGGTCAACCCCGAGGATGTCAGCCCCCGCGCCAACCGGCGCATTGTCAACGCATTGGCGTCTGGCGGAACCGAGCGGTTGTCGGGTGCGTTCCTGATGCACCACGGGCTGCGCCCGCCAAACGCGCAGCCAGCCTCAATGACCGTTATCGAAGGGCGCCGCATCGGCGCAGGAGACTGAAATGACCAAGCAGAGTGCCACATTTCCTGACCTCAAGGGCGCCTCGGTGCTGATCACCGGCGGCGGCTCCGGCATCGGCGCGGCGTTGACCGAAGGCTTTGCCCGGCAGGGCGCACGCGTCGCCTTCATCGACATCGCGGTTACGGCAAGCCAGGCGTTGGTGGACCGGCTCGCCGGCCAGGTCGACCACGCGCCGCTGTTCCTGCAGGCTGACCTGAGTGATCTCGGCCAGTTGCGCAATGCCTGCGCCATGGCCGATGAGGCCCATGGCGCGGTCACCATTCTGGTCTCAAATGCGGCGCTTGACGACCGCCACGAGTTTCTGGAGATCAGCGAAGCCTACTGGGACGACAACCAGGCGATCAATCTGAGGCCCGCGGCCTTTGCCGCCCAGGCGGTGACGCCGGGGATGATTGCGGCCGGTGGCGGTGCCATCATCAATTTCACCTCGACCTCCTACATGCTCAACATCGGCTCGATGCCCTCCTACACGACCGCCAAGGCCGGCATTGTCGGCCTGACCAAGGGGCTCGCCGGCCGGCTCGGCCCGCATGGCATCCGCGTCAATGCGATTGCGCCGGGCTGGGTGATGACGGAGCGGCAGAAAAAGCTCTGGGTGACCGAGGAAGGCCTCGCTGCAATGATCGAGCGTCAGTGCCTGAAGCAGGCGATCCAGCCCGAGGACATGGTGGGGCCGTGCCTGTTTCTCGCTTCCAGCGCCGCACGCATGATCACCGCACAGGTGCTGATCGCCGACGGAGGCATGATGTGAGCACGTCTCCCTTCATCGTTGCGATTGATTGGGGCACGTCGAGTTTCCGGCTTTGGCTGATGTCGCGGGACGGCACCGTGCTGGCCGAACATCGCAGTCACGAGGGCATGAGCGAGGTTGCCGAACGCGGTTTCGAGCCCGTGCTGGAAAGCCATCTGCAAATATTGGAGGCGCCGCACAATCTGCCGGTGGTCATTTGCGGCATGGCCGGGTCCCGGCAGGGCTGGGTCGAGGCCGGTTACATCGACACCCCGGCCGATCTTACGATGATCGGACAGAATGCGACGATCGTGGCCGATGCCGCGCGCAGGATCATCATCATTCCCGGTCTGGCGGCGCGAACTTTGAGCGCACCCGATGTGATGCGCGGCGAGGAAACCCAATTGCTGGGCGCCCATTTCGAGATGCCGCGCGCAAACCGCCACTGCATGCCGGGGACGCACTCGAAATGGGTCTCCATGGACGGCGCGACAGTTTCCGGGTTTGAAACCTTCATGACCGGCGAACTGTTTGCCGCAATCAGCACCAAGACCATTCTGGTTCATTCGACCGGCGGCAGTGGCGAGGTTGACGCCAATGATCCGGCCTTCCTCACCGGAGTGCGGGATGGCTGGACCCGGCCGGAGAAAACCACGCATCATCTGTTTTCAATCCGTGCCGGGCACTTGCTCTACAATCACGGCCCGGATGAAAACAGGGCGCGGCTCTCCGGCTTGCTGATCGGAACCGAACTCGCCGGCGCCGGCGTGCGTGGCGGCGAACAGATCGGCCTGGTGGCGAGCGGGGAGTTGCAGCGGCTTTATCACGCCGCGCTCTCGGAATGCGGCGTCAACGCCCGCATCATTGATGCGGATGTCGCCGTCCGGCGAGGCCTGATGGAATCCTGGCATCAATTTTCCAACACAAGCGGAGATCGCAAGCAAGCATGATACGGATCAAATTCCCCTTGATGAAGCGCAGCCTGGTGGCAATCCTGCGCGGCATCAGGCCTGACGAGACTGCCGCTATCATCGACGGCCTGGTCGAAGCCGGATTCACCGCGATCGAGATCCCGCTCAATTCGCCCGACCCGTTCCGGTCGATTGAGATCGCCGTCAATCGGGCGCCGAAAGACGTGCTGATCGGCGCGGGCACGGTGTTGACCATCGAGGATGTCGATCGGCTCAATGGCGTGGGCGGACGGCTGATGGTCAGCCCCAATGTCAACAGGCAAGTGATTGCCCACGCCGCATCGCAAGGGATGGTGACGATGCCGGGCGTGTTCACGCCGACAGAAGCGCTTGCGGCATGCGCGGCGGGCGCGTCGGCGCTGAAATTCTTTCCGGCCAGCGTGCTCGGCCCGTCCGGCATCAACGCCATCCGTGCAATCCTGCCCAGGGATGTTCCGGTTGGCGCGGTCGGCGGTGTCTCAAACGAGGATTTCGCAGCCTATGCCAAGGTCGGGGTTCGCACCTTCGGGCTCGGTTCAAGCCTTTACAAGGCCGGGATGGATGCGAACGAGGTGGCGCGGCGTGGCGTCGCGGCAATCGAGGCATTTGATGCGCTTGCGGAGGTGGAGCTTTGACCGGCAACAAGATCACCTATTCGGGCTCGATAGTGAACGCACAGGCCAGCATGCTTGGCGAAGGGCCGACCTATGACCCACAGACCGACACGGCCTGGTGGTTCGATATCGTCGGGCGGAAACTGTTTGAATACTCGCTCGGTTCAGACACCGCCAAAATCCATGACCTGCCGGTGATGGCCAGCGTCCTGGCGCGGGTTGATGGCGAGCGGCAGGTGATTGCCACCGAAACGGGGCTCTATCTGCGTCATCGCGCGACGGGCGAGATGGAATTGATCACGCAGATCGAGGCAGACAATGTTGTTACTCGCTCCAATGACGGGCGCGTTCACCCTTGCGGAGCGTTGTGGTTTGGCACCATGGGAAAGAACGCTGAACCGGGCGCTGGCACGATCTACCACGTGGCGCGCGGCGTGGTCACACCGCTTTATGAAACCATCTCCATCCCCAATGCGATCTGCTTCTCGCCCGATGGGGCCATTGCCTATTTCGCTGACACGGCGGAGGACAAACTGATGCGCGTGGCAATCGACCCGGCGACCGCACTGCCCGTCGGCCAACCGTCGATACTCGTCGATCACCGCGGCAAGGGCGGACTTGACGGCGCGGTGTGCGATCAGGACGGCGTGATCTGGAATGCGCGCTGGGGGGCGGGTTGCATCGACGCCTATTCGCCACAAGGCAAGCGCTTGATGACACTTGACGTGCCTGCGAGCCAGACCAGTTGCCCGGCCTTTGTCGGCGCCAGTGCCGAGCGGCTGATGGTGACCACCGCACGGCAAGGCCTGTCGGCGGATCAACTCGCCAAAGATCCCAATGCCGGTTCGACCTTCCTGCTCGACCATAAGGTCAAGGGCCGGTTCGAGCCGGATTACATCCTCTGACTTTCAAGAGTACGGCAAATGCAGCGAACGCTTGGTGTGTGCTATTACCCCGAACATTGGCCCGAAACCCAGTGGGCCGAAGACGCCGCGCGCATGGCCGGTCTCGGACTGACCTTTGTCCGCATCGGCGAATTCGCCTGGTCGCGGCTGGAACCGCGCCGCGGGCAATTCGAATTCGACTGGCTGAAACGCGCCATCGACACGCTGCACACGGCAGGCCTGAAGGTGGTGCTGGGCACGCCAACGGCGACGCCGCCGAAATGGCTGGTGGACGAGATGCCGGACATGCTGCCGGTTGGCGCCGACGGAGCGGTGCGCAAGTTCGGCTCGCGCCGGCACTATGATTTTTCCCATGACGGCTATCATGAGGAATCCAAGCGGATCACGCTGGCGCTGGCCAAGGCCTTTGGCGCGCATCCGGGCGTGGCAGCCTGGCAGACCGACAATGAGTATGATTGCCACAACACAACGCTGTCTTATTCGCTGGCCGCCCGCAGCGGGTTCCAGGCCTGGCTGCAGCAGAAATACCAGTCGCCGGAGGCGCTGAACCGTGCCTGGGGCAATGTTTTCTGGTCGATGGAAATTGCCGATTTCAGCGAAATCGAGTTGCCGAACCTGACGGTGACCGAGGTCAATCCGGCGCATGTGATGGATTTCCGCCGCTACGCCTCGGACCGGGTGGTGCGTTTCAACCGGGCCCAGGCCGACATCATCCGGGCGCACTCGCCGGGCCGCGACGTGATCCACAATTTCATGGGCCGGACAATGGCCTTCGATCATTTCGCCGTTGGCGCGGATCTCGATGTTTCCAGCTGGGATTCCTATCCGCTGGGATTTCTGGAAGACCGCTCGGACCAGGGCGATGCATGGAAACGGCAATTCGTCCGCGCCGGCGATCCGGACTTCCAGGCGTTTCACCATGATCTCTACCGCGCCACCTCGAAGGGGCGCTGGTGGGTGATGGAGCAGCAGCCCGGTCCGGTGAACTGGGCGCCGCACAACCCGGCGCCGCGCGACGGCATGGTACGGCTGTGGAGCTGGGAGGCCTTCGCCCATGGCGCCGAAACGGTGAGCTATTTCCGCTGGCGCCAGGCGCCTTTCGCCCAGGAACAGATGCATGCGGGGCTGCTGCGGCCGGATTCCACCGAGGCCGAAGGCTTTGCCGAGGCGGCACGGGTGGCTGCCGAGCTTGAAACGCTGGAGGGCGAGATCGACCCGCGCCCCGGCAAGGCCGATGTGGCGATCGTCTTTGATTATCCCTCCGCCTGGGCCTGGGAGATCCAGCCGCAGGGCCGCGAGTTCGACTATTTCCGGCTGGTGTTCGACTTCTACCGGTCCTTGCGACGGCTGGGCCTGTCGGTCGATATCGTACCGGCCAGCGCGCCGGAACTTGACGGCTACCACCTCGCGCTGATCCCCGGCCTGTTCGCCTGGACGCCGGAGCTGGTCGCGGCCATCCGGGGATTTGACGGTCAGTTGCTGATCGGCCCACGGTCCGGCTCGAAGACACAGGATTTCGCAATTCCCGACGGGTTGCCCCCTGCCCTGCCGAAGGACCTGCTCCACCTGCGCGTGAGTCGGGTTGAATCGCTCAGGGCCGATACGCCGGTCCGCGTCTCCGGCGGCGCGACGTTCCAGTTCTGGCGCGAATTCCTCGAGGCGGGAGCGGATGTCGAAACTGTGCTATCCGCGGAGGACGGCGTGCCGGCACTCGTCAGACAGGGCAGCCTCCATTATCTCGGCGGCTGGCCCGATCAGGAGCTGATGCGGGATGTCCTGCAGCGCCTGGCTGCCGACGCGGGCCTGGCGACCAAAGCTCTCCCCGACGGCGTGCGGCTCCGGCGGCATGGAAGCCATGTGTTCGCGTTCAATTACGGGGAAGTAAGCTTCGACCTGGCGGAACTGGGCTGGACCGGCGCGCCGCTGCTGGGCGAACTCGTGCTGGAGCCGTCGGGGGTTGCGGTCATGGCGGTGGAGCGGGCGGGGTATTGACGGCGCAGGTGCATTTGGCAAGATCCGGATAAGAAACCCATTTGCTTAGTTCCGGAAGACCGTGGAGCCGGCCATGTCAAATTCGTCGACTATCATGACTGACCTGCTGCCCAATCCGCATCCCGGTGACATTCTGATCGAGGATTTCCTCAAACCGATGGGAATAAGTCAGAATGCGCTGGCCCGCGCGGTTCATGTGCCGCCGCGGCGGATCAATGAGATCGTGCTGGGGAAGCGTGCGGTTTCAGCGGACACGGATTTGAGGCTTGCGCGGTTTTTCGGAATGTCTGAAGGTTTCTTTTTAGGACTTCAGGCTGATTTCGATATGATGGAGCGGCGAAGGGTGATCGGCGACGAGCTGAAACAAATCGAGCCATACGCCGCTTGAGTCACTTGTCGGTCTTCGGCTTGCACAGAGCGCCGGAAACCCATTGTCAACCTCTGTTCACGGCATCAATTCGAGCGCGAGCGATCTGGAACAGCTCGTCTTTGGTCTTCCGGCCTGTTCCGCTTTCCAGCCCTTCGTCCACAAAGCGCTGCATGGCGGCGACCTTTTCGGAGCGTTCCTCGTCTTTGTGGATCAGGTCCGGCATCTCAAATATCCTTCATCAGCCGCAGCGCATCATAGATCGCCGCATGGGTATTCCGCGCCGCCACCGCGTCGCCGATGCGGAACAGCTGGAAGCCGCTTGAGCCTTCCTTCGAGATAAAATCCGGTCCGCCGTCCAGCGTTTGCGGCTTGCCCGCGATAAAGGCCTCATAATCGACCTGCCCGAGATTGCCTGAGTGCGGCTTCAAATCGAAATAGAGCTCGTCCAGCGGCAGGGTGCCGTGGTTGATGACGATCTGGTCGAAATGCCGGGTCTTGGCGAGATCCATGTAATCGCTGCCGATAATGGCCTTGAGGCGGTTGCCGTCGCGCTCGACCGAGGTCAGGCGATAGGTCACGGTGAAGGTCACGTCCTTGTCCTGCAGCGCGCGCATATAAGGCACCAGGTTCATCGCCATGACGTCCGGGGCGAAGCTGCGGTCGGGCGTCATGATCTCGACGCTGGCGCCGGCCTGGGCGGCCACTTCCGCCGCCTGCAGCCCGGCATGGTCGCCGGCATCGTCATAAATCAGGACGGACTTGCCCGGTTTGATATCGCCCGAGATCAGGTCCCAGCTCGAGATCACGAGGTCATTGCCCGCTTCCAGCACCTCGGTGTGCGGAAGGCCGCCGGTGGCGATGATCACCACGTCCGGATTTTCAGCAATCACGTCCCCGGATTCGGCCCAATTGTTGAAGCGGAACTCGACATCGCGCGCGGCGCATTGCGCCATGCGCCACTCGATGATGCCGATCATCTCCTTGCGGCGCTGGTTCTGCGCCGTGAGCCGGATCTGCCCGCCGGGTTCCGGCTGCGCCTCGAACACCGTCACCTGATGCCCGCGTTCCGCCGCGACGCGCGCGGCCTCC
>LADQ01000265.1 GCA_000961635.1 Hoeflea sp. BRH_c9 | reverse complement strand
GGGATCGAAGGCCTCGCCATTGGCCATCGGCGGATGGTCGGCGGCAAGCTGGGCCGGGAGCAGGTCCGGGTCTCCGAAGGCCAGCGCCACCTTGCCCTGCGCCGAGGCATGAAACGACAGAAGCGCGCCCGGCTTGGTGACGATCTGGACAGGGGAATCGACGCGGACGATGTCGACCACGCGCATGCCCCCGTCTTCGGGAATGGAGAGCGTGCAGGTGAGCCCCGCCTTATCGCGCAGTTGCACCATCACCGGCCGGGCCGTACTCGTGAGCTGCGTCCCGTCGGCAATCGCCTGGCCGACATGGAACAGCTTGAGCGTCAGCCGGTAGCGTTCGGTGACAGGATCCTGCCGGACATAGCCGATGTTGCACAGCGTCTGCAGATAGCGGTAGATTTTCGCCCGCGGCATGCCGAGCCGCCTGGCGAGATCGGTGATCCGCACGTCTTCATTCATCGGGGCCATTTCCTCGATGATCTGAAATGCGGCGATGGCCGAGTGGTTGTTGATCTTGCTCGTGTCTTTCATGTCATTACCCCGGAAACAGACCTGGCAGCGTCAGCGTCAGTGACGGCACGAAGGCGACCAGGGCGAGGATTATCAGGGAGATCCCGATCATCGGCAGAATTGCGACGGCCACCTTTTCAAGCGGTGTCTTGCCGATTGCCGAGACGATGAACAGGCACAGGCCGACGGGCGGCGTGATCATGCCGATCATCAGGTTGAGCACGACCATGACGCCGAACTGGACCTGGTCGATGCCAAGCAGCGGGAACATCTCATTGAGGATCGGCATCACCAGAACCAGCGCCGCCAGCGGCTCGAGAAACAATCCCAGGATCAAGAGCACCAGGTTGAGCAGCAGGATGAGCACCCAGGGCGAGGTGCTGATTTCGAGCATGTGCGCGGCGATCTCGCGCGGGATGTTCTCGATCCCGAGAATGAAGGAGGTCATGCTGGCCATGGCGACAATCAGCATCACGCCCGCGGTCATGGTGGCTGCCTCATAAAACGAGGTGAAGATTTTGGTTGCATTGAGCGTGCGGTAAAGCAGCAGACCCACGCCGAGCGCATAGACCACGGCGACGGCGGCGGCTTCGGTCGGCGTGAAGATGCCGCTGCGAATGCCGCCGACGATGATGACCGGTAGCAATAGCGCCGGCAGCGCCTTGATCGCCAGCGGCCACCGTTCCGCGGCCGGGATGGACGCTGGCAACGGGTGATCCTCGCGCCTGGCCTTGACGAGGACATAGACAAGCAGGCCGGCGCACAGCGCAATGGCGGGAATGATGCCGGCGAGGAACAGATCGGCGATCGAGGTACCGGTCAGCACGCCATACAAAATGAGCGCCAATGACGGTGGAACCAGCGGCCCCAGAATGGAGCCGGCCGCGGTCAGGGCTGCGGCATATTCCGGCTTGTAGCCATCGCGCTGCATGGCCGGGATCATGACGCTGCCGATGGCCGAGGCTTCGGCGGTGGCAGCCCCGCTGACGCCGGAGAACATCATGCTGGCGATCACGTTGACTGCAGCCAGGCCGCCGCGGACCCGGCCCACGAGCATCTGCGCGAAACGGACGATCTGGCGGGTCAGATCAGCCGAGTTCATGAGGTTGCCGGCCAGGATGAAGAACGGGATCGTCAGCAGCACGAAATTGTCGATGCCGGCGATCATCTTTTGCGGGAAGCCGATCAACAGGTGCAGCTGGTCGTTGACGATCAGATAGGTGAGCGAGGAAAGCCCAAGACTGAAGGCCACCGGAATGCCGATGATCATGAAGCCCAGGAAGGAGAGAAGATAAAGGGTCACAGGCTTGGGCCTCCCTGATGCGCGGCAAGATCCTGCAAAGACTGCCCGTTCACCCAGGCGCGCGCATAGAGCACAATGTCGGCAACGATGCGCAGCGCGAGCAGCGTCATGCCGAGCGGCAGCGCAAAATAGACCCAGAACACGCGGGGAGCTTGCGGTGCGCCGGCTCCGAACAGGTCTTCGAGAATGAAGCTCAGCGCCGGGATCGGCTGCGATCCGGCGAGATTGGCGTAGATATAGCCGAAATAGGCAAGGGCTGCGCACATGGCCACCGATAGCACACCACCCAGGATCGCCAGCATCAGCGCCGGCACACGCGGCACCGCATTGGCAAGGATCGACAGCGCCGCGATCTCGCCGCGCTCATAAGCAAACATCATGGCGAGAAATGATGTCCAGATAAGCAGGTAACGGCACAGTTCCTCCGACCACAGCAACGAGGAATTGAAGCCGTAGCGCATGATCACCTGCGCAACCATCACTGTCAGCAGCAGGGCCATCAACGCGACAAGAAGCGCTCTGAGACCTGTGCGAAAGCCATGATGAAATGCTGATAATGTCACGACATCAACTCCGGTTTGCTGGCCACATGAGGGCGCATTTCGGTGTGCGTTTTCCGCATTCTATGCGCGATTTTCTGGGGGCCCGGCATGGGAACGCCGGACCATTCCTGCTTGGGCACAGGATGCTACATCAGGATATCAGTCGAAATCGGCTTCCTGGTATTCGGTGAGGTGCAGATAGTCCTCCCGAACCGGAGCGAACACATCGAGATTGAGGGCAACCTCATCCCCGATGGCTTCGCCGCAATGGACGACATCGGGGGGGATGCGGACAACCTGCCCTGCCCCAACCTCGACCACATCATCCCCAATCTCGAACCGGACTCGTCCGGACACAACATAGGCGAGTTGCTCGAAGGGATGGGAATGGGGTTTCTTCTCCATTCCCGGCTCCAGCCAGTTCATCACCATCAGGGCATTGTCGCCACGGAAGGCGGTTCGCGAAACACCTTCGCGAACCGTTTCCCGGGGAAGCCTGTCCCAGCCATAGACCTTGGTTGACGCCATTGCGGTCACTGGCCCTGAGCGAAAACTTCGTCGAACTTGGCGATCAGCGGGTCCTTTTCCTTCCAGGTGGTCACCACCGGGGCAGTCAGGGCCTTGAGATCATCGAGATCGCTGAGCTTGTTGATGGTCACGCCATTTTCCTCGAGAAAGGCAATGGTGTCTGCTTCCTGGGAGGCCGCCAACGCGTAGGCTTCGGCTGTAGCTTCCTTGCCGGCCTCTTCGACCGCGGCCTTGTCCTCGTCGCTCATCTTGTCCCAGGCAGCACCCGACATCATGATGACGCCGGGCCAGAAATAATGGCCTGTGAGCGTGACCTGCTTGGCCGCATTGTAGAGGCTTTCCGACTTGATCGAGGAGACATTGATCTCGACGGCGTCGATGGTGCCGGTTTCGAGCGCCGAATAGACCTCGCCGTAAGCCATGCCGATCGGGTTAACGCCAATGGTCTCCCAGATCGCCTTGTGCAGCGGGATCGGCACGATGCGTGTCTTCAGCCCCTTGAATTCGGCCAGGCTGGTGACTGCCTTGTCCTTGGACAGAAAGTGGCGAAGCCCGGCGTCGACAAAGCCGAGGCCCTTGATCTTCTTCTCATCAAGCGTGGCCAGAAGTTCGTCACCCAGATCCGATGTCAGAACCGCGGACAGCTGCTCATAGGTTGTGACGGTGAAGGGCTGCTGCAGGGCATCAAAGGAAGCGGCCCCCAGCACCAAAGGCAGCGTCGCCGAGGAGACCAGAGCGCCGTCGATCAGGCCGATCTGGATGCCTTCGAGCAATTGCTTGTCATCGCCGAGCTGGCGGTCGCCATAGACTTCGATCTTGACATTGCCGTCGGTCTTTTCCGCGACCTTCTTGGCGAAGATCTCAAGACCACTATGGAAAATATGGGTCGACGCAGCCGCATGACCCATTTTCAGGGTGACTTCCTGCGCGCCGGCGAGTGACGGAAGCACCATCAAGGCGACCCCCGCGATAAGAGACAATCTGTTCATTCCATCCTCCCAAATAAGTTGTCTTGGTTTTAGGAGTTGTTTCACTCTGAAAAACAAGATAACGTAGAGTGAAACAGAACGGGCTTCACGTCAATACCCCAGATGCGCTGGCTGTTGATTATTGTTGAGTGTCGCCAAAATTTGACCCGAATTTGCACTAGACGCTCGACCCATCCGGCTTTCTGTAGTGACTTGAAAAATTTGGGTTATATAGCCTCATTGCTGGATCAGCACGAAATGGCAAACGGGGTCAATTCCGGGCTTTGACGCATGTGCTGAAGGCCGACCACTATGTCGCGCCGATCATTCCCGCCTGAATCGCCACCGATTCAGGCCGTTCATTTCTCATGCAATGTAACGGTGGCGGGGCATCGTTAACTCAATGCTCCTGAAACAGGATTTTCGATTTGAAGCTTTCGCTCAGGCGGGTTGAAGGCGTGCGATCCGGCGCCACGTATCCATTGCTGTTGCACGTGACCTGAGACCCTGATCTTCCTCCAGATTTTGGTAGAGTCCGTCACACACTGAAGTGCACCCCGATTTTGGGCCAGGGGGAACTGGAATTTTGCGGGGTTAAGGCTCATGCCGGCGGGGCTGCCGATGAGCCGTTCATGGCAACGCTGATCATGAGCGGCAAGCTCAACGACATCGATCCGCAGGCCTAGCATGCCGATGTCTTCGTCAACATGGCGGACACGCCGATAAGCCTAAAGTGCCCCTGAGCAGCAAAAAGCCCTGTCCGTTAGGATCAGGGCTGTTATTTTTTGGCATATTATCAAGTGGTTATTTGGTTGCTGCGTCAGGATTTGAACCTGCAAGCCGCTGATCTTTCAGGCGTTTGCGCAGCAAACACTGGGAGGATTTCAGGTTATGGTCCGCAGGACGAGGAGCTATCTCGCCAGCGGAAGCGACGCTTTCGCGCCAGCGACTGATGAGCTTTATAATCTGGAATTTGGTCGCGGGGGCCTGATTGCATGGAGACTTGCAGGAAGAGGAAGATTTTGCGGCTTGGCCATGAACTGGGTGCCTGACCCCAACTGAGATCTGAATTCAATCCAAGCCCTTGCTCGGGAATCCATACTCATATTAATGACAACATCGCTTAGCATTGCCGTCTTTTCGGCGAAAATAATCCAGGACGATGCAATACATCTAATGCTTCGATCAGGCCCAAATCAACGAGAGCAAGACGTGAACCGATTACCGAGTTGGCGAATGGTGGCTACATCGGCATTGGCGAAAGCGACGCGCAGATAGCGCTCCAGCCCGTTGCCGAAGAACGAGCCCGGAATGGTGATGACGCCCGCTTCGCGCGCCAGAATGTGGGCGGCTTCATAGGCGCTGAGCTCGGCAAAGGGATGCCGGACAAAGGCGAAATAGGCGCCGAGCGCCGTAATCTCCCAATCCGGGAGATCGCCCATCACCTCGGTCAGCGCCTTGGCGCGGGCGGAAATTTCCAGTGCATTGCCGCGACGCCAGTCACCCAGCGCCGGAATTGCTTGGGCAAGGGCTGCCTGCGGCGGTCGCGGCGCGCAGATCTGCAGATTGTCCATCACCTTGGCGATCTGGGTGACGACCGCCTCGCCGGCGGTGATCGCTCCGACGCGATGGCCGGGAATGCAGAAGGATTTGGAAAAGCTGTAAAGCCCGATCAGAGTGTCCTGCCAGCCCGGAACGGCGAACAGGCCGTGCGGCGAGCCGGCATCGAGCGGCAGGAAGTCACGATAGGTCTCGTCAACGATCAGCCACACCCCATGCTTGTGGCACAAGTCGAACAGCGCACGCAGCAGACCCTCCGGATAAGTGGCGCCGGTCGGATTGTTGGGGGTGACAATCGCCAGCGCACGGACGCCCTCGCCGATCATCGCCTCGACTGCCTCAGGCGCCGGCAGGAAGCCGTCCTCCGCATGGCAATTGACATAGCCGACCTTGACGCCTGACATGGCCAGCGTGGTCTCGTGGTTGAAATAGCACGGATTGGTGAGCAGCACCGTGTCGCCGGGACCGGCGACCGCCATCATCGCCGCCATGAAGGCCTGGTTGCAGCCGGAGGTGATGTGGATGTTGGCCGGCTTTATGTCCGCGGCGTAGACCGCGCTAACCCATTTTGCATAGGCGGCGCGCAATTCCGGCTCGCCCTCGATGTCACCATAGCCGGCCATTCCCGGCGAGCTTGCCGCCTGGCCGAGCCATTTGAGCATGTCGGGGTGCGGCGGATAGCCGGGGACAGCTTGCGATAGATCGATCAGCGGGCCGAGATGGCCATCATAGTCGCGTTTCCAGGCCTGCACCTCGGGAATTGGCGGCGCGGCAAGGGTCTGGACAAGTGGATTAAAACGGGCGGTCGGCATGGGGCACTTTCTCGGCTGGTGGTCAAAGACAGTCAGGCAGTAGTCAGATGGCGTCTTCAGCCCCGGCCGGATCGGTCTCACCGGATCGGGGCAGCTGGGCCTGTTGCGCCCGGCGGATGGTCCGGCGAGCGGCAATCAGCGGCTCGGCCCTGGCGTCCTCTTCCTCGATACTGGAAAACAGCCAGTCGATGAAGGCGTCGACAACCGGCGTCGCGCGCAGATCGTTGCTGCAGGCGACATAGAAGGCGTCGACGGCGGGCACGGCAAGCTTGAACGGCACGATCACCTGTCCCTTGGTCAGCAGGCTCGCCGCCGTCAAGGTGTCGCCGAGCGCGATGCCGTGACCGAGCAGCGCCGCTTCGATGGCCAGACGGGCATCGGAGAAATGGTGCTGCTGGACGCCGGAAATGCCGTGCACATCGGCGGCCGTCAGCCAGATATGCCATTCATGGCCATCGTCACCGTGCAGAATGGTGTGTTCGGCCAGATCGCGGGCGGTGCGGATCGGCCGGTTGTTGATCAGCGACGGGCTGGCGATCGGAAACAGGTCGAGATGCGACCACAGCTTGAGCCAGCAATCGGTCCAGCTGCCGTCGCCATAGAGAATGGCGATATCGACATCGGGCGAATGGATCAGCGCCGGATCATTGGCGGCGTTGAGGGTCAGGCGGATTTCCGGATAGCGCGCAGTGAAGCTTGCAAGCCGCGGCATCAGCCACAGCGACAACAGCGCCGACACGCAGGTGATCGACAGCGAACCGGATTTCGCCGGCCGGGTCATGCGGGCGGTGGCGGCGGCAATTTCCTCGAAGGCCGATGTCACCGAAGGTAACAAATCGGCGCCATGTTCGGTCAATGTCAGCCGCTGGCCGGTACGGTTGAAAAGCTTGACCTTCAGCGAGGCTTCCAACGCCTTGATCTGATGGCTGATGGCGCCGTGGGTCACGCAAAGCTCCTGCGCCGCCTTGGTCAAGGAGCGGTTTCGCGCAGTCGCCTCGAAGGCGCGCAAGGGGTTGAGCGGTGGCAGGCGCTGGGTCACAAGGCGGAATCCTGATGTGAGTTTTTTTCACATAAATGGCGTTAACAATATCAATTGCTTTCCTTTCGCCGCTTTGCAACATTTTATTGATCGGCCGCGGCAAAAAGCGGAATCGCGAATTTTGAGGAATGGCATTCAGATGGCGTGGGACAAGACAAAGCTCGACGAGCTCAAGGACAAGTACGGCGAGAGCCATGGCGGCGAATTGTTCAATCCAAAATTCCGCCGCGTTGCCGACAAGATCTTCACCAAGAGCGGCACAAGGCTGGCGCCCTATTCCGGCATCCCGACCTTCCTCACAGCACCTTATGTCGAGATCGACAATGACGAGCCGGATTTCGGCGATCTGCAGGTTGCCATCATCGGCATGCCGATGGATCTGGGTGTCACCAACCGCAACGGCTCCCGCTTCGGGCCGCGCGCGCTGCGCGCCATCGAACGCATCGGCCCCTACAATCACGTGCTTGACTGCGCGCCGGTGCATGAGCTGCGTGTCGCCGATATCGGCGATGTCAGCTTCCGTAGCCGCTACCGGCTGGAGATGAGCCACGAGGACATCGAGCGCCGCGTGAACCAGATCGTCGACGCCGGCGTGCTGCCCTTGTCGGTCGGCGGCGATCATTCGATCACCCACCCGATCCTGAAAGCCGTTGGCAAGAAGCGCCCGGTCGGCATGATTCATATCGACGCCCATTGCGACACCGGCGGCGCCTTCGACATGACCAAGTTCCACCATGGCGGGCCGTTCCGCAACGCGGTGCTCGACGGCGTGCTCGACCCGACGCGGACGATCCAGATCGGCATAAGGGGTGCGGCGGAATATCTCTGGGAGTTCTCCTATGAATCCGGCATGACAGTGATTCATGCCGAGGAGGTCACCGGCATGGGCATTCCGGCGATCATCGAACGCGCCAGGCAGATCATCGGTGACGGCCCGACCTATCTCTCCTTTGACATCGACAGTCTCGACCCGGCCTTCGCGCCGGGAACCGGAACGCCGGAAATCGGCGGATTGACGACGCGCGAAGTGCTGGATCTCATCCGCGGACTGAAGGGCATGAACATTGTCGGCGGCGATGTCGTCGAAGTGGCGCCGCAATATGATTCCACCACAAATACGGCGCAGGCTGGCGCACAGGTGCTGTTCGAGATCCTCAGCCTGATGGTCTTCAGTCCGGCCATAACCGGCAGGCAGGCCTGAAACCGTGCCGGGACCAGTGATCGGGCCGGGATGAAAACCATGGCACATGCCCCGTTTCACGGGTGGTGTGCCGACGCGAAATGTGACGGCGTCAGCCGCCTTCCGCCGGCGTATCCTGCCGGGAGAAGGCGGCGGCGCCGGACCATCCATTGAGGCAAAGAACCTCAATCAAGACAGCTAGGGAACGCCGGTCAAAGGCCGGCAAACAAAGGAGACGACAATGAAAAAGCTACTCAACTCATCAATCAGCCGCAGGGCAGTCCTCGGCGGAACTGCGGCGGCAATCGGGGCACTGTCGATGCCGTCGATCCTCAGGGCCCAGGACCGCTCGATCAAGGTCGGCGTCTATGGCGGTTATTTCAAGGATTCATTCGACAAGAACATCTTCCCCGACTTCACCGCCGCCAGCGGCATTGCGGTGGAATCGGTGGCGGAACCGACCGGCGAAGCCTGGCTGGTGCAGCTCGAACAGGCCGCCAAGGCCGGTGTCGCGCCCGCCGATGTCTCGATGATGTCGCAGGTTGCCATGCTCAAGGGTCAGTCGACCGATCTGTGGGCGCCGATCGATACCTCGAAGATCAAGAACTATGATGGTCTGCTCGAGCAGTTCGTCAACAAGTACCCCGATGGCCGCGTTGCCGGCATCGGCGCGGTCGCCTGGTATATCACGCTGGTCACCAACACCGACTCTTATCCGGAAGCGCCCGACAGCTGGGCAGCGCTCTGGGATCCGGCCAATGCCGACAAGCTCGGCCTGCTGGCGCTGGTGTCCAACTCCTTCCTGCTGGAAGTGACCGCCAAGACCTTCATGGGCGGCACGAATGCGCTCGACACGGAGGAAGGCATCAACAAGGCCTTCGAAAAGCTGGCCGAGGTTAAGCCCAATGTCCGTCTCTGGTACCGCGACGAGGCGCAGTTCGAGCAGGCGCTGAAATCGGGCGAAATCCCGATGGGCCAGTATTACCATGACGTCACCGGGCTTGCCGCCGCCGATGGCCACCCGGTCCGCTCCACCTTCCCCAAGGAAGGCGGCATCCAGGATTCGGGCTGCTGGGCGCTGTCGCGCGCTTCCGACAAGGTCGAGGAGGCGCATGTGTTCATCGACTATATGAGCCAGCCGGAAATCCAGGCGACACTGTCGCGCAAGGTCGGCACCGCGCCGACGCTGAAGCGCGATCTTCTCGATCTGACGCCGGAAGAGTTCGCCAGCGTGTCGTCGGACATCGAGCCGATCATCCCGCGCTACGACCTCTACCAGACCAAGTCCGACTGGCTGAACCAGAAGTGGACGGAACTGATCGTCGGCTGAGACCCGATTGCGTCCCGAACCGGGACGTGATTGCCTGAAAGCGGAGGGGCAGGTTCGCCGCCCCTCCCGACCCCGGTCAACCGGGGCAAGACAATGGGGACACGATGTCTGGATTGACGCTCGATACCGTTCGCAAGGATTTTGGCAGCTTCACCGCGGTCAATGATGTGCAACTGAGCGTGCCGCACGGCACCTTCGTCTGCATGCTGGGACCGTCCGGATGCGGCAAGACCACGCTGCTCAGGATGATCGCCGGCCTGGATCTGCCGACCAGCGGTAGGGTCCTGCTCGACGGTGAGGACATTACCGCCGTGCCGACCCACAAGCGCAATCTCGGCATGGTGTTCCAGTCGCTGGCGCTGTTTCCGCACCTCACTGTCGGCGAGAACATCGCCTATCCGCTGCGAATCCGTGGCGCGCCACGCGAGGAACAGAGCAAACGGGTGGATGAACTGCTCTCGATGATCCATCTCACCGGTTATGCCGACCGACCGGTGGCAAAATTGTCGGGCGGCCAACGCCAGCGGGTGGCGATCGCCCGGGCGCTCACCCGCTCGCCCAAGCTGTTCCTTCTTGACGAGCCCTTGTCGGCGCTCGACGCCAAACTGCGCGAGGCCATGCAGGTGGAACTGAGACAGTTGCAGCAGCAGCTTGGCATCACCACCATCGTCGTCACCCACGATCAGCGCGAAGCCATGACCATGGCCGACACCGTGGTGGTGATGAACAAGGGCGAAATTCGCCAGGCGGCAAGCCCGATGGAAATCTATCGCCGGCCCGCCGACACATTTGTCGCCGATTTCATCGGCTCGACCAATCTCATCGACATGGAAACAGACAGCGCCGGCCGCGCGGTGGCGCTGGGCCAGATTATCCCTGGCCTGTCCGCCCCCGGCGGCGGCAAGGCCATCATCTCGATCCGGCCGGAGGATGTGCATCTGACTGCGCCGGGCAGCGACGGCGCCATTCTGGGCACCGTGACCTTCGTGCGCGATCTCGGCGGAACCATCGAGACTTTCATCGATTGCTCCGGCAAGCAGATCATCGCCGTGTCGACGCCGCGGGCCCGGCCCGATGTTTCGGTCGGCCAGCCGGTCGGCGTCGTGCTCGACCCTGACGTCTGCGTGGTGCTTTCCACATGAGACGCGAGGCGCCACAGAGGCTGAGCGATTACGGACCGCTGGCGTTTCCGGCGATCATGCTCACGGTGTTTTTCGTGATCCCGTTCGGCACGATGATCGCGGTCAGCTTCTTCCAGCGCCAGCAAGGCGGCTTCTACACGCCGGCCTTCGTTTTTTCCAATTATGAGCGGTTTTTGAGCCTGTTCTTCGCTCATGTGCTGGGCTTCTCGCTGATGCTGGCGGTGCTTGTCGCCGTCTGCTGCGTGTGTATCGGCGTGCCATTCACCTATCTCATGACCAAGATGTCGCGGCGGGCGCAGATCGTCTGGATGGTGGCGCTGCTCTCCGTGCTGTCGCTGTCCGAAGTGATCATCGGCTTTGCCTGGTCGACGCTTCTGTCGCGCACGGCGGGCATCACTAATCTGCTGGTGACGCTCGGGCTGATGGAGAAGGCGGTGGCGTTGTCGCCCGGATTTCCGGCTGTGTTGACCGCCATGGTCTATCAGGCCCTGCCCTACACCATCCTTGTGCTTTATCCGGCGCTGGTGCGGCTCGACCCGACATTGACCGAAGCCGCGCGCACTTTGGGCGCTTCGCCGCTGCGGGCGTTTTTCACCGTCGTGGTGCCGGCGCTCAGGACCACTATCCTTGCCACGCTGATCATGGTGTTCATCTTTGCGCTCGGTTCCTACCTGCTGCCGCAGATCCTGGGCAGACCGCAACACTGGACGCTGTCGGTGCTGATCACCGACCAGGCGATCTACCAGTCCAACATGCCCTTTGCAGCCGCCATGGCCGTGTTCCTGGTGCTGGTGACGCTGGGCATGGTGGCGCTCACCCTGTTTGCAGGGCGCAAGAGGGAGGAAAGCACATGAGCAGCTTCCTGCGCCGCTTCTATTTTGCGCTGGTCGGCCTGTTTCTGGCCGCGCCGCTGATTGTCGTCGCCGGGGTGTCGGTCAATGCCAAGCAGACGCTGGCCTTCCCGCCGCAAGGCTTCTCTTTGGCCTGGTATGCCGACATCTTCATCGATACCGGCTGGCGCAACGCGCTTTTCGCCTCGCTGACGCTGGCGATCCTGTCTGCCGCGTTGGCTGTGGCCATAGCACTGCCACTGAGCTGGTTTCTGTGGCGCCGGATCGCACCCTGGGCCAACATCTTCCAACTGCTCGGCATCGCACCGTTCACGCTGCCGCCGGTGATCACCGCGCTGGGGCTCTTGACCTTCTGGGCCACCACCGGTTTGTACGGCCAGCCCTGGACGGCGGTGATCAGCCACGCGATCTTCTTCGTTACCCTGCCGCTGGTCACGCTGTCATTGGGCTTTACCGCCATCGACCGTTCGCTGGTCGAGGCGGCGGCGACCATGGGGGCCGATGACCGCACCATCTTCCGCACGGTGGTACTGCCGCTGATCACGCCCTATCTGGTTTCGGGCTATGCGTTCGCTTTCGTGCTGTCGCTCAACGAATATATCGTCGCCTATATGACGGTGGGCTTTACCATGGAAACGCTACCGATCAAGATCTTCAACGCGCTGCGCTATGGCTATACGCCGACCATGGCCTCCGTCACGGTGCTCTTCGTGGTTCTGGCAGCCGTCATCTATTCCCTGATCGCCCGCTTTGGCGATCTTCTGAAACTGCTCGGCGCCAATTCGGAGGAGCAATCATGATCCGGATTTCCGCCTTGCAGATGCAGACCGCAGGCACCGATACGGCCGCCAATCTGGCGCGCATCGAGAAGGTCGCGCACCAAACCGCAGACGCGGGCGCGAGCCTTTTGGTGACACCTGAACTCTGTGTGACCAGCTATGGCGGTGGCCGGGATATTCTTGATCTGGCTGAGCCTGCCAATGGGCCGATCATCAACCGGTTGGGGGCGATCGCCCGTCAAACCGGCGTCGCCATCGTCGCCGGATTTGCCGAGAAGGTGGACGGAGCGATCTATAATTCCGCCGTCTATACCGATGGGACGGGAACCCCATCGATCTATCGCAAGTCCCATCTTTACGGCGATTATGAACGCGGCCTGTTTTCGCCGGAGATGCCCACGACCTGCCTGTTCCAGCATCGCGGCATGACGCTCGGCATGCTGATCTGCTACGATGTCGAATTCCCGGAAAATGTCCGGCGGCTGGCGCTGGCCGGCGCTGACATGATCCTGGTGCCGACGGCGACACCGAAGGGGTCTTCGGGCACATTCATTGCCGAGAAAATGATCCCAGTGCGCGCCTTCGAAAACCAGATCTTCATCGCCTATGTCAACAATATCGGCCGCGATGGCGCGTTCGACTACGCCGGTCGATCGGTCATTGCGGCACCGGATGGCTCTGCGCTGGCATCGGCGGGACTGACTGAGGAGTTACTGACAGTGGACATTGCGCCAGCGCTCTATGGCCGTTCTCGGAGTGAAAATACTTACCTGAAGGATCTCTTCCCGGCTTGAAGTGGGGCCGAACCGCCTCTCAGGTGTAAAGCCCCGCTGATTTCGCGCGCAGCCTGGTCAGAGCCAGCACGGTATCGATTACAGGCGTCGGTGTGCCGGTTACACGGCCGAGTTCCTGTACTGATCCGACAAGCGCATCGATTTCCATGGGCCGCCCGGCGTCAAGATCCTGAAGCATGGAGGTGCGATGCGCTCCAACTGCGGCGCCGGCGTCAATCCTGCGTTCGACACTGATTGGAAATTTGACGCCAAGTTTCTCGGCGATCCCCTGCGCTTCGACCATCATCCGTCGCGCCACGTCGCGCGTGCCCGTATCGGTGCACAGCACATCAAGTGTGGCGAGGGTGAGCGCGGAAATGGGATTGAACGACAGGTTTCCCCACAGCTTGACCCAGATCTCGTCACGCAACTGCGGACGAACGGGCGCCTTGAGACCGGCTGCGCCCAGCACGCTTGAAAGCGCAAGCGCACGTTCGGACTTCGAACCATCCGGCTCGCCAAGCGAAAAGCGGTTGCCTTCGACATGCTTGATGATGCCCGGTGCGCTCACCTCTACGGCCGGGTAGACCACGCAGCCAAGCACCCGGTCGGGGCCGAAACCATCCCACTGCATATTGCCCGGGTCGACACTTTCGAGCCTGGTTCCCTCGAGAGGCCCACCGATCTTGTGGAAATACCACCATGGAATGCCGTTGACGCCGCTGACTATGGTGGTCTGTTCACCGATCAAAGGCTGCATCCGGCTCACAACCGGCGGCACCGAGTGGGCCTTGAGCGTGACAATGACGTAGTCCTGCGTTCCGAAATCCGCCGGATCATCGCTTGCGCGGATCGGCACCGTGACCGGATCGCGGTCGTGCTCGATGAGGGTCAGGCCGTTTTCCCGCATGGCTGCGAGATGCGGGCCGCGCGCCACCACGCTGACATCGGCGCCGGCCTGGGCCAGTTTTGCGGCCATGTAGCCGCCGATTGCGCCAGCGCCAAAAATGCAGATCTTCATGCACGGTTCCTTTCAAACCTGCCCGACCCGGGTCCCCGGGGTCAGGCCGGATTGGTCAGCCCGAGTTTTTCGGCAAGACCGATGCGCTGCAGCTTGCCGGTCGCGCCCTTGGGGATTTCATCCAGAATGACAATTTTCCGGGGGACCTTGAAATCGGCCAGCCGGGTTGCCGCAAACTCGCGGATTTCCCTTTCCGTTGCCGACTGGCCCTCCCTGAGCACGACAGCGGCGGCGACCTCCTCGCCCAGCTTGGGGTGCGGCAGCGCGAATGTCACCACCTGGGCGACAGAAGGATGATCCATCAGGATGCCATCAACTTCAAGCGGGCTGATCTTTTCGCCGCCCCGGTTGATGATCTCCTTGAGCCGCCCGGTCAGTTGCAGATAGCCGTCTTCATCAAGCCCACCCTTGTCGCCGGTGCGGAACCAGCGCCTACCCTCCGCCATGAAGAAGCTTTTCGCATTGGCTTCCGGATTGCCTTCGTAGCCGGGGGTGACATTGGCGCCGGAAATGACCACCTCGCCGATGCCATCGATCAGCCTGTCTTCCGTTTCATCTGCGATCCGCACCAGCGGACCGGCTTCCACGCCCACGAAACCGGGTTTTTGCGCGCGCGGCGGCAGCGGATTGCTGGTCATCTGATGGGCAGCCTCTGTCATGCCATAGGCTTCGATGACCGGTGCGTTGAAGGTCTCCGCAAGCGCCAGCATGACCTGCGCAGGCAGCGACGCCGACGAGGAACGCAGGAAGCGCAGCCGCGTTGCCTCGATGGTTTCCCTGTTGCGCTCGGCACGGGTCAGAATGGCCTGATGCATGGTGGGAACGGCGGTATACCAGGTGGGCTCCGCGTCCCGCATCCAACCGAAGAACTTGAGCGCGTCAAATCCCGGCGCGCAGCAAATGGAGGCTCCAGCCGCCAGCGATGCGCTCACGGCTGCAATCAAGCCATGGATATGGAACAGCGGCATCACGTTCAAGCACCGGTCATCCGGCGTAAGCGCAAGAGTGACTTTGATGTTTTGAGCGGATGCCGCGACATTGGACTGAAGCAGCGGCACAATTTTGGGGCGTGATGTCGTCCCCGACGTATGCAGGATGAGCGCAATGTCATCGGGACCAGGGTCCGAATCCGGCGCCGGCGCGCCGCTGCCTCCGGCAAGGCTGAACTGCCCGGCCGGCGCATCCGGTGTGCTTGAAAGCCGCAGGATCGTCATGCCGAATTTTTCCGCCGCCGCAAGGGCGGGTCCGTCATAGGCTTCGGGAACGACCAGCGCCTTAGCCTTGAGGTCATCGAGATAGAACTCAAACTCTTCCTGGCGATAGGCCGGGTTGAGCGGCGCCGTGATGGCGGCCTGCGCGATGGTGACGAAGGCTGTCGCCATTTCCGGTCCGTTTGGCAGAACGATGGCCACGCGGTCGCCGCTGCCGATTCCGGCCGCGCGTAGTTGCGCCGCCACGTCGATGGCAAGCGCGCGCAAGCCACCATAGGTCAGCCAGGCCCGGCCCGGAGCGCCGATTGCGAGCGCGTCTTCGTGGTGAGGCGCAAACAGCGATTTCAGTGTTGTGGTCATGTCTTGATAGCCTTTGAAATACGATGGGCGATGAAACGTCACCGGAAATCATGAACGATGTGGACGATCGCCGGACGGCGAGGATGGAGCCCGCAACCGGGCTCGGTTAGGGGTTTTTACCGCTTGGCTGCATAATAGGCGACCCGGCGTTCAAGATAGGCCAGAAACTCAGAAATCGTGAAGGCCATGGCAAACAGGACAATCAGCACCGCCCAGAAATGCGCCATCAGGAAGTTGGATGAGTAAAGCTCGAAGAGCGCCCCAAAACCGACAATCGAAATCAGCAATTGGCCGATGATCACACCCTTGACGGCCCGGATGATGCCGATTCTTACGCCGCCGAGGATTTCCGGAAGCGCAGCCCAGAAATAGATCTTGAAGAACGCATCAAGCGGCGAAGCCCCGAAGCTTCGGGCCATTTCCACGAGCGACCGGTTGATCTGCAACACACCGGCGCGCGAATTCAGGATGATGATCCAGATCGCAAACAGCGTTGTGGTGATGATGATCGAGGTCATGCCGAAGCCGAAAAGCACCATCAGCACCGGGACCAATGCGGTCAGGGGTGCGCTGAGGAAGATGTTGACCCATGGCAGCAGCAGTTCATCGAGCAACCGGCTTTTCCCCATCATGATACCCACCGGTATGCCGATTGAGATGGCAAAGAAGACGCCGCCGCCAAAGGCGTAGGCTGTCTCCGTCATCGCCTTGACGAAGGCCGGTGTTCCGATCACCGAGAACAGTGTTGCAATTACCGTTGACAGCG
>LADQ01000249.1 GCA_000961635.1 Hoeflea sp. BRH_c9 | reverse complement strand
CGGGCGTGGGCAGGCTGAACAGCGCGGGATCGGCAGCGGTGAGCGGCTCATCGAGCAGTTGCTCCTGCAGGTCGGCATCGAGCGACACGTAGACCGGGCCCGCCGGGCCGGACCTGGCGATGTTCCAGGCGCGGGTCAGCGATTCCACCGAGGCCTGCGCCGAACGCGGTTCGTCGTCCCATTTGACATAGTCGCGCACCGCGTTGCCCTGCACATTGGCGCTGTGAAACCAGTCGATCGAGGGGCGCCGGCGCGCGGTATCGGCCGGACCGGATCCCCCCACGATCAGCATCGGCACCCGGTCGTGAAAGGCATAGTAGATGCCCATCGTGGCCTGCAGCAGCCCGACCAGATCATGCAGCGCGACCGCCATTGGTTCCCCGGTCACCTTGGCGTAGCCGTGGGCCACGCCGACGGCGACCTTCTCGTGCTGGCAGCAGATCAGTTCGGGACCGCCGCCTTCCCAGTTGACCAGCGAATCGTGCAGGCCGCGAAACGACGCTCCGGGATTGAGACTGATATAGGGAACGCCCAAGCCGCGAATGACCTCGACCATCAGGTCGGATCCGTATTTGCCGGCGGTCATCGGATGAAGTCCCCCGACATCCCCGCCGCTTTCATGATCGGCTTCACCTGTTCGCGCAGCAGGCCGGAGAGCGGCAGCGTCAGGCCGGCCCGGTCACCCATTTCGAGGACAATCTGCATGTCCTTGTGGGCCCAGGGGATCTTGTTCATGTCCTTCCAGTTCTGCAGCGGCCAGTTCGTGCCGCTCGAGCGCAGCAGCGCCGGAATGAGCTTCTCCTTGGAAACCCCGTGCTTTTCCGCGATCGCCAGGGCTTCATGATCGGCCGTCAGCGCAGCCCACAGCAGCATGTTGTTTAACGCCTTTCCGACCATGCCGGCGCCAACCGCGCCGAGGTGGAAGATTTCCAATCCGCAGGCGGCCATGGCCGGGCGCGCCGTCTCGATGTCGGCTTCCTCGCCGCCCGCGAGCCAGACGAGATAGCCCCCCTCGGCGCCGATTTCCCCCTGGCAGACGGGAGCGTCGACGAAGGCGACGCCCTTCTCCCGGCAGCGCGCCGCCAGCGCCTCGGCCTGAACCGGGGTGATCGTGCTGGCGACAACGATCACGGAGCCCTTGGTCGCGCCGGCGAGCACCCCCTCGGGACCGCAAATCGCGTCTTCGACCTCGTTGTAGAAGCCCGGCATGACGAAGACGACGTCGGAGCCGTCGGCCACGGCTTTGGGCGACGGCCGCCCGACCCCGCCATAGGATTCGACGGTCTTGACCGACTCGGCCACCGGGTCGTAGGCGGCAACCGGGAAACCCGCCTTGAGGATGTGCCTGCACATGGGTCGTCCCATCCGGCCCAGTCCCACGAAACCGATCTTCAGATCAGACATAATTTAACTCCCGCTTCAGAAAAACCGCGCTTGCTCAGGAAAAAAGAAGCCCCTTCGGCAGAGGCAGCGTGAGCAAGACGACAAACATCAGATAGACGACGCCAACCAGCAGCACCGCGTAGATCAGCGAAAAAAGGATCGATTTCCGGGCGACCAGCGTCAGATAGACCAGGCAGAAGACGAAAATCGTTGCCTCGATTCCGGCCACCGTCAACAACGCAAAGAAGATGGTCACGGACAAAAGCGTCTCCAGCCACACCACGCGGGGCGAAGTGGCAAACACGCTGTCCATGCCTTTCTCCGCCGGCTCGTCATCGGCCACCGGCCTGTCCGCGGAATTTGCCGGCTCGGCGCCGGCGACATGTCCGGCCCTCGCGCTGACAAGAACCATCTGGACCAGCTTCAGGCACAAGAGCGCACTCCCGAAGCCGCTGATCATGAGCGGAAATATTGCCGCGTACTGGGGCCAGTCCAGCGCCGTCACGAAGGCCGACACCATCACCGCGAGCACGAAAATCGTGATGATCCATTCTGCGTAGTCATCGACCGTCAGACCGGTCTTTTGGGTCTTGTCGGTCATGCCGGGCTCCCTTGCTGGCGCGTCTTCAGCCAGGCCTGGCGGCCCGCGCGGAAGAAGATGAAGGCCATGATCACCGCAAAGCCGATGACGATCGGGCGGCTGAGCCAGTCCCAGCCGAAGAGCGAGTGGGACAGGAAGAAGTACCGCTCGCAGATTTCTCCCAGCACCACTCCCAGAAGCAGCGGCACCTTGGGCCAGTTGAAGCGCTGGCACAGGACGCCGATGGCGGCGGCGGCCAGCATCACCCAGACGTCATGCATGCTGTTGTGTGTCGCATAGGCGCCGAGCACGACCAGAACCAGAAGAAACGGCGCAAGCAGCGGCCCGCTCACCAGCGTCACCCGGGACAGCGGCTTGATCAGCGGAATGGTGATCAGCAGCACGATGACATTGGCGATGATGGTCACCCAGATCATGGCGAAGGTCACATCGAGATGCTCGGTCAGCATCGCCGGCCCTGGCGTAATCCCCACAATCAGGAACGCGGTGAGCACAATCGCCGTGCTGACGCTGCCCGGCAGGCCGAAGGAAATCATCGGGATCAGCGCGCCGCCGTCCTTGGCGTTGTTATTGCCGCTGGCGGCGAGCAGTCCCTCCATGCTGCCCTTGCCGAATTTCTCCGGCTCGCGCGATGTCTGCTTTGCATGGCCATAGGCGATGAACTGGGCCACCGATCCGCCCACCCCGGGGACGATGCCGACGCCGGCGCCGATCAATCCGGCCCTGAGCACCACGTTCCAGTGAATGAAAGAATCCTTGAAGCCCTGCCAGATGCCGCGGACGTCGTTGGAGGCGGTGCCTGTGGCGATGCTGCTCTTGCTCAGCATCAGTTCAAGGATCTGCGGGCCTCCGAACAGGCCGATGACGATCGCCACGATGCTTATTCCGTCCCACAATTCGAGCAGGCCGAAGGTGTAGCGCGGCACTGCGGTCTGGGGGTCGATGCCCACCAGCGCGACCAGGATGCCCGCCGTCGCCATGATCAGGCCCTTGGTCATCGATCCATCCGAGAGGACCGAGATGAAGGTCAGGCCGACAAGCGTGAGCATGAAGAATTCCGGAGGACCGAACGCCAAGACGATGGGCCGGATGATCGGAATGGACAGGACGATGGCGATCGCACCGATGACGGCCCCGAGCAGCGAGGCCATCAGCATTGCGCCGATGGCTCGGCCGGCCTCTCCTTGCTTGGCCATGGGGTGCCCGTCAAGCACAATAGCGGCAGCGGTCGCCTCCCCAGGTATCCCGAAAAGGATTGACGTGATCCCGCCTGCGGTTGTCGTGACAACCATTGTGCTGAGAAGAAAACAGAAGGTCTCAATTGGCGTCATGCCGAAGGTAAAGGGAAGCATCAATGCCAGCGCGACGGGTCCGCCCAGACCAGGAAGAATCCCAACCACGAAGCCGATGACGATACCGATCAACATCAAGCTGAGTGCGTAGGGGCTGACGACCTGCAATAGTCCCGATAACGCTGCTTCAATCATTACTAAATCTCCGGGCAAATTACATCTCACCTGAACCGGCCATTTCGAATGGCCGGCCCGTTGTCAACGCTAAGTTGAATATCAGGTGTCGCTCAGTTCTGGTACGATTTGCGGAGGAGATCCACATAGGCTTGGGGAGCGTTCTCCGTGAGTCCAGAGATCATGTCAGCGAGCTCGGCGCCGCCGATGGGTGACACGGGACGATTGGTAGCTTCAGATTCTGCAAGAAAAGCAGGATCTTCCATCGTCTGATCGAACGCTTCTCGCAGGCAAGCAAGGCGCTCCGCGGGTATTCCGGGCGGACCGGCAAGCGCGCGACCGCCCGCTACGAGATCGCCATGGGCTGTCACCAGAGCAAGGTCGTCCCCTTCCAGATAAGCGCCTATTGGCTCTAGATCAGGAAAATCCGGATCAGCCTCACTGTCAAAAAGCCACATGATCCGAGCGGACTCGGCCGATTGAGCCTGCTGCCCGGCGCTGTGGGAAGACACGAAGAGATCCAGCTCGCCGCGCGCAAGCGAGGCATAGACTTCCGGCGCACCGGAAAAGCCCACCACAATATTGGAGTCGAGATCGAACACGGTGGTCAGGAGTTCCGCCTCGATATAGTCGATGTCGCCTATGCCCGACGAACCGATGCGAACCTTGCGTTCTGCAGAAATGGCTCGGATATCGTCAACCGACGTGATCTTGTTGTTTGGACCCACAGCGATTACGTCCGGCTCGCCAGAGACGCGGCCAATCCAGGAAAACCCGCCACTTTCGAAGCTGACGCCATCGGCGCCGCCAAGCTCAGCGGTCAGCATTCCACTGGTCGACATCATCTGGACAAGAAGACCCTCCGCGGAAGCGACCCAGGTCTGGTTCGTTGCAAGGAGGCCACCAGCACCCGGCTGGTTGCGAACGATCATGTTCTGGGCACCGAGCTTTGATCCCATGTGATTGGCGACCATACGCGAATAGGAGTCAAATCCACCCCCCGCGTTAAACGGAACGATCAGTTCAACCGTCTTGCCTTCAAAGAAAGAACAGTCTGCAGTCTGCGCCATTGCTGGCGCCGCAGTGACGGCAAGAACGGCCATTCCGCCGAACAGTTTGGCGTATCTCCCAGTGCGGTGTAGGTTTGCTTTTGATTTGACGATTGAATTTTTCATGTTGACCATCGTGTAAGTTCCCATTTCCACGTTTGTCTTGATTGCGAATGGCGTCTGCGCGGACATCGCCGCTTTGGACTATCTCATCGAGCGCCGATGCGTTTCTGGCCTGCAAAATCATGCCGCCATTGAAAGACCGCGCGACGCCCCCTATTGTTCTTTTCAGCCCGACTAACGCGCGCTTTCACGGCATTATGGTCGCCTTGGATACGGATACAAACAAATAATTTTCGACTATTATTACGCTTTTGATTATAAATATCCTCGCAGAAGTCCCGACGATTTCACACATTCGGATAACTCTTCGTAGGAGACGGTGTTTATCGCTGCACAAATTCAGGTTAAAGTTCCTGTTATGAATCACCCAGCGAGCGCTGGACTTTCTACACCTGCTGATCGGGTTGGTTTTGATCGATGCCTGCCAGTAGACCACCGCAGGCGGTTTGCCGCCGTGAGCGTAGTGCGGCCGCGTGTGGTTGTAGAACTCCATCCATTGCGGATGCCAGCCCGGGCCTGCGATGCGGTCTCTCAGTCGTGCAGGTAGACGCACTCGTCGACCTGCTCCGCTGAGATGTTTCCGATTTTGGGCTAGCCTGTTCCTCAACGAAGGAGACAGGCAATGAAAGGATCACGGTTCGCGGAAAAACAGATCATCGGCATTTTGAAGGCGCATTAGGCGGGCATGTCGCCTGCGGAGCTCTGCCGCAAGCACGGCATCAGTGATGCGACCTTCTATACCTGGCGCAAGAAGGATGGCGGCATGGAAGTTTCGGACCCCAAACGGCTAACGGCGCTGGAGGAAGAGAACGCAAGCTAAAGAAGCTCCTGGCGGAGCAGATGATGGATGTAGCCACGCTCCGTGAGACGGCGTCGACGGAGCGGCGATTTCGGAATTCCTCCACCAAATGGCCGCTGACGAGGCGGGTAAGCTAAAATGCCGCCTGCGTCTCGAGGCGACCTGGACCGATGACGGTTCGCTTGATGGAGCTATTAAACAGAAAATACTCGGAGGTCAGGACTTTTGGGCCATTCAACGCCGCGGATTGCACCGAGCTCAAGGCGGCCGACCGGGCGCTGTGGATGACAAACCGGCTATCGGGGCGGGAACTGAGGCAACAAGGGGCAATTCCGAAAGTTCCCGGAATTGCCCCGCAAAGCGCCAGAACTCAACGAGCCGGCATTGCTTTCGGTTGGCTCAATCGAAGAAGCCGTTCTCGATTGCCTTGAGCCATACCGGTCCGACTACACGAACCTGCCTGTCCACAATGCTGTGGTTCAAGCCTTCAATCCGGGTAATTCTGTGCTTGTCCGTATAGGAAGTCTGAATATCGCGTGCCGCTTCCATCCAATCAGGTGGGTAGACCTCGTCAAGTGAGCCGTTCATGTCCCAGATCGGAACGTCCTTGAGCGCGTCACTTGGCATGGCAACGTCGATGATTTCCTGAAAAATCGAGACATAGCCTTGCTTGCGCTTCTCGTCAGGAATGAAGTCTGACTGGTAGAGACGCATGGCATGTTCAGCGAGCGCCGCCACGTTGAAGAACATCAGGCTGTCCTCCACACCCTTGAAACGCGGCTCCTTCAGATTGCGTTGCCACCGCTCCTCCTTGTAAGCCGGATCGGCGTTCTTGTTGTAGAACTCGAAATCCTCGATGCCGCGTCCCCGCACTCGAAGCGCCGATTGTCCGTAGAGCCAGTCCCAGCGGTCGCCCGTAACTGCGCCATAGAAATAGCCAATACCTGTCGGCGAGGATCCCCAATTGAGAAATCCGTTAGGTTGCACGCGGTCCGCCAATGGCCACATGAAGGCGCCGCCGGTGGAGAAGCCCCAATAGAGCAGGATCGAATCCTTGCGCTCGTCGTCGCTGAGCACGCGGCGCAAGCCGACCTCAAAGCCGTCGACGACCACAACCGGAGTCGCCGCAACCGTATACTTGTAAAGTTCAGTTCCGGGTTTTGCAAACCGAATGAGTTTGCTTCCGGTCGAACTCGAAGTCTTGCCGGCGGCTTCGGATTGCCAATCGTCGGTGGACCAGTATTCTTGCTGATGCTGCGTGAAAATCGGCATGCGTTCATCCAGAGGGATCGTCTCCCAACTGCCGCTTCGGTCGGGCGCAAAGAAATTCCAGCGCCCGATCCGGTTCAGGCCAATGAATGTCACCCCGCGCTTGGCGAGCCAGACACCAATGCCATCCTTGCCTTCGTCGGTGGTGATAAAGCTGTTAATGCTTGAACTACCTTCCTCGCTCGCGACGAGAACGACCTTTTTGCCGTTGTGAAGCAAGGGCGTCTCCGGTTCGAGCCGGACCACCACCTGGGTGAACGATTTGCCGTTGGCATCGAAATCCACATATTCGAACTTCTTGGAGAAGCTGGAGGATTCGGGATAGTCCTTCCCGGAAAGGATCTCCTCGACCTCTGCTGCGCTAATCGTTCCTTTATCCGATGGAAGCTCCCAGGCTGCCGCGAAGTTGCTCAGCGTCGCCACAGCCATAAATGCGCTCAAACATATGAACGCTCCGAATCGTGTTCCTTTTATCATTTCTCCACCCTCGCTATTCGTGTTCAGAAAATTCCATGCGCCTGGCGCACCCAACGGGTTAGAACGCAACTGCCTTCCACCATCAGAAAAGGAGGCTAGAAAATTGGCGGAACGGACACAAATTATTAAATACATCGTAATAATAGTATTAGAAGATAAATAAGAATTTTTACATCGTTGTATTCTGACTATAAAGGTAGATTTTGGGAGCAAAGCCAGCTGTTTTGACTACGTAATTTTGGGACGGGACCGCTCGGGGAGGTACCAGCCAATCGAGATGATTTGAATGGGCCGGTCACGCAGGTTTCGTGACCGGCATTCGGTCAAGATTCAGATGTGACCGGCGTTGGTGCGTGGATCAGCAAATGTGCAGAATTCATTCTTTGATCGGTCGCTTATTTGGTTACTCCCGCCGATGCCTCGCAACGAACGAATTTCGGGCGTCCGCAGGCGAGCATTCGGTTAAGAATAGCGACGCCGATCGCAGCTTCTGTCTGTTGAGCGAGGAATGA
>LADQ01000116.1 GCA_000961635.1 Hoeflea sp. BRH_c9 | reverse complement strand
CCGGCCCATGCCGTCGCGCTTGCCGTCATACTTGCCGGCCATGCGGCCGTCACGGTCGCCGTGCCTGCCCATCTGGCCCATCTTGCCGTCGGCCTTGCGTTCGGTCCGGCGCTCTTCGCGGTTCTGATCACGCTGCTGCTTCTGCATGTCGGTCAGGACAGCGAGTTCGTCCTTGCTGAGCGAACCGGAACTGTCGGTGTCGGCGCTCGTAAACATCGCCAGACGCTGGGCGGAGACTTCGTCGATCAGGACAGCGCCGTCCTGGTTGGCGTCAAACCGCTCCATCAGGCGTTCGATGCGGGGGCCATGGCGCGGACCGCGATCCGGCTGAGCTGCCATGGCCGGAACGGCGACGGAGGCGATCAGCGTGGCGGCGAGTGCGGTGAGGAGTGTCTTCTTCATGGGGTATTCCTTTGGTTGGGCTGTTGTCCTCCCCAAAGTGGCGACTGTGCCCATCAAGCACCACTTAAACCCCTGTAATGTAGATTAAATTTTGGACAGATTCGGCACGCCGCCCAAAGCGGTTCAGCCGGCCACGGCGGTCAGGAATGCGGCCAGATCATCGGTGACATGGTCAATGTGGTCGCCGTCCTTGCCTTCGTGCTCCCAGACTTCGTCGAGCACCACATCGAGATTATTGGGCACGATCAGCACCGTCCGCATGCCCAGATCACGCGGCGCAAGCAGGTTTCGCGGCAGATCCTCGAACATCGCCGCCTTTTGCGTGTGCACGCCATGCTTGAGCAGAAAGCGGTCATAGGTCTCGGCCGCCGGCTTCGGTTTGAGATCGGCGGCAATGATGTCGAAGATGTCGTCGAAATGATCGAGGATCCCCAGCGCCCGGGCCGTTCGCTCGGCATGCGGCGTATCGCCATTGGTGAAGATGAACTTGCGGCCCGGCAACGCCTTGATCGCATCGCCCAGCGCCGGATCGGGCTTCACCCAGGAATAGTCGATGTCATGCACCTTCTCGAGGAAATCACTCGGGTCGATGCCATGATGCAGCATCAGGCCTTGCAGCGTGGTGCCATGTTCGCGGTAGTATTTTTTCTGAAGCCCGCGCGCGGCGTCATGGTCGAGCCCCAGCAGGGTGCGGACATATTCGGTCATCTTCTTGTCGATCTGCGAAAACAGATCGATGTGACGCGGATAGAGCGTGTTGTCGAGGTCAAACACCCACTCGCTGATGTGGGCGAAATCGGCGGGATCGGGCGGAGCCGATTTGTTGGTCATGAAAACCTCAATCCTGTCTGGGCAAGTGCCGGCGTGGTTCAACAGGGGACATCGATGTCACTTGTAAACGGCAGATTTACCTACTCTGTATACCCGCTGTCAAAACTATCCTGCGATTGAGCGGGGGGACAGATCATCAGGATGCGCCAGCCATGCACGATACCGGAGAATCGCCGACAATTTCCCGTATGATGATCAAAAAGATAGCCCTGCTGACGGCAGGGTCGGTTGTTCTTTCGCTACTGGTCACCGGTTTGATCATGTATTTGATCGGGGCGACCGGAGCGATGGAACTGGCGCTCGCGATCGCGGGTTTTTGCCCGCTGATGGTAACCCCTCCGGCAACCTATGTGTTTTACCGGCAGACCCTTGAACTTGAGGCGGCGCACAAGGCGCTGGGCGAAGCGCACAGGAACCTCTTTGCGATTCACGCCGAACTCAAGGCTGCGCACAAGAATCTGGAACACAAGGCGAATCATGACGGCATGACCGGCCTCGCCAACCGTGATGCTTTTCACAGGCATCTGTCCAACATTAAGCAGTCGTCGGGCCGGGGCTATCTGCTTATGATCGACGCCGACAGGTTCAAGCAGATCAACGATGTTCATGGCCATGATGCCGGAGACCGCGCCTTGCTGGCCGTTGCAAAGGCAATATCCGGCTCGTTGCGGAGCGTTGATTTCGGCGCGCGGATCGGCGGTGAGGAATTCGCCATCATCCTTGACGGCGCAAGCTCTGAGGATGCCTTCCTGATCGCCGAGCGTGTTCGCGCCAATATTGAGAAAATGACCATCGCCACCGCTGAAGGCAAGCAGTTGAAAGTGACCGTCAGCATCGGCGGAGCTGCCTTCGGGCCACAGTCGCGCACAAAGGAAATCATGCGGGCGGCCGACAGCAGACTGTATGAAGCCAAGCGCAATGGCCGCAACATGGTCTGCCTTGACAGCAAGGTCACCCGCGCGGCGTAGAAGGCCAGCCCTGGCTTGCCGCCGAGCGCGCCAGGCTGCTAGACCGCTTTGATCATGATTTGACGTGCCCGGCTTCTGAGGCTCCAGAGGGCGGGGCTCGTTGCATTTGCGTCCATAATACAGGAAACACCCCGCCAATATGGAAACCTGGGTCCTCATCACCATTACGGCGGCATTCCTGCAGAACATCCGCTCGGTCCTGCAAAAGCACCTCAAGGGGGTGATGGGCACCACCGGCGCCACATTTGTGCGCTTCGGCTTCGGCGTCCCTTTCGCGCTTGTCTTCGTCGCCCTGCTTGCCGTCGGTCTTGACTATCCGCTGCCGCGTCCCACTCCAGGGTTTGCCGGCTGGGTGACGCTCGCCGCGCTGGCGCAGATCGCCGGCCAGGCGCTGCTGATCCAGATGTTCAGCCATCGCAATTTCACCGTCGGCACCGCCTATTCGCGCACCGAACCGGCGCAGGCGGCGCTGTTTGGTTTGATTTTTCTCGGCGACCGGGTGAGCGGCAGCACATTGATGGCCATCGCCATCAGCCTGGTCGGCGTCGTGCTGATTTCCGTTGCCCGCTCTGCTGCCGGCGCTCAGGCGCTGCTCAGGTCGGTGTTTTCCCGTACCGCGGCTCTCGGTCTGGCCTCGGGCGCGGCCTTTGGCCTTGCCGCCGTCGGCTACCGCGCCGCTTCACTGTCGCTGGGCGGGCCCAACTTCATGATGCAGGCCGCCGTCACGCTGCTGTCGGCGATCATTCTGCAGACCGTGATCATGCTGGTCTGGATGTGGTTGCGCGCGCCGGGAGAACTGACGCGCATCCGCGCGGCCTGGAAAATCGCGGCGCTTGTCGGCCTGGTTGGCGCCACGGCGTCGTTTGGCTGGTTCATGGCGATGACGCTGCAAACCGCCGCCGCGGTCAAGGCTTTGGCGCAGGTGGAGATGATTTTCACCTTTGCCTCGTCGGTGCTGGTTTTCCGCGAACACGTCAACAAGCTTGAAATTTTCGGCTGTATCCTGATTGTAGCGGGTATACTCGTGCTACTGCTGGTCTGACGGCGGCCACGATGATTGGCGCCGCGAGGCTGCGCCGCACCCGAACCGCCAACCAGAATGGATCATTTATGCCCACATGGCGCATGCCAACGACCCTGCTGCCGCATTCAACGCTCCGGACTTTGGCGCGCGCTGGATGGCTTGTGCTTGCGTCGGTCTTGGCGGGGTGCGCGAGCCCTCCCAAAGGCGTGCTGTCTCCGATTGCCCAGACCGCACCCGATGCGACCGAAGTGTCGATCATGGTCGCCACCACGCGTGCCCCGTCCGACAATCCGGGCCTGCTCTATTCAGGCGAGCGCGGCGATGCGATCGACTTCAACGAACTGGTGGTCTCGATCCCTCCGGACGCCGGTCGCAAGATCGGCGAGGTTCAATGGCCGAAGAAACTGCCAGCCGATCCGTCGCGCGAATTCGCCACGCTGTCGGCAAACCCGTTCACCAGGCTCGATCAGGTGAAGGCCTGGTACGAGCGAAATCAATCCTCCTCCGGGCGGCTCCTGATCTTCGTGCATGGCTTCAACACCCGCTATGAAAGTGCCGTGTACCGCTTTGCCCAGATCGCCCATGATAGCAATACCGACGCCACGCCGGTGATGTTCACCTGGCCCTCGCGCGGATCCGTGTTCGATTACGGCTATGACAAGGAAAGCACAAACTATTCGCGTTCCGCGCTGGAGGCGCTCCTGACCGTCGCGTCCGAGACGCCCGATATCCGCGAAATCACCATTCTGGCGCATTCGATGGGCACCTGGCTGACAATGGAAGCGCTACGCCAGATGTCGATCCGCAACGATGGCGTGCCATCCAAGATCAGCGACGTCATCCTGGCGTCCCCGGACCTTGATGTGGATGTGTTCCGCCAGCAATTGGCGGACATGGGGCCGAAGCGGCCAAAATTCACGGTGTTTGTCTCCAGGGATGACCGCGCGCTGACCCTGTCGCGCCGGATATCGGGCAATGTTGACCGGCTTGGTCAGATTGATATCAACAATCCGGTCTATCGTGAGGAGTTCGAACTGGGAGGCATCACCGTTCTCGATCTGTCCGCCTTGAAGGACGGTGACCGCCTCAACCACTCCAAGTTCGCCGACAGCCCTGAAGTCGTGAAATTGCTGGGTCAGAGGCTGATCGACGGTCAAGCCGTCACCGACCAGGATATTGGTCTGGGCGCCGAACTGGGCGCGACCGCCATGTCGGTTTCCAACACCGTGGGCTCCGCCGCCGGCATGGCGATCTCCGCCCCGATCTCCATTCTGGATCCGAAAGCACGCGATACGTTCGATGCGCACAGCCGGCGTTTCGGCCAAGGCCTGGGGGACAGCATTCTGGGCGTGACGACGGGATTGTCAGGTGGATCGACCGGCGCGCACCGCTGCCATCCCGCGCGGGACAATTGCCGGGAATCTGGCATTCAAGCGTATAGGTGATTTCGGCGGATGCGGTTACCATGGACAGGTGAGCCGCAGCCTCGGGAGGGACGCATTGACCGAACATTGCCCGGACCATTCCGAACTGTGGCTTGAGACGCCGATCGGCCCGATGCGGGCGGTCGCCGATGAGACGCATCTGCTTGGATTGGAATTTCACGACGAGCGTCCGGACCAAGGCGAGCCGGTTGCCCCCGGCCTGAATGCGCCGCTTGTCCGGATCGAGGCGGAGCTGAAGGCCTATTTCGCCGGGGAGAGCGCCGAATTTGGCACGCCGCTGAGACTTGCGGGCAATGAACTCGAGCGCAAGGTCTGGGCCAGGCTGATGCAGGTGCCGCTCGGCGAAACCTGTTCCTATGGCGATATTGCCCGTGACACCGGTTCCATCGACGCGGTGCGCGTGGTTGCCCGCTATTGCGGCACCAACCCGATTCCGGTGGTGATCCCCTGTCACCGCTGCATCGGCTCCGACGGGTCGCTGACGGGCTTCGGTGGAGGGCTGTGGCGCAAGAAATGGCTGCTCAGGCACGAGGGCCGGATGCGGCCGGTGGGGCTGTTCGCGCTTCAAACCTGAAACGATGCCCTGCCGGTTCGCCTCAGGGAACCAGCAGGGTTCCCGCGCCATGGGCGGTGAAAAGCTCCAGCAGCACCGCATGCGGGGTCTTGCCGTTGAGGATGACCACGCCCTTGACGCCGCGCTCGATCGCCTCGATGCAGGTTTCCACCTTCGGGATCATGCCGCCGGAAATCGTGCCGTCGGCAATCAATGCCTTTGCCTCGCTGACCGTCAACTCGTCGATCAGCTTGCTGTCCTTGTCGAGAACGCCCGGCACGTCGGTCAGGAACAGCAGCCGCGAGGCCTCCACCGCGCCGGCGATGGCGCCGGCGAAAGTGTCGGCATTGATGTTGTAGGTGTGGCCGTCGCGACCCGGCGCGACGGGCGCCAGCACCGGGATCATTTCGGATTTGGCCAACAGGTCGAGCAGCGTCCGGTCGACTTCCACCGGTTCGCCGACAAAGCCCAGGTCGAGCACCCGCTCGATGTTGGAATCGGGATCAATGAAGGTCTTCCGCGCCTTTTCGGCGTAGACCATGTTGCCGTCCTTGCCGCACAGCCCGATCGCCCATTCGCCCTCGGCGTTGATCAGTGCGACGATTTCCTTGTTGATCGACCCGGCCAGAACCATTTCGACGATCTCGACGGTTTTCTCGTCAGTGACCCGCAAGCCGCCTTCGAATTTCGATTCAATGCCCATCTTGGCCAGCATCGCGCCGATCTGCGGCCCGCCGCCATGGACCACGATCGGGTTGACGCCGGATTGCTTGAGCAGCGCGATATCCTGGGCGAAGGCCTTGCCGAGCGCCGGGTCGCCCATGGCGTGACCGCCATATTTGACCACCACGGTCTTGTTCTCGTAGCGCTGCATATAGGGCAGCGCCTCGGCGAGCAGGCGGGCCTGGGTTGCTGCGTCGTTGTTTGTGGTCTCAGACATTGGCGTGGCGTCCCGGGTTTCGCATGTGCGCAAGAGGCAAAAGGTCCGGCGCTGTTTAGCGGCAATCGCGCCTGGCTTCAATCACTCGCTCACGCAATCTCCAACCTTCAATGAATTGCACAACCAGTCAGCGATTTTTACCGTACAGGGTTTCAACGGCCCGTGAAGCTGCTATCAAATTGACCCAGGAACAGAGAACCCGACCCCATCATGAGCCAGGAAGATCTCTCCGCAATGATCGCGCGCGTTGCGCTGGGCGACCGCAAGGCGTTCGCATCGCTTTATTCTGAGACCAGCGCGAAACTTTTTGGCGTCGCCCTGCGTATTCTCAAGGACAGGGCCCAGGCCGAAGACGCCGTTCAAGAGGTATATGTCCGCATCTGGCGGCGTGCCGGCAGTTTCCGGGTGGGCCAGGCTTCCGCCATGGCGTGGCTGGTGACGATTGCCCGCAACCAGGCGATCGACATGATCCGCGCCCGCCAACCGGCAACGCTGGACTATGACGAGGCCCCCGAAATCGCCGATCCGGCGATGGACCCGGAGGCCCGCGCGGTGCTGGGCGGCGAAAGCCAGCGGATCGAGGCCTGCCTCGGCGAACTGGAGGCGTCCAGGGCGGCCGCCGTGGTGGCC
>LADQ01000018.1 GCA_000961635.1 Hoeflea sp. BRH_c9 | reverse complement strand
CCGGCGAACAGGCCTTGACCGGCCTTTCCGAGCGTCAGGAATCGGTCCGGCTGTCGCTGGTGTCGCGGCGCGCGGTGCTGGCCGAAGTGCTTGCGGCCCTGCAGCGAATCGGCCGCGATCCGCCGCCGGCCCTGCTGGTCAGCCCCGAGGACGCCCTCTCGTCGGTGAGAAGCGCGATTTTGCTCGGGGCCGTCGTGCCCGAAATCCGCAGCGAAACTGAAGCCCTCGCCAGCGATCTGAAGGAATTGGCGGCGCTGCGCCAGTCGATCGCGCTGGAGCGGCAATCGCTTGCCGCGGCACTTGCGGAAAACGCCGCCGAAGAGCAGCGGCTTGGCAACCTGGCGTCGGAAAAAACCGCGCTTCTGGTCGAAAGCCAACGGCGAATCGGGCTCGAACGCGACCGGGCTGAGACGCTTTCGGTGCGGTCCGCCGAACTCGAAACCGTGATTGCCAGCCTTGCCGACGAGATTGTCTCGCTCAAGCAGGCCGCCGAGGCCGCCCGCAAGGCCGAGGAAGAGCGCCAGCGTCAACTGGCCGAGCGATTGGAGCGGGCGCGCGCCTTCGCGGCGGTGGCGGTGCCCGACAAAAACCGTATTATGCCCGCATATGCATTTTCGAAACTGCCCGGAACGCTGGCTCATCCCGCCGCAGGCGAGACCATTCGCGTCTTTGGCGCCGATGACGGAACCGGGCACACATTGACGGGCGAGGTTGTGGCCACCGGCAAGGGTGCGACGGTGTTCGCGCCGGCCGATGGCTGGGTTGCCTATGCCGGGCCATTCCGCGAATATGGCCAGATCGTCATTCTTGACACCGGTGACAATCACCATGTGGTTCTCGCCGGAATGGAAAAAATCGGAGTCCCGGCCGGAAGGTTCGTGGTGTCCGGCGAGCCCCTGGCGACAATGGGGCAGACGAGATTTGCCGGTTCTGCAGCTTTGACGCTGGCATCGGAGCGCCCTACGCTCTACATTGAGATTAGAAAAGACGGTCAACCAGTCGATCCGCATCCATGGTGGAAAGACGAGATGTCTTCGAGAAAGGCAAGCAATGATACGTAAGGTAACACTTGTGGCGGTCGGTGCCTTGATGGGCGCAACATCTGTCAGCGCGATCAATTCCTATGGTGGCTCCGCCGAAGCGGCGGGAACCGCGACCTACCGGCAGCTTGCCATCTTCGGCAACGTGTTCGAGCGCGTGCGCGCGCAATACGTCACGCCGCCGGAAGAGCAGAAGCTGATCGAAAGCGCCATCGACGGAATGCTGACCTCGCTTGATCCGCATTCGAGCTATCTCAACCAGGAAGCCGCAGATGACATGCGCACCCAGACCCGCGGAGAATTCGGCGGATTGGGCATCGAGGTCACCATGGAGGACGAACTGGTCAAGGTGATCACGCCGATCGACGAAACGCCCGCCGCGCGCGCCGGCGTTCTGGCCGGTGACTTCATTTCCGAAATCGACGGCGAACCGGTGCGCGGCCTTTCCCTTGCCGAGGCGGTCGACAAGATGCGCGGTCCGGTCAACACCGCCATTGAACTGACGGTGCTGCGCGAAGGCGCCGACATGCCGCTCAAGATCAAGGTTGTGCGCGACATCATCGCGGTCAAGGCCGTGCGTTTCCGCGCCGAAGAGGATGTCGGCTATTTGCGGGTGATCTCGTTCACCGAGAAAACCTATGATGACCTTTCCGACGCAATCGAAAAGATCACCGAGGACATTGGTGCCGACAAGCTCAAGGGCTTTGTGCTCGATCTGCGGCTCAATCCGGGCGGCCTGCTCGATCAGGCGATCAGCGTCTCCGACGCCTTCCTCGATCGTGGCGAAATCGTTTCGACCCGTGGCCGCAACCCGGAAGAAACCCGCCGCTTCAACTCCCGTCCGGGCGATCTCACCGGCGGCAAGCCGGTGATCGTGCTGATCAATGGCGGATCCGCGTCGGCCTCCGAGATCGTCGCCGGGGCGCTTCAAGATCACCGCCGCGCCACCATTCTGGGCACGACCTCGTTCGGCAAGGGCTCGGTGCAGACCATCATTCCGCTCGACGCCAAGACCGCGCTGCGGCTGACCACGGCGCTGTACTACACCCCGTCAGGCACCTCGATTCAGGGCACCGGCATCAAGCCCGACATCCGCGTCGAGGAACCGGTGCCCGAGGAATTGCGCGGCCGTGTGCAGCCCTCCGGCGAAAGCGAATTGCGCGGCCATATCCAGGGCGAGAACGAGTCCGACGAAGGCTCAGGCTCGATCGCCTATGTTCCGCCGGATCCGAAGGACGACGTCCAGCTCGGCTATGCGATGGACCTGCTGCGCGGCGTCAAGACCGATCCGGCCTTCCCGCCGAGCCCGGACCAGGCCGCCATCAAGAACTGACCTGATCCTGTTCCGCCGCCCCGCCTGCACCGCTTCGGCTTGCATGCGGGGCGGCGGACTGATTCACTAATGCATGTCGCGTTCAAACGGATTCGTTTGAACGATAACGTACATGCATTATTTCAAAGTGCTACAGCGACCTTTGCGCATCCAATTGGATGCGCGGCGCTGTAGACCCGCATCGGGATTTGGACTGGAGACATTGGGCGACAACATCCATCAACCGCTGGGTCAGGACCGCAAGCCGGCCAAAAAGCCGCGCGCCGGCGGCTCAAGCCGCAACTGGTCGCGGCCCGCGCTGACGGTGGCGGCATTGTGCCTGGTCATCGGTGGGGCTGCCTGGATGTCGCTGTCGGGCGCCGGCATCGGCACCGGGCAACCGACCTTGGTTTCGACCGTGCCTGAGGCCGTGGACGCGGCGCCTGATCAATCCGCGCAACCTGCCGCGGATGCCTCCGTTGACGCAGGCGAAGAAGCCTCCGGGCCGGAGAGCGCCCTCAACAGCCTGAACGGCCAGTCCGGCGCCGATATCGCCATCACGCTCGGCGATGACGGCGAGGAAATCCACAAGATCACCCCAACCCTGCGTCCCGGCAACCGTCCGGTGCTGCTCAAGGCGCCCGGTCAGGTCGGCCAGAACCCGCGGCTGGCCCATTTGCCCGACCCAAGGGTGCTTGAGACCACAGAGGAAGGTCCCCTGCCGGTGCGCGGCCCCGACGGCGAGCGCGCTTTTGACATCTATGCGCGGCCATGGTCGGGAACCCGCGGCGCCCGCGTCGTCATCATCGTCGGCGGGCTTGGCCTCAGCCAGACCGGGACACAGCACGCGATCAGGACGCTGCCGGAGGCAATCACGCTGGCCTTCGCCGCCAATGGCAACAGCCTGCAGCGCTGGATGCAGGAGGCGCGGCGTTCCGGCCACGAGATCCTGCTGCAGGTGCCGTTCGAACCATTTGATTACCCGGCGAATGATCCGGGCGCCGGCACCTTGACCGTGGCCGCCGGAGCCGAAAGCAATCTCGCTGATCTGCACCAGGCCATGACCCGCATCACCAATTACACCGGCATCACCAATTTCATGGGCGGGCGATTCCTGGCCGATCCGGATGCGCTGGAGCCTGTCATGCGCGACATTGCCGCGCGCGGCATCATGTTCCTGGATGACGGCACATCGGCGCAATCGCTGACCGACAAGTTCGCCAGGACGCTGGGCATTCCTTTCGCCGCCTCCGACATGGTGCTCGACGCCACCCAGGAGCGCGGCTACATTCTCTCCAGGCTCGACGATCTGGAGCGGACGGCAAGGCGCAACGGCGCCGCCATCGGCGTCGCCTCCGCATTTGAGGTCAGCGTCGACGCCATCGCGGTCTGGGCGGAGGAAGCCTCGGCGCGGGGCATCGAGATTGTGCCGGCTTCCGCGGTTGCGGACGACCCGGAAAGATGAACAGGAACCCGACCGTGAAACAGCGAACCCCGTCCGCAACCGATCTTCCCTACCGCCTCTGCGCCGGCATCATGGTGCTCAACAGGGACGGCCTTGTCTGGGCCGGCCGCCGCATCGCCGAGGGCAACACCGAATATGACGGCTCGCCGCAACTCTGGCAGATGCCGCAAGGCGGCATTGACGCCGACGAGGACCCCTACCTGGCGGCGTTGCGCGAACTGCACGAGGAGACCGGCATGCGCTCGGTCGAACTGCTGGCCGAGGCGCCCGACTGGATCGACTACGATCTGCCCGACCACATGATCGGCATCGGCCTGAAGGGCAAGTATCGCGGCCAGCGGCAGCGCTGGTTCGCCATGCGGTTCACCGGCGACGACAACGAGATCCAGATCAATCCGCCGCCGTTCGGCCACAAGCCCGAATTCGACGCCTGGGAATGGAAGCCGATGAAGGATCTTCCCGGCCTGATTGTCCCGTTCAAGCGCAAGGCCTATGATCAGGTCGTCGCGACCTTTGGCCATCTGGCAGGGAGCCGGGCGTGACACGGACCGGACATTGGGGAAGCACGCGATCAGGATATGCCCATGTCTGAACGCAAGAGCATAGCCGCGCAAGCGGCCTATCGTGAGCGAAGCCCGGCGGATGAGCCGGCGATCCGGGCGCTTGCCGCTTCGGCCTATGCCGATAGCGGATTGCGGGATGCGGTGTTGGCCGCGCCCGCGGATGCGGTGTCCCTGGTCGCCGAATTGGATGGCGAGGTCATCGGCCACATCCTGCTCGCACCCGTGCCTGGACCCGAGCGCGCGCTGGCGCTGGCGCCACTGGCCGTTTTGCCGGCCTGGCGCGACATGCAGATCGGCACCGAACTGGTCCGCCATGCTCTGGCTCTGGCGCTGCAAAGGCAGTGGCGCTCGGTCTTCGTTTTCGGGCAGCCGGACTATTATTGCCGCTTCGGCTTCAAATCCCACACCGCGGACGGCGCCCAGATCGCCTGTCAGGGGCCGCGCTTCCTCGCGCTCGAATTGCAGCAAGGCGCGCTGGCCGGCTGGACCGGGTCGCTCGACTATCCCCAACCCTTTGTCGACCTTGTCTCCCCGCACTGACGCCCCGCAGATTGGAGCTGAGCCGTCCGGGCAACAAAAAGGCGGCCCGAAAGCCGCCTCGCGTCAATCCAGGCCCATGCCAGGCCCATGCGCCCGGATCAGATCGCCGCTTCCAGCGTGGTCAGTTGATCGAGATATTCCTGAGCCTTCTGCTTGCCGGTGTCCGACGTGGCGTCGGCATAATCTTCCCGCGCATCCTGCAGCCTTTGGGCAAGATCGGCGCGGTCGATATCAGCGACCGCCACGGCTGATTCGGCCAGCAGCGTGCAGCCTTCCGGCAGGATGTCGGCAAATCCGCCAAACACCACATAGCGGTCGCTCCGGCCTTCGGCTGTCACCACGGTGACCACGCCCGGCTTGATCGTCGTCATGGTCGGTGCGTGATGCGCCATCACCGTCATTTCGCCGTCCATGCCGGGAATGACGACTTCGGTCACGGTTGCCGATAAAAGCAGCCGTTCCGGGGATACGAGTTCAAAATTGAAGCTGTCAGCCATGACGTTCACTTTATCGCAGTGCTGTTTAAGTGCGCCGCGCAAACCCGCCAAAGGCGGTTTGCGCGGGCAATTTCAGGTTCAGGCCACTTCAGCGGCGAGGCGTTGGGCCTTTTCGACGGCTTCCTCGATGGTCCCGACCATATAGAAAGCCGGCTCAGGAAGGTGGTCATAGTCGCCATTGACCAGACCCTTGAAGCCCTTGATGGTGTCGGCCAGATCGACCAGCTTGCCCGGCGCGCCGGTGAACACTTCGGCCACGAAGAACGGCTGTGACAGGAAGCGCTCAACCTTGCGGGCGCGCGCCACGGTCACCTTGTCTTCTTCGGACAGCTCATCCATGCCCAGAATGGCGATGATGTCCTGCAGCGACTTGTAGCGCTGCAGAATTTCCTGAACCGCGCGGGCAACCGCATAATGCTCTTCACCGATGATGAAGGGATCGAGCATGCGCGAGTTGGAATCGAGCGGGTCCACCGCCGGGTAGATGCCCTTTTCGGCGATCGAGCGGTTGAGCACCGTCGTTGCATCCAAGTGGGCGAAGGTCGAAGCCGGCGCCGGGTCGGTCAAGTCATCGGCCGGCACGTAAACCGCCTGCACCGATGTGATCGAGCCCTTGTTCGTGGTGGTGATGCGCTCCTGCATCTGACCCATGTCCGTGCTCAGGGTCGGCTGATAGCCCACCGCGGAAGGGATACGGCCGAGCAGTGCCGACATTTCGGAACCGGCCTGGGTGAAGCGGAAAATATTGTCGACGAAGAACAACACGTCCTGGCCATCGTTACGGAACTGTTCGGCAATCGTCAGACCGGTCAGCGCAACGCGGGCGCGGGCGCCCGGAGGCTCGTTCATCTGGCCGAACACGAGCGCGCATTTGGAGCCCTCGCCGCCGCCTTCCTTGTTCACGCCGGATTCGATCATCTCATGATAGAGATCGTTGCCTTCGCGGGTGCGCTCGCCGACGCCGGCAAACACCGAGTAGCCGCCATGGGCCTTGGCGATGTTGTTGATCAGTTCCTGAATGAGAACCGTCTTGCCAACGCCGGCGCCGCCGAACAGGCCGATCTTGCCGCCGCGGGCATAAGGCGCCAGCAGATCGACGACCTTGATGCCGGTGACCAGAATTTCAGCTTCGGTTGACTGCTCGCTGAATTCAGGCGCGTCCTGGTGAATGGCGCGGCGCGCCTTGGTCTTCACCGGACCCGCATCATCGACCGGCTCGCCGATCACGTTGAGAATGCGTCCAAGCGTTTCCACGCCGACCGGCACGGTAATCGGTCCGCCGGTGTCGATCACATCCTGGCCGCGGACCAGACCTTCGGTCGAGTCCATGGCGATGGTGCGAACCGCGTTTTCACCTAAGTGCTGTGCAACTTCGAGCACCAGGCGGTTGCCCACATTGGTGGTTTCCAGCGCGTTCAGGATCGCAGGCAAGGTGCCTTCGTCGAACGTCACGTCGACAACCGCGCCGATCACCTGGGTGATGCGGCCGGTTGCGCCGGCGGCCTTGACCGTTTCGGTTGTCGCGGCGCTCGCCTTCGGTGTCCGTGCCGCTGCGGGCTTCTTAGCCGCTGCGGGTTTTGTCGCCGCTGCGGGCTTGCTTGCCGGGGTAGCTGCCTTAGCCATGTATCTTACCCTCTTCCGTGTACCTTAGAGCGCTTCCGCGCCCGAAATGATTTCAATGAGTTCCTTGGTGATCTGGGCCTGCCGCTGGCGATTGTAGCTCATCGACAGCTTGTCGATCATCTCGCCAGCATTGCGGGTCGCGTTGTCCATGGCGGACATTTTCGCACCCATTTCACCTGCAACATTTTCGAGCAGCGCCCTGAAGATCTGCACCTTGATCGAGCGCGGCAGCAGATCCTCGAGGATCTCCGTGGCGCCAGGCTCGTAGTCGTAGATCGCCGAAGCGCTGGTGTCGGCGGTGTCCGCTCCGGACGTCGCCGGGATCAGCTGCTGACCGGTCGGGATCTGGCTGATGACCGATTTGAACTCCGAGTAATACAGAGTGCAAACGTCGAAGCCGCCCTTTTCGAACAGATCCATGACCTTGTTGGCGACCGTTTCGGCCTGGACAAAGCTCATCTGCTTGACGTCGCGGAAATCGATCCGCTCGATGATCAGCGCGGCGTATTCGCGGCGAAGGATGTCATAGCCCTTCTTGCCGACGCAGAGGATCTTGACGGTCTTGCCGTCAGCCAGCAGCCGCCGAACCTGTTCGCGGGCGAACCGGGCGATTTGGCTGTTGAAGCCGCCACACATGCCGCGTTCGGCGGTGCAGACGACGAGCAGGTGCACGTCGTCCTTGCCGGTGCCGGTCATCAGACGCGGCGCATCGTCGCCACTGCCCACGGCGCCGGCGATGTTCGACATCACCGCGGC
>LADQ01000155.1 GCA_000961635.1 Hoeflea sp. BRH_c9 | reverse complement strand
GCGTCGACCGCGGCGCGGGAGGCGCCGACGGCGGCGCCGAGCTTGTCGGCAACCGGCAGAATGACTTCCTTGAACTTCTCCGAGGAGCCGAGCGCGCGACCGCCGGAGATGATGATCTTCGCCGAGGTCAGTTCCGGACGATCGCTAGTGGCGATTGCGTCCTTGACGAAAGACGACAAGCCGGGATCGCCAGCCGATGCGATGGTTTCAATCGCGGCGGATCCACCTTCGCCGGCGGCGGAGAAGGTGGCGGTGCGAACGGTGATAACGCGCTTGGCGTCGGTCGAGCGCACGGTCTGCAGCGCGTTGCCGGCATAGATCGGCCGTTTGAAGGTGTCGGCGGCGATAACCTCGATGATGTCGGAAATCTGCATGACATCGAGAAGCGCCGCCACCCGCGGCATGACGTTCTTGCCTGAAGTGGTGGCTGGCGCCATCAGCGTGTCGTAGCTGTCCGCAAGCGAGACGACGAGGGCTGCGAGCGGTTCGGCGAGCCGGTTGGCGTATTCGTCGCCTTCGGCCAGCAGCACCTTGGAAACGCCGTCGAGCTTGGCCGCCGCATCGGCGGCTGGCTTGGCGTTCTTGCCTGCGACAAGAATGTGGACGTCCCCGCCAATTTTCGAGGCGGCGCTGACGGCCTTGGCGGTCTGGTCGGACAGCGAGGCGTGGTCGTGTTCGGCTATGATGAGAATGGCCATGAGTATGTCTTCCTTTCCCGCGCTTACAGCACGCCTGCTTCGTTCTTGAGCTTGTCGACGAGTTCGGCCACCGAGGCGACCTTGACACCCGCCTTGCGGCCGCCCGGTTCTTCGGTCTTGATCACCTCAAGCCGTGGTGCGATGTCGACGCCGTAGTCGCCAGGGGTTTTCTTGTCGAGCGGCTTCTTCTTGGCCTTCATGATGTTGGGCAAGGAGGCGTAACGCGGTTCATTGAGGCGCAGATCGGTGGTGACGATCGCTGGCAGCTTGACCGAGATGGTCTGCAGGCCGCCATCGACCTCGCGGGTGACATTGGCGGAACTGTCACCGATTTCGACCTTGGAGGCGAATGTGGCCTGGCTCCAGCCGAGAAGTGCTGACAGCATCTGGCCGGTCTGATTGGAATCATCATCGATTGCCTGTTTGCCCAGGATCACCAGATCCGGGCTTTCCTCGCCGACTATCCCCTTAAGGATCTTGGCGACCGCCAGCGGCTCGACCAGGGTGTCGGCCTCGACCAGGATCGCCCGGTCGGCGCCCATGGCAAGTGCTGTGCGCAGGGTTTCCTCGGCCTTGGCCGGTCCGATCGACACCGCAATGACCTCGGTCGCCTTGCCGGCTTCCCTAAGCCGTAGCGCCTCCTCGATGGCGATTTCGTCAAACGGATTCATCGACATCTTCACATTGGCGAGATCAACGCCGCTGCCATCGGCCTTCACCCGGATCTTGACGTTGTAGTCAACGACCCGCTTTACCGGCACGAGAATTTTCATCGGATTGCCTTCCTCACTTTGCTTGGCCTCACTGTTATCGGCCATGTCCTAATCTGCCCTGATTTCTCAGGCCGTTTATCGGGATTTAGCCTGTGAAGACACCACCCCGATAGCCGATTGCCGACATGGATACGCGATTTTTCCCGAATTTCAATCGCAACCGCACAGGAGTTCTTGCAGCGCCAAACAGATAATGTCCGCGTCGCCGTCAATTTGGCGCCGGTGATGCTACCGCCCCCACTTTGGCGGCGGCGTTCCCGCGGCGGTTTTTGCAGGAGCCGGTTGCGGGGCTTCGTGCACCACCGCTTCCGGACTTTCGATGGTCCGGTCGAAAAGCGGAACTCCCGGCCGCCGGAAGACAAGCACCAGAACCGCGCCGGCAACAATGCCGCCGACATGGGCCGCCCAGGACACCTCGTTGCCGAAATCGGTGAAAACCATGAAAAACTGATAAATCACCCAGAACATCAAGGGAATAAAGGCAGGCAGCGGCAGCGGGATACGGCCCAGCACCAGCACCCAGACCCTTACCCTCGGGTGGAGCATGAGATAGGCCGCGATCACGCCGGCCACCGCCCCGGAAGCGCCGATCAAAGGATTCTGGGAATCAGGCAACAGCAGGCCGTGGGCGAAGGCCCCCGCCGCGGCGCAGAGAAAATAGAAGATCAGAAACTTGATGTGCCCCATGGCGTCTTCGACATTGTCGCCGAAAACCCACAGAAAGAGCATGTTCGAGCCAAGGTGCAACAAATTTCCGTGCAGGAAACTGTAGGTGATGTAGGTCGCGTCCTCGGGCACCAGAACCATCGACTGCGGCAGCTCGGCAATGTCATTGACCACGGAAGGGATGAAGCCCAGCCCCAGGACAGCGGCAGTGGAGAATTCGCTCTCGGCGCCTGCAAGTTCGGTCACGATCCAGACAATAACGTTGATCGCGATCAGCGACCAGGTGATCCATTGCAGCTTGATGAATTTGAGGTTGTTGGCATCATGCAGGGGAATGAACATCGCGAGGTTTTCCGTTGACGCGGGGCATGTCTCTCAGGTCACGCATGTGGAGCCTAGCGGTTTTTCCCCGGAACCCAAAGCACATCGGCGCGGCCGTGATCATTGACCCAGCGGGCGGCGACAAAAAAGAAATCGGACAATCTGTTGATATAGCGGATCGCGGCCGGACTGACGGTCTCGCCCTCCTGATCGGCAAGTCTGACGATAGACCGTTCAGCCCGGCGCGCCACGGTGCGGGCAAGGTGCAGATGCGCCGCGGCCGCGGTTCCGGCCGGCAGGACAAATGATCGCAGCGGCTCGAGATCGGCGTTGAGCATGTCGATATCGGCCTCGATCCGGTCCACTTGCGAATCGACGATGCGCAGGGGTTCATAATCCGGTTCGCCGCCGGTATCGGGTGTGGCCAGATCGGCGCCCAGATCAAAGCAGTCATTCTGGATCCGCATCAGCATGGCGTCGAGATCAGGCAGATCGGCGGTGTGAAGCCGCGCCATGCCGATCACCGCATTGGCTTCATCGACAGCGCCATAGGCCTCGACGCGGAGGTCATATTTCAAACGCCGCTCGCCCGAGACCAGGCCGGTTGTGCCGTCGTCGCCGGTCCTTGTGTAGATCTTGTTGAGTTTGACCATTGCGCAAGCCTTCTGAGCGGAGTTGCGAGACGCCTCGCCTATCGGACGCGGGTGGCGTCAGCGGCCGCCGCCGGTGAGCCAGAGCGTGGCCACAATCAGTGCGACTGCGATGAATTGCAGCAGCACGCGCATCTGCATCAGCTTGTTGGAGAGATTTCCGCTGCCGCCACGCGCCATGTTGACGAGGCCGCGCAACAGCACGGCCGCCACGGACAGCATGACGATGATGGACAGGACATAGGTAACCGACGACATTGGGGATTCCTCAAGACAGTTTCCGGATCGGAACATAGGGTTTTTTGCCGCCAAGTCCATCGCGCGCTTCGCGGACGGCGGGTCAATCCTGTCTGGCCAGCCACGGGTAGAACAACCGTGCCGGCAATAGCCTGCGGGCAATGACACCCAGTTTCGCCGCCCGCGTCACGGCATAATGATAGCGCGGGCGCTCCGCGGTCAGGGCATGGCGAAGGACCTGATAAACCGCTTCAGGCCCGAGTTTGCCGCTGTTTGACAGCTCCTGCTTCTCGAGCCGGCGGAGTTGGGCCTGATAGTCGTGGCGGTGGACCGAGCTGTCGATGTCGATGTGTTTGTGGAGATGCGGCAGACAATTGGCCCTGAACCTGGTGGCAATCGCGCCGGGCTCTATCAGACTGACGTGAATGCCGGAGCCTTGCATCTCCAGCGCCAGTGTCACCGACAAGCCTTCGAGCGCATGTTTGGACGCATTGTAGGCGCCGCGGAACCGCAGCGGAACCAGGCCAAGAATCGAGGAACATTGCACGATACGGCCATGACCTTGCGCCCGCATCACCGAAATGACCCGCCGGGTCAGGTCGTGCCAGCCGAAAAAATTGGCCTCGAACTGGGCGCGCAAGGCGTCGACCGGAAGGTCCTCGACCGCGCCGACCTGTGCGTAGCCGCCATTGTTGAACAGCGCGTCGCAGCGCCCGCCGGTGGCGGCCATGGCATGCTCGAAGAAGTTGGCGATACTCGGCGGATCGGCGTAATCGAGGAAAAACGCCTCGATGCCGTCCTCTTTCAGTTTCGAGATATCGTCGTTTGTGCGCGCCGAGGCGATCACCTGCCAGCCTTCCGCCTTGAGCGCGCGGGCGCAATAGGCGCCAATTCCGCTCGAGCAACCGGTCACCAGGATCGTCTTTCTTCGGTTTTCACCAGTCATTGCGCGGCTTGCCCCTGTTCCTGCGGCGTTTCGAATCCCATAATCAGTCAAGGTTGGCAATGCCAGTGGGGGCCAGTGGGGGCTGTGGAGGTCAACTGGGCCGGCGGGATGGACCGGCGCTGCCGGGCGGCTCGCATCGGATCGCCAGATCTGGCATGAAGGCGGGCAAGACAAGGAGCAAGCATTGCAGCGCATCCGTACCGTGGTCATGGACGCCGTCACCCATTTCAATAATGATGATGGTTGGGCGATGGCCAGCCATGTCGCATTGTCCATCCTGATGGCGCTGTTTCCGTTCATGATCTTCGGTACGGCGCTGGCGAGTTTTCTTGGCGCCAATGCCTATGCCGAAACGGCATCGCATCTGATTTTCGATACCTGGCCCGAATCCATCGCCAAGCCAATCTCGCGTGAGGTTGTCAATGTTCTGACCGTCGAGCGCGGCGGCTTGCTGACCGTGTCGGTGTTTGCGGCGGCGTTCTTTTCAGCCAATGGGGTCGAGGCGCTGAGGGTCTCGCTCAACCGGGCATACCGGGTGGCCGAGACACGTTCATGGTATGTCACCCGGGCTCAAAGCCTTGGCTTCGTCGTGATCGCGGTGCTGGTCATCATGGCGATCAGTTTCCTGCTGGTGCTGGCGCCCCTGGCGCTCAGGCTGGCCCGGCAATACGCCCCCTGGATGGAATCGATCATCTCGGCGGTGGACAGTTGGCGAATTCTGGTCGCGGCGATGGTGTTGATCATCGGACTGACCGCCTCGCATCTTTGGTTGCCGTCCGGCCGCCGCCGGCTGATTGATGTGCTCCCCGGGATCGGCCTCACGCTTGTCGCCTGGATGGCAGGCGCGTTGATGTTTGCCAGCTACCTCAAGGAATTCGCCACCTATGTCTCGACCTATGCCGGTCTCGCGTCGATCATGATCGCCCTGGTGTTTCTCTATATTGTCGCGGCGATTTTCATTCTCGGCGCTGAAATCAATGCTGCCATTATCAATGCGCGCACTCGTCCCACTGTGGTGCAGGATCGGCAGGAGTAAAGGTTAATCATTAAGTCAGAATCGCGATCCGGCGCCGCCTGGGCGTTCACCATGTTAGTCTTTTCCAATGCGAAGGCGTATTTGAATAGGAGATAGGCTCATGTTTGCCGGGATGTCTTCGGACATGGTCTTGTATTTCGTCGCAGTGTCCATCGCCGCATCATTCTTTGTCGGCAACGCCATGAACTCGGTGTTGGGAGAACAGGGATTCGGCGCATGGGGGAACATGATCGTGCTGTTGGCGGGATTCATCGTCGGTTTGAACGTGGTGGATGTGATTCCGTTCGGGCGGGTTCCCTCGGCGATGATCATTCCGGCGGCAATCGGCGTGGCGTTTGCGATCCTGTTGCTGCTTGCCATGCTCAAACGGATGGTTCGTCCGACCTGAGATCAGGCCTCAGTGGTCATCCCGGCCATGGCAATGACATCAGCCGGCGTGTGGCCCTGCTTTCTGAGCGATGCGATTGACGTGGCGCCGTCGCTCTTGGAGAGCTTGCGCCCGTTGGCGTCGAGGATCAGGCTGTGGTGCCGGTATCGGGGGACGGGCAAGCCGAGCAATTGTTGCAGCAACCGGTGGACAGAAGTCGCCGCGAACAGATCCTGCCCGCGAACAATGTCGGTGATCTGCTGAATGGCGTCGTCGACGGTGACCGCCAGGTGATAGCTGGCCGGGATATCCCGGCGGGCCAGAAGCACGTCGCCCCAGGCCGCGGGATCAGCGGCAATCACGCCGGTCTCGCCATTCGATCCCGCCCCATGCTCGGTCCAAGACAATGTCATCCCCAGGCCGTTGAGTGCGGCTTTCATATCCAGACGCCATCCATGCGGGGCGCCGCTGGCAATTCTCCGATCGCGCTCCGCACTGGCCAGGCTGCGGTCATCGCCGGGGTAATGCGGAGCGCCGTCGGGGTCGCGCGGCCATGGCCGATCCGGTGTTTCGGCCATCCGGACCCGGTCCTGCATTTCCGAGCGGCTCATGAAAGCCGGATAGAGCAGGCCGAGCTTGCGCAATTCGGACAAGGCCTCCCGGTAGTCGGCAAAATGATCGGACTGACGCCGGACCGGCGTCGGCCACTCAAGCCCGAGCCATCCCAGATCTTCGAAAATCGCGCGTTCATACTCGGGCCGGGCTCTGGTCAAGTCGATGTCTTCGATTCGCACCAGGAACGCACCGTCGCATTCACGGGCGAAGCGCCAGTTGAGGACTGCCGATCGGGCATGCCCGACATGAAGCAGTCCATTGGGGCTGGGCGCGAACCGCACCGTTGGCGTGCGCGGATTTTCGATCGCTGTGGTGTTGGCGTGGGGCATGGTGTTTCATGTCATTTTTCGACGGCGCCGTCACCGGGGTCGGTCAAAGGGCAAAAGGCGGACTATGCGCAGGATAGACAGCATTGAAGATATTTCAGAGGGCCTGCTGGCGCTGGCGCGAAACGATGTGCGTCTGGCCCGGGCGATTGAACTGGCCGGCCCGGTGCCGTTGCGCCGCAAACCGCCCGGGTTTGCGGCGCTGGCTGAAATTGTGCTGTCGCAAATGGTCTCGAAAGCCAGCGCCAATGCGCTCTGGCGAAAACTGGAGCTGGCGGCGGGCGAGATCAGCCCGGCGGCGGTTCTCGACTTGTCGCCTGAGCAATTGCGGGCCGCGGGGCTGTCGCGGGCCAAGGCCGAGACCTTGCAACGGGTCGGCCATGCGGTGATGGCCGGGGAGCTTGATCTTGAGCATCTGTGCGCGCTTGAGGGAGGCGTGGCGATCAAGACCCTGACGGCGATCAAGGGCCTTGGACCCTGGTCGGCAGAGGTCTATTTGTTGTTCTGCGCCGGGCATCCGGACGTTTTTCCAGCGGGCGATGTGGCGCTGCAAAGTGCCGCGGCCCATGTGCTGGGACTCGACGCCCGGCCGCAACCGCGCGAACTGGCCGGTCTGGCTCAACACTGGAGTCCGTGGCGGGGTGTGGCGGCGCGGCTGCTCTGGGCCTATTATGCCCAGGTGATGCGCCGCGACGCAACGCCGCTCGGCGGCTGACCGGGTCCGGATCAGGCCAAAAAACCTTTTCAAAGACAGGTGCTTCACAATCCTGTCACGACCAGCCTAATATGGTCTCCGCAGGTGCCGAATCGCTATCTCCCAGGAGAGCAACTTGACGATTTATGTATCCCCGCAGTCCTTGCCGGCGCTCGTGCTGAACGCTGATTACAGGCCGTTGAGTTACTATCCGCTGTCGCTGTGGTCGTGGCAGGATGCGGTCAAGGCCGTGTTTCTCGATCGAGTGCAGATTGTCGCGGAATATGATCACGCCGTGTCTTCACCGACATTTTCGATGCGGTTGCCGAGCGTGGTTTGCCTCAAGACCTATATCAAGCCGTCACGGTTCCCGGCGTTCACGCGCTTTAACGTGTTTCTGCGCGACCGCTTCGAGTGCCAGTATTGCGGCTCGCCCGATGAGCTGACATTCGACCACGTCACCCCGCGGCGCTGCGGCGGCCAAACCACCTGGGAAAATGTGGTGGCGGCCTGTTCGCCCTGTAATCTCAGGAAAGGCGGGGCCATGCCCAAGCAGGCGGGGATGATTCCGCGGCAGAAGCCCTACCGCCCCAGCGTGCAGGACCTGCACAACAATGGGCGGATGTTCCCGCCCAATTTCCTGCATCAAAGCTGGATGGATTATCTGTATTGGGACGTTGAACTGCAGCCCTGAACGGACGGTTCAAGGCTTGATCATCGCGCCGCGGAAGGCAATCGCCGCCAAAGCCGCGCTGGCCAGCACATTCCAGCCGGCGAATGACAGGCCGAGGACGCGCAAGGCGGCGGAATCGCACGATGGCGGCTTTTTCGAACTGAGATCCCCGAGCAGCGATCCGGCGTCCCTGGTCACGGCATCGGCGGACGTCGCACAGGACGCCGGTCCTTCCCACCAATGCCATTCGACACCGGAGTGGTAGACGCCGAGCACAAGTCCATACAGCATCAGCAAACCGCCGATAGCCATCAGGCCGCGCACGGCCCACGACGGACCTCCGGCCAAAGAAATAATCGCCGCACCGAGCATCAACGGCGCGCCGATGTAATAGGGGGTCCGCTGGGTCAGGCAGAGGGCGCAGGGAATGTAGCCGCCGATATGTTCGAATGCCAGAGCCGAGCCGACGACAATTGCCATCAGAACGGCCAGCGCCAGCGCCGTGTATGTTCGTCGGGAGCGGCTATCGGCAATCAGCATGCTGGGGTTCCTTGGTTCATGCACTTTCGATGTGCATTCATCGCAATGGTGTCGAAAACATGATCGGGCGTCCGATGGCGCGGCCATTTCAGGGGCCTGTTCAAGCGGCAGATCCGCTGGCAAGCATATAATCGATCAGAAAATACAACAGAGCGGGCCCGCCGACTACCAGAATGGTGACCCAGATCATGGCCACGACAAGTCCCAGAATGACGAACAGCGCATCGCGTTCGATCAGGCCAATGGCGGCCAGTGCGACGCCAATGCCCGGAACGGTGTTGGTCAGGGGCAACGGAACCAGGATCGATGCGCAAGGGATGATCAGAAGCATGCCAATCACCCGCGCCGCCCGGTCTCCGGTCAGGCTTGCGAAGCGCGGATGCGCGAGCC
>LADQ01000154.1 GCA_000961635.1 Hoeflea sp. BRH_c9 | reverse complement strand
CGGCGCCGCCAAGCGGCCTGGCGTCACGCGCGGCAATCCCGGGCCTGTAGCTCAATGGTAGAGCCGGCGGCTCATAACCGCTTGGTTGCAGGTTCGAATCCTGCCGGGCCCACCATTTCTTTTGTAGCGCGCCACGAACGTGTGAACTCCACGCCATCTACGTCTGAACTGTGTGCCGACTTGGGAAGTCGAATTTTCCTTGGGCGGAAATGATCAGGACGGCGAAAAATCAGGCCAAAACGACAGTGGGCCGACCACGCTTACGTGATCGGCCCACTTTTTTTGCATATTTTTGAATTATTTTTACGGCTACCAGAGGCTGTACTATTTGCATTTCGACAGAAATCGTCCGACTAAATTTTGGGATTTTGTGGTCGCTATCCGTCCTGTAGATCAGGGTGATTGTAAAACTCTCAGGAAGCCCACCGATACTCGCCCGCAAATTTAGAAGCCAGACAATACAAGACCTGGTTCTTGGCGTACTTGTATCCGCGCTCAGATTTCACTCGAGTGGATTCGTTATCCAACCTTCGCCTGTGATGTCATGTTGGTCCGCCGATTTGACAATACTGCCTCCTGGACTTCGATCGCTTCCAGCCGTCCATGCAAGACCAATTGCTCGGCCAGGAATTCCAAGACGTCACGGTGTTCCTCGAGCATTCTGGAAGCCCGCTCCATTTGAGTTCGCAACGTGGTCTCAACATGCTTCGTCAACTGTGGCTGTCTCGATCGCATGACTTCAAGGTACTCAGGGTAATCCGAGGCAACCGAGATCAGGCTCTGTCCAAAACCCCATTTGACCTCCAGCATCGTCGCGAGGTCCGTTGCCAAATTGAGATCGGCTGACTGATGACCACCGGCCCCATCAGAATGATCACCGTATACGATACGTTCGGCAGCCACCCCGGCCAACAAAATGGCGATCCTGTTCTCGAAATACGTTGAGGTCTTACGGACGATCGGGCCTACTTCGAAAACGGCGCTACCCAGCATTTGCACTTGGTTGGTATCGGCGTAGCTCTCTTGGATAGAGACATACAAGAGGCGATCGGCTTCAACCAAAACGCCCAGAATGGCGTGGCCCATTTCGTGGACTGCATTGGACCTGAGCATGTCAGGAGGAATAGGAATTCGAGTGGGCATTGCGGACAAGAGGTCCGCAACCCTCATTTCCCGCTGTGCCCGCCGCGCGGCACGTCTCGCATCTCGTACACAGCACTCAATTGCGGCCCCCGACCATCCCAACGATCTGCTCACTACCAGTCTCAAATCCTGACCTTGGAGTTCGGTTCCCAGAAAAAATCTGAAGATATCATCTCGCGTCTGGTCGTCTGGCATGGCGATGACAAAATGGCGTTCAAGTCTTCCCGGACGCAAAAGTGCAGCATCAATGAGTTCGGGAAAATTCGTCGCTCCCACGACCACGACACCTTCACGTTTTTTGATACCGTCTAGGGATTCCAGGAGCGCATTGATGACTTGGCGGCAGTATGAAGAATTATCGCCAACGGCGGTAGAGCGGTCGCCGAAACTGTCGAATTCATCAATGAACAAGATCGCTGGCGCGTGTTTTTCAGCTTCCGAAAAAGCTCTCCTCATCGCTTTGAGCATATCGCCGAGATGACCGGCAGCCTGCCAGCTGGCAGCGGAGCCGACTACCAGTGACGCATTGCATGACCTTGCGAGAGCCGAAGCGAATGAAGTTTTGCCAGACCCGGGCGGGCCGGACAAAAGGATGCCACGGTCGATATCTTCCCAGCTTACCTTACGATCCCGCAAATCAGCGAGGTCTTTGGCAAGTTCAAGCCCCCAGGACTTCGCATCTCCGTACCCGGAGAGGTCTTCGAGTTTTGGTCCCTCGGTCTGGCCATGGATCGCAGAGGTCTGCTTTTCAATGGGAGGATACTGTTGCAACCGATCGACAACCGTTTCAATTGGTCGCCCACGTCGCATGGCGAGCGATACCCTGGACATATCTTGGGCAGCAAGAAAACTAGCGTCCTCATTTCGAATGTTACCAAAGCCCATTCGTTTCGCTGCGATTCGAATGTCTGCCGAGTTGGGTGGCGGAAGGGTGCCAATTACGTCGGCCATGATTTTGAGTTCGTCGCTCAGTTGGTCGAGCGATGAAACCAAAACAACCACGCGCATTTTTTTGTGGAGTCCCTCGAGGCGGTCAACTGTGGAATCCCGTGCTCTCTCAGCGTCAATCACGATGACTGCATGATCGTACCCGCCGATCATGCGTTCTCGGCGCGGTGCGTCCAGAAGCCACTGCGCCGCGTCGGAGTAGTGATTGATGTCCGAATTACTTGGAACCAAGAGAGCGGCCACGAAGGCCTTTCCTTTCCGCAAATAAGGCCTGAGGCTTCTGGATAAGGTCACCAAAGCGACCTGCGTCGTCAGCGCCAGATCGAGTGACACAGGCGCGTAAAGTGATGGTTTAGTTCTCATAATTTGGAGACCTTATGAAATCGAAAGAGCGAGGCGGCCGAATTCAGCACACTATTCGCCTGACCTTTGTCTCTGGACCGATCAATGCCTCGTCCAAATCGATTTCAATAAAGCCACCCAGGATCATGGAAGCCAGGCCGGCGATTGGTTTGGTTTCCTGGAATGCGGAGAGGCATTCAGCGACCGACAATGTCCCGTTTTCGTTGAGCGCCGCGAGAAGCCTGACCCTATCTCCAAGGGCTGTGGTATAGTTTGCGTACCGAATGAGGTCTTTGGAGTTCCGCAGGCGAAAGCCCGAATGGACAGCAGCATGATCCCAACGTCTATATCGAAGGTTGATGCTAGCGGCGGCGGCAGTCAGCTCTTTTTGATCTGGACCGTCCTGCCGGTCATGTGCGTCCATCAACGTTTGAACGCCTTCGACGTCTGTGACGAGAAAATCGCAAATGTAATGTTCACTCGCCAGGACCAGGGGTTTGGGCGCGCAAACCCATGAAGAAACCGCCACATCGACGTCGAGCAAACACGCGACATCACGCGACGCCTGTGAACGGAAGATCACAGCACCAAATGATTTGAGAGTTGCGAGTGGAAAGAAAGGGTTCTGGGCCGCAGGTTCCCGATGGGTATCGCCCGCACCATTGTTTGAAAAACGCATTTACAAAGACCTCATAGGCAAGATTCGACGGTCCGCCTTTGCGGCGGAGTGACGATCAGGCTATTCGCGATGCGGCGCGTGAGGTCGGTGTTTCCATGATGACGGAATATAGAACAAAAAGTGAACTTGTCTAGGGGCCCGATCGGAAAAATTATTCAGGCCGAGGCCAAACAATTGAAGACCTCCAGATTGATGTCGAAAACCAGATGAGCGTAGGCGAGCTGAATCGTGGGTTGGAAATCGATAGGTAAGGAGGGTTGGAACGCCTACTACCTTGACGCGTATGCCCTTAAATTTCCTCTACGGCCTCCGCCTAAAGCGCCTGGAAGGAGGGCTTGCGCAATCCAAAGAACTCTGTTGCGAATAGGAGCGGCTGACAAAGGGTTGGCCGTAGAAACCCAAAAGGAGCGTTCAATGAACACCAAGTCAATCATGGAAGCAAAAAACGGGTTGCCCTAAGACAACCCGTTTTTGTATCGACTGTCGTTGATCCATCCATCAGGGTCCGAAGACACATTCCCAGACAATCACAACATCCAAGCGTCAGAAACTTGAATGTTGCCGGTTCTCCAGGTTGAGTCAACGGATTCCTGAGCCGATCACCGATTTCCGCAGAAAAAATCTGCAGTCCGGTTAGGGAGCCCGGTTGACTTGCGTGATTTGTCCGGTACATACCGTGAACGGAAACGTTGAGTTATGCCGTTTCCCATGGAAAATGACCTATGACCAAGAATTGGACCATACCGAACCGAATATGATTGGCTCTTGCCATTCGTTTCCGCTCGCTTGTTCATTCGGTTGCCTGACATGGCTGGGTATTCTTCCAAATTTTTCGGACATCCACGCGTAGCGGTTCGCGGCCTTTAGGCTGCGCACGCCTTCCATCCTGTTCATCGTAATTCGCTGCGTCAACGCCAGCGGCAATGGAGACCTGTGTCATGTTCATTCCGAAACATATCCTTCTTGCATCTCAACCCATCAATGTTCTCGAGATCGACGCCATGGGCGTTGAATGCATCTCTATTCGCGAGCTCCTGGACGAATTTGAGCCATTTTCGGACGAAGATGATGGCCTCATTCACATCTAGATTTCCCTGATCACGATGAGCCCTGGCCTGAGCGCGCTTTCAGCGGCGGACGGCCGAGCTGTTATTAAAGGATACTGAAATGAAGCAGTCCGTCAGAGAGTTAATGGGGTTTGGTGACGATCACGTACCGCTCCTAAAAATTGCGAAAAGCCAGAAGCACCAGCAAATGCCTGTCACCTTTCCCTCCCGAAAGGCTGCCCAAAAAACAATCCGAGCCCGCTCGCCGCTCATGAGAGACGCGTTGATCCATCTCGAGACGAACCCCGATGTGGTGAGGATTGCAGCCTATCCGGTTCGAATCCAATACGAGATTGCAGACCGCTATAGCGTGATCGCCTCACTTGATCATATTCCGCAGGTTGACGTTTGGACCCGCCAGGAGCAGGCCAGCTATTTTGACATCATTCCTGTCTGCATCCAGCAGGAGAACAGGTGGATCGCGTCGCGAACCAGCAAGCTGAAGAAGGCTTTCTGGGAGGAATATCGCGCGACGTATGCGGTGCTGGATGAGAATTCACTCCACATCCAGCCTCGCATGATGAATCTCGCGACCATCCGCTATCACGCATATCGTGTTGATGAGGCCGCGGTTATGGCAGTCCGCAGGGCGCTACTCAGTGTTCCCGCGCAGACCACTGTCCAGGCCATCACTGATGCCGCAGCACTGCCTGACCGAGCACATGTCTTCTACAACGAAGATGGCAGCGTGGCGCAATGCAGGGTGCTCACGGAAGTAAAGCGAACCTTCTCTGCGGTGATGTGGCTCGTTGTTGAAGGCGAGCTCAAAATCGATCTCTCCGGGCCGCTTTCGCCCCTGTCCGCTGTCTCTCGGACCACAAGCCAAATCAGAACCGACGGAAGGGCTGCCTGATGTCATTCATGCACAATAAAAGCACGTTCCTCGAATACGGCGCTCTCATTCCTGCCTCCAGCTTCGAAGAACTCGACATTCCGCCGCACCCACTCGGGGGAGGAGATCACAAGGCTCAACCGTACAACTTCGCGCCCGGATCGCAGTTTGCTATTTTCGATCTTAATCGGCAACGGGTCGCCTATTGCGCGGTTTTGTCACGCGGGTCTTACGGCCTTGGCGGCGAAAAGTTCATGGTTCAGAACGTGAGCACCAACGAGACGACGTTCCTGTCGGACTGGCAGGTCAGCATTCTCGAACGTGAATGGCGGCTTGTCCCGACCAATTCCGCAGCTAAGCGTGGGGGCAAATGGACCAAGCCGACGGAGATCAAGAACTATCTCGCAATGCCAGCCAATACGAGGAAGGCGGCGATCCGTCGATGGTGGTACGCCCGAACTCTTTCAAGAGCCAGGCAGGGTGGGCAGGTCGAACTTACCCGCAAAGTGGTCATGAAGACTGCGAAGGGGTACGCCAAAAGTAAGGGAGAGGTGAAGCCGCCCTGCTATAATTCGCTGATGTCTTGGCTTAGGAAGTACGAGGCATCGCCGTTCAACCGCTTGCACGCGTTAGCGCTATCAATCACCTCCGGGAACAAGATCAGGAAGTTCGATCCGCGGCTCGAGGACATTATCGATGAGTGTGTTCAGTGGGCTTGGGAATTGCCTGCCGGCTCCTCTGTAGATGTGGAAAGCCAGTTGAAGATCGAGCTGGCCAAGAAAGAGCATAGAGCGCTCGTCAAAGAGCTGACACTGCCTGACGGTACGCTCAGACTGCCAAGCTTTCGCACGATCCAAAGGCGGTTCGCCGCGCCGGACAACTATACGAAAGACCTCTGGCGTTTCGGCCCTGAATTCGCACGTCGTAAACACACCTTCTATACCAGCAGGCAGCTTCCGGACCATGTGCTGGGCGTTGTTGAGACTGACTACACCACTGCCGATATCGTAGTTTATGACGCAGACAATCCGTTTTTATACGGTCGCCCAAGCGTCCTGTTTTTCGTTGACAAGAAAAGTGGATGCATCACTGGGTTTGCCGTGCATTTCGACAATCAGAGCTATGAAGCCTTTTTGTTAGGGATGCGGATGGCTTTGTACCCAAAGGATATGTCGCGGTTTCCTGGCGTCGAATGGCCACAGTACGGTGAATGGATGGCGATGCCGACTGACAACGCATCGTTTCTGCGGGGCGAAGACCTCGCTCGTGCATCCGAAGAAATCGGCTTCGAAATCATCGAAAACCTGCCGGGCGAACCGGTCGGCAAGGGCTTGGTTGAGCGCATGGTTCGGACGCTGAACGAGCAACTGCTTCATAAACTACCTGGCACGACCATGTCCAATCCGCAGCGACGCAAAGTCTTTGACGAGAGCAAGGGACTTGGTTTGCCGTTCATCAGCCTTCAGCAGTTGGACGACTTCATTACGCTATGGATCGCCCAGTACCACAGGACACCCAGAAGGGGCATCGGCCCGTTCCCGCGAATGAAGGCCATCCCTCAAGAGGTATGGGATGCAGGACGCAAAGACATGCCGCCGCGGGACCCGATTGACCCTGAGATTTTCGTCGCGCTCGGCGGGCATACGGAGGAGTTGACCATCCAGCACGATGGCGTGACGCTAGAGCATCTTACCTACTATTCCGAGGACCTGCTCGAGATCACTTCACATCCTGAGCATCGCACTGGTAAACGTTACAAAGTCACGGTCGACACCTCGGACCTCTATAACGCATTCATCGTTAATCCCTATCGCCGCGACCGTATCATCAGGCTGCGTCCGAACGGTCGATGCGCAAAATATGCACAGGGGCGGCGGCTCTTCCAACACAGGAAAACCATTGAGTATCATAATAAGCTGAATAAAAAGCAGGCTACCACCATCGAAGACCTCGAAGTTGCCGGTAGGACATATCCGAAGGAACTCGCAGAACTTTTCGACAAAAGGAAGCTCCAGCGCAACGCGCAGGCACTCGCGAAATTTCACAGCCAGGTCACCAAGAAGCTTAAGCGTAGCGCGATCGTGAATGCTGTCACCAGTGCAGCTGCCAGCGCGGATCATCTCGATTTCGCGGCCCCCCTGAGCCCGAAATCCTTGCGCTCGAAATCACCGAACAACCCAGGAAGGGATCGTGACGGCACGCCCGAAAAACTGGTCATCCAGAAGGCGGACGGTGAACTTATCGAACACGATCCGCTTGAGTCGGCTGTGGAGGAGCATAAGCGGCGCGGTTCGCCCCGCAACGAGAAGTCCGGACCTGTAGTCGAAGCACAGAGAACAGCAGAAGAACTGGCCGCCTTCGATCCGGCAACGAAACTTGACGGTTCCATCGATCCCGCTTTGAGGCGAGCTGCACTAAAGGAGCGTCTCAAGAACAAGGATGTTGGCGAATGATCACATTCCCTGGTTTCCACGAAACAATTTTCGAAACCGACGATCAGCGGGCTGCCGCTGCCGCTCAGAAACCCGAGGTAAGGCAAGCAATGGTCGAAAACCTGCTCGTTCGTTATCCTCGTTTCCAGGAGGCATACAAAAAAGTCTCGTTGCTTCATCGAGTTGATGCTGAGCAAACGCCCATTGTTGGCCGAATCTCCGGGTTTATCGGCAATTCTCGTGCCGGAAAGACTTGGATCGTTAGGGCCTTGATGGAGGAGGAAGGCAACAAGTCGTATACGGACGCAGGCGGGAATTTCTTCCCGATGGCTTATATTCTCATGGCTGAAAAGTGGAGTGCAACTGACTTAGCGGTTGAACTTTTTCTGGCGACTGGCGCTTCGGCAGTACCAGCAATCGGAACTAAGGGGCTCGAACAAAGATGTCAGAGGCGCATCGGTAACCATCGAACAAAGCTCGTCATCATCGATGAAGCACAATTCAACTTTCAAGCGCCCCCATCCAGGCAAAGGACAGTCCTCTCGCTTTTAAAGAAGCTGGTGGACTCAAAACTCTGCTCAATCCTTCTGGTCGGTCTCGATACCATTGAGGGAGCCATTATGAACGATGATCTCCTGTTCAGAAGGGGTTTTTTTCCAAAAGCAGAAATTAGAGAACACGACGTGAACTCGGAGTTTGAGGACTACCAGAGGTTCCTTCTGGGTGTATCCGAACGCCTACCCTTCCTGGAGGACTCCTTCCTCTATGACGACCCAATTGCGAGGGAGTTCAGCCACATCACCAACGGGTCCGTCGGACATACAATGGAAATCCTGATCGACGCTGGCCGCTTCGCAATTAGCGACAGATCGCCTCGCGTGATGAGGAAGCATCTCCACCAGGCCTGTTTCAATCGTAAGCGTGTTGGCGATCCGTACATCCCATTCAGCGGAGCCGATTACTAATATGAACTTCGTCCAGACGAACGCCTTTTCCCGTTGGGCATTCCCGCCCGAGAGTGATGAACCTGCCCATGGGTTCGCCATGCGCCTTGCTGAAGACGAAGGCATGGTAAGCATGACCACCTTCAACATCTGGAACGAACTCGAGCAAAACCGCGTTGCGACCAACCAGATGATGGACACCATCGCGGCTCACCCCATGCCCCGTGAATGGATGGAACCGCTAAGGTTTAACACCCCGATGCGATGCGACGCAGGTTATGTTCTGCGGGGACATCCCCTGCCTTTCCACCATATCCGTTTTGAACCACGCCGCTGGTGTCCTGGCTGCATCCATGACCACCCTCATCACCGTGCGTGGTGGGATGTGGAATCCATCCGGCACTGCCCTCATCATGGTGTTGAGCTACAGACACGGGATGAAAGCGGTCTTCCGGTTCCGTGGACATGGCCGGGGTTCGCATACTCCCGCCACGGTGATCCATTGGGTGAAAAGCTCCCGGCTCTAAAGAACGAGGCCCAATTCGCCCGATACCTTCTCGGCCGCTTCGGCTGGCTCGAACCGACAAGCGCGCCGCTCTTGGACGAAATCAGCATCCCGGATGTGATCGACTACTGTGAGTTTGCCGGGCGCTTTCTGGAGAACCCGCCGACCAGGAAGCATCCAGCCATCGGCCAGAATTCGGCTGACGTGGGCTTTCGAGCCTTGGCTGGAGATAGGGGAGACCTGGCCGAGGCATTCCGAAATTGGCACCGCACACACAGGCGGGGCCACAAGGCGCGAGGCGTGGCGGCGCATTTTAGCTGGGGCTATCCCAAGCTGTTCTTCCTGCCTGATAGCTTGAGGGCTACCGTGAGGCGTGCTTTCCACGAAGCTGCGGTATTCGAGGCCGAGGGATTTGAAAGGCGCGTCAGGGACGAGGACTTCGACGTCGAGTTCATGCCCCGAAGAGAGATCGCGGAAAAGCTGAACATCGAACCGCGCGCAGTCGAACTGCTGGCGCGCCACATCGGAGTACTCCAGAAGACGCGAGAACGACGCACGGTTGCGGCGGATTCGGTTGAGACGATCGCGGAATACAAGGAAACCCTGATTACTATCGGTGAGGCGGCCAAGCGCCTGGGCATTCACCAGGATGCTATCCGCCATCTAGTGCATGCCGGACACCTGACTATCTTCAAGGGCCTGAATCCAGGTCGGCGGGCAGGGGGAAGGTACTCGCCCGAGCAGGTGGATGCGGTCCTCAAGCTTATCGAAGAGTTGCCCGTCACAGGGTCGCCAGCATATGGCCTCACGCTTCACACCTACCGTGTACGAAACAAGCTGCTCCCTGGTGAAGTTGCCGTCGCATGCCTCAAAGGCGAGGTCGTCATCTGCGAGAAGCGGGACAACGTGCCTGGCTTCAAACGGCTGATGGTGCAGACGGACGCAAAGCGTAAGCGGCAGTCGTTCTCACGATCGGATGACACTGTGACGATGGGCGAGGCCCAGGCACTTTTGAACATGACCTATGAGACCGTGTTCATCTTGGTGAAAGAGGGCTACATGGGGGAGGTGGACCGCAGTTCAAAGCTGGTGCTGGTTTCTCGCGCTGCCGTTGAGACATTCGCGGCCGGTCATGCGAAGTCCTCGGATTTCGCCCACGGTCTTGGCATTACGGGCCACGCAGTGACTTGGAGGATGCACCGCGAGGGCATTGAGCCGGTCGTTAAATACGTAAAGGGTGGCAAACACGTGGATACTGTCTTCAAACGTGCGGACATCATGCGAGTGTTTGAGGTAGACCGCGATCCCACCGTTTTCGAAGACGCCAGAGTCGAGCGGTTCTGGGAAATCATCGTTCCGGAAGCTGCCAAGGTTTGTCCTTACCTTATCTTCCCGCCCAAGCTTCCGGCATCCGGCCAACGTGTCTGGAATTCCAACAGGGGGTTGTCGGCGCACTTTGCATTCGATCCCAGACTTGGAGAAATTCACATCAAACTCAGCGCCCGTGGCGAGCATCACAAGTACTGGTTTGACCTCAAGACCGAGGACTATGTCGCCCCAATAAAGGAAATGCTCGCATTCTTCGACACGATGGTGAAGAAGGCCACGGATCGACAGAATGCGAAGACACGAGAGTGGTGGCGGAAGCGGAATAATTAGGAAATACGCTTACTCCCTTTCGGACTACACGTATCGCTCCCATGAAAACGGACGGCTTTATCAATCATTCCCGTGTGACCACGACGTAGGTTGCCCAGTTGCCTTTTTTGCTCAGCATTGGATTTGCCTTTGACAAGGCATCTGCCTGGCGCGCAGGTGAGGCGCGGAAGTCGAAATGTGAAGCCTTGTCTTGCGAGGTTGGTCGCCAAGCGCCAAAACCCTGATCGAAGACTATCTTGGCGGAACTGCCATCGACAAATGCGATAGTCATATATCGGCCATGAGCGCAGTCACCAAATTTGACGGCGAGGTTCAAGTGCTGAAGGGCCGCATATGCCATCATGACATCGTTGGCAGATTGAGCATCGCTCCAGTCACTCGCTATTCGTGGCGGCGGGAACGCACCTGGATTAGGCGGTCGCGTTGTCAAGTGAAGCCCTCCACCTGACTTCGCCTTCCGGAAGAGTGCTGCGACGGTATCCAAGAAGAGGCGGGCGACAAGCGGTGACCTTATGTATGGGTCGCTGTAAGAGATGCTGTCTATTTCCAAGTCTTTTTTGAACCCGAGATCGGCAAGTAGGGACCTCAGAATTTCTGCCATGCCATTTCCAAACAGGATCATAGGGCGATCAAGGTCTTTGATGAGACTCCGCATCTTTGCCGTGGGAATCGGTAAGAGTTCCTCAGCGGTCAAAGCCTGGGAGTCGTTCAAAGCGAACCCAGTACCGCGAACGATTGGACGCTCCTGTGGAAAGCCCCAGCTGGGACCTAGCTGCTGAGGCGATGCCTCTAGAGTTGCCCATACTTGAACAGTCTTACCAGCACTTACGGATGCTAAAACACGAGCACCGTTTGCGCAGGCAGGCTGATCGCCACGATGTATGGGGAAGTCGCTATTTTGTCCCGAAAGCCTCTGGCCAAGTGCATGTAAAGCCAACTTAGCCGAAGGATCGAGGCTTTGTAGAAGTTTTTTGGATACAACGACCGATACGTCGTACCCTCGATATCGCCACGTCTCCAGGTTCTGAGTCGCCGACCAAGCGGACAGGGAGGCAAGGTCGCCAGTCTCGGGCAGGTACACTTTCACGTGCGGCTTCGAATTATTTCGAAGTTCGCGGTCTAGTTCATCAACCAGCGATATGGACAAGACTGCGTCGTCAGATATGCGATCTTCCTCTGGTAAAACCGATGAGAAGGTCAGATGCTCAGTAATGAATTCCAACGCTGCCAAACGGTCGAGACCACCGTCCTCGAAGGGCGCATCAGGCGTCAAAACGCATGATGCGCAGGCTTCCGTACAGCCAGGATTTGGGCAGTTTAAGATGTCGGTTGCGTCAGTGATGACTTTAGCAATGTTTCCTCCCATGGAAACTGCGAAGCCCGCACCACCCGAGGTACGGTCAAAGACCAGGAGTGACCTGCAATTCCCGCCAAGTTCGCCTAACGATCGGTGTGTTGAGTAACCCATTTCGTCGGCCTCTATACCAAGCGAACGAGCCAATGCTCCGCGCATCGCGATGATCAGCGCCGTGGCTGCGGGCTTGCTCAGCGGTTTTGCGGGCTGAAGTTCAAAAACGTCGGTCGTTATTTCGTGCCCTAAATCAATATTCCGCTTTATCTTCCACGGATTATCCAGCCCTTCACAGACCAGTTGGTTCTCTTTCAACTTCGACCGAAGTGGTCGGTGGCCGTCCAAAGGGGAGGGTGTCAGCGTCGCCGGGTCATCTGATTCTTCATGCGGATAATCGGGTTCCGCGCGGCCACAGTGCAAACATAATGCGTAGCCGTTTCGATCAGGCCCACGATTGGAATAGTAGACCGTCCCCTCTCTGCTTCCTCGGTATCGCCCAAGTTCGGGAATTGGCAACCCAATCCATTCGTCGTTGCCAGGCGCAACAGCGGGGTCCTCGGGCGCGACATAGGAGATTCTATCCGTATCGGCGTGAGGTTTCTTCCAATAATCGACCGCGAATCCACTGGGACGCAGGTATTCGTTACAAATTACGCGACCACTGCAATTCCGGCATTCGCTGATCAATTCCCTGGTAGTTTCGCTTGCTCCGCACCCACCACATGTCCAGTGGTACTTCAGGCTTTGGACTTCCCGGACTTTCTCCTCAGTCGCTGGGCGCTTCCAGTTCAGCAAGACACCTGCTGACCTGTGGACAAGCCCATCCAGAACCACTTCAGAGCCGGGAGCATAATCTCGGATTGCGAGGTCCAGCGAACGCTGCGGACCTGATAGTCGGGTATGACGCCTTCCGTCGACTGAATTGGCCTCTGAATCTGACGTGAGCCTCTTGGGACGATGTGGAATGAAGGTGACAACGCTTGTTGGAAATCCGTGTCCTGGCAAGAACCCACGGTCAGCCAGCGCGCTGAGCAGGAATTCTCCGCATAGGCGTTTCAACTCCACCGCCATACGGTTTTTCCCTGCTTCTTTCACGCCTTCGTCACGTGCTAACGCCTGCAAACCCGTCCATTCATTAATGAAATCCTCTTCAAGCGAGGCCAGATCATCTCGACACACTTCTATCAAACGTGTCTCACCTTCAAGAACGGATCGAGCTACGAGCTTCTCTAGATCGGATGCGACCCTATTTTCGAGGCTGGGCTCGGACAGCCAGTCAGAAAGTGTCCTTACAGGTGATGGGTCGCTTCTTGCCTCACCCAGCTTTGGAGAACATCCCATAAGGGAGCCGATTGTCATTTTCAGCCCGTCACCCCCCACCTCAATCATGAAACGACGAAGGAGATATGCGTTCACGTGACGTTGAACGATCGGTCTGCTGTTCAGCGCCACTTTTGGGGCGGCGATATTCCTATTTAGATAAGCCAATGGATCGGAAAAAGCCTCTCGATCCAGGGGACGATCACGGCAGAATGTAAATGCAAGTGAGAACGCCTGCCCACGTCGCCCTGCCCGTCCGACCCGTTGTCTGTAATTTGCGATGGACGGAGGAACATTTGTCATCATCACGGTCGACACAGAACCAATGTCGACGCCCATCTCCATGGTGGTTGAACAATTCAGGATGTTGATACGGCCATCTTTGAAATCAGTCTCATATCGGCGAAGAAGCTTGTTCTCCTGCTGTGCGGAGTGTTCCGCCGATCTGGCATAATTCGCAAAAAACGCGATGCGGTCAGATATCCCGCTCCAAGCTCCAATCGACTTCAAATTTTGAACGGCATCATCGCTTTCCAACCATTGACGTATTCCCTGTTTGGTCAGGTCTACATCAATCGGACCAAGGACCGGCGAGGGATGCCTTGGCATCGTGACAACTTTGGTCCTAAAGCGGTCAGACTGAAGGTCGCCGCGCGCATAAGGAGTCAAACCGAAGGGTGTCGTATCCAGCAAGCGCCGTGTTACTGGACACTGGTAGGCTTCGAGCATGGGAGAAACATGCGCTGACCTGAAGTCGAGGGCTCGATGCTCAGGATTGTCCCCCAATATTGGCTGAAGATTACGCCATGCCTGATCTAGGCAGTCCTGTAGATCAGCCCTGTCTTCTGTGTCGGATAAATCGAGACCCAAACCCCTCAATAAGATGCTTTGGGGCATCGACAAGCTGGATGCGTTTTTAGGGACGGACGGCCAATGTAGCTGCCTTTTTTCACCGCCAATGGTACCTGGACTTAAGAGTGACCGAGGCTGCATGACGTTGGAAATCCATCTCATCGTCTCGCGATTGATGTTGACGGCCGAATTTGCCCGAATGAAATGGTTTACGACGGCATGAAGAAACTCCCGCCATTGCTGTATTGTCTTGCCACGCCTTGCGAACGGAATAGGCAATGACACACAGGATTCAATTCTCTCGAACCGCAAACACGCCAATCCCAAAGTCTCAACGGAATTTGCCTTCCTCGGGCGACGTGAAAATTCCCGCAGCAGCAGAAATTCAGCTAGTTTGTTAGGGCTACTGAACCGTTCAGGGTCTCTGGGTTCCCAGACATCCTTTATCCAATATTCGACCTCCGGGCGGTGCGCCAGGCGATCTTCCAGGTCCGCCCACTTGATACCCAATACCTTGCCCCTCGAAAGGCGCTCTATTTCGCCTTTCTGGGTATCCATCATCTGCTGGATTTCTGGTGATGGTGTGACGGAATACATCGACTCTAGTTGTTGAACCAAGCCCCTGAGATTCACGAGCGCAGGGTCTTCTGATTGCGCATTCAATGAGTCTTGGACCGAATGATATATAAATGAGCGGACAAAATTGCGTTCTGCCTCCGCCTGTATTTTTGCCGACATCCGAGCAGTGCCCTGTCTACTGTCGGTAAAGGAGAGCAAGGAACGTCCCGATGCGGGCAACGGAAGCTGGTCTGCGCTTTTGGGATCAACACCTTCCAGCAGAATTGGCGCTGCGTTACCAATCAAAAACGGCGCGCCAAACCGCAGTGGTCGAAGGAGATTGTCGATTCCCCTCAGAGCCTTTGCTGAGCAGCATGGGCATTCGGTCGTGTCATTGAGCTTTTCCTCATATTTGAAGGTAAGCGACTGATCGGTCTTTCCTGACAGGACTTTCCACTCACCATCAGATATCCAAAGTTCTCTCGCGTTTTTTGAGGGGTTCGCTGCAAAGAGTATGGTTCTTTTTGCCGCTGGGTTTTCCAGTATTTCTGTATCAATATCTCCTACTTCACCTTCGTTCGGATCATCTGACTCAAAATCACGATCTGCCTCGAACTGGAACTCATCTCTCTCCTGCGTCCGTCGGGATGGCAACAGTCGGCCAGAGTCCATTTGTTCATCAGCTTCGAGCATTGGCTCGCCGCACTCAGTACAACTGACGACTTCCATAACGGGCGCTCCGCATGACAAGCAGGTCTCGAGCCGATCTCCATAAAGTTGCCCGAATGCCCACCCTTGCGGAGCATTGGAGCAGCTTGGGTTAATACAGCCCCAAATGCCCGGTATCGCCCGCTCGAAACTGTGTATGCGCATGGGTGCCAAGCGCTCTATGTCACCATTTATGGGACTTACTCGCTCTGCCCTGGCCAACGAAGTCATGAACTCTTCAGCGCCAAGTCCATACTTTTCACCCAGCCGAGCAAATTCTGAAATTGGTTGGGGAGTTTCCTTAAGTGTCGTGACGAACTTCCAGACCTCTGGCTGTCCGCCTAACCGGTCGTATAATTCGGTTGAGCTACATTTCGCAAAATCGATTGCTTTACTCGTCTGGGGCGTGGGGGTTTCGGGTAGACGTCGCCCACCCTCGATGACGTGCACCTGAGCATCCGGGATGCCGGCAACCTCAGCAAGGAACTGCTTTAATTGATTGTGGGTCTCAGACCCTTTGCCAATAGTAGCGGATGTGGCCACAAAATGAACGTTTTGCGGGTCTGTATCGAACGCGATCAGAACACGTCGCAGCAAAAGGGCTATTTCTGCTGCTGCCGCGCCGACTAGTGAATGTGCCTCGTCGAGGACGATCCACCGCAACTTTCCTTTGGATTTTTCAATTATCGGTTGGTCCTGAGCACGCGCTAACATGTATTCCAGCATCGTGATATTGGTCACTAAGATTGGGGCAGGAGACTCTCTGAGCTGGTGCCTATCAATTTGCTGTTCTGGAGACCGCTTTCTTTCGGATTCCGGTAAGGCTTCCTGAGGAAGGTCCCCGTTGTACAAGCAATACCTGATCTTTCCTGCTAGCGGTTTTGTCCAAGCCGATAAACGAGACCGCTGACTTTCGATAAGCGCGTTGAGAGGGTAGAGCATTATTGCTTGCACTCCCTCAATTGGAAGCTGTTGTCCCTGCGACTGGCGAATAAGGTCGCTCAAGATGGGAAAGAGGAAGCATTCTGTTTTGCCGGAGCCTGTTCCCGAGGTCACAAGAACAGACTGAGGCACCCCCTTTTCGGCGAGAACCCTCCAAGTCTCGAGCTGGTGTTTGAAGGGCTTCCGCGTCTTCGGGAAACGATACTCATTGGTGGGGTCCAATCCATCCAAGACAGAAATGAACGCGGGATGCAGGACGTCATCTGAGACTTCCTGCATCCGTATCTCGGCCGCCTCAAACGGGTGCGCGCCTTCCACGACCGGTTCTTGAAGCAATGAGCCAGTTGCGACTTTCTGCGAACTGAGCATTTCGCGCAGCTGTCGGGCGAGGCTCTCATTGTTAATGCCGGACTGTGCAATAACAGCCTCTGCAGACCTTCGACGTATTTCTGAGAGTGTTGCAAACGGCTTCATTACATATTCCTGTAAAAATTCGAGAAATGGCCATAAGATTCGGTCACGTAATCGGCGCTTTCTCGGAGGGAAATCCTTAGCGGTATCTCTAAATCGGCATCTATTTTGATAAGGCCACGCGCGCTGGCGGCAAGAATCAGCGGGGTAAACAGACCATCGAATTCATTAGCGCTAAACCGCGATAGCTCTGATGGGGGGCGCAGGCCCTGCTGTTCCACCTTCGCAGCGAGAGGATTCAAGGTCGGCTTAGATGGAATACCATCTTCGGCATCTTCCTTCATTCGTTGGTCTTTTATAAACGTCTCGATAGCGTCCTTTAGTGAGCGAATCTGCGTCGCTTGGCCCACAAAACCATGTTCGTGCAATAGGTACTGAAGTGCGGGTTCTATGTCGCACAATCCCGCGTTCAGTGCCGCGAAATGGCTAACCAGAATTTCGGTACGTTTGTCATCCCCAATCGGCAGTTGCGCTAGCGTTTGATCAAGGGAAAGTCGCTCGTGATCCAATACGTCTTTCCAATCAGCAAGCGGAAGCGACAGCCATATGAACGGAAGCTTGGATTGGAGACGCCACACAGATTGCCTGGTGGCATCATCCGTTGCCTTAATCAGGAGCCGGATCAGGACCTTTGGAAAACGCCACAAATCGTTTAGCGCATCAAACGCTTTCGCTGGCAGACCATTCAGGTTTCGAATGATGGACAGCAGGTATGCGATTTCATCGGCGTTGCCATTTCCGTCTGAAAGGCGCTGAAAACTGAGGTCGAGCAAGGCCTTTCGCTGTATGTAATTTGGAATACACGATGTCCACTGAAGCGTCTCCGGCGCAAAACTAGGTACCGGGGCTTTACCAATGACGACGAGTGGTCTGGAGACAACGTCTGGCCCATCTCTCGAATAGACCAGGCACGGACCATAAAGGTCGGAGGGTAGTCTGAACGTCCCATCATCAACTCTGTCCAATTTGTGCTCGAGCTCGGGTGCAAGAACCATTTTGGCTACAGGATCGGATACAGAGGTCTGAGAGAACAAGATCGTGTCCCCGACAGAGCTTGCGCGCTCCCAGCGGTATTGTCTAAGCCGCACAGGCGGTTGGAAATCTCCGAGGAACTCGATGTCAACCTCGCCATCTTGATCTTCCAAGCTGGCAAATATCTCTTCGATCGCCGACTTCAAAGTGGCCATCGGAAATTCTTGATCTACTGAAACGACTATGTCCTGAGCTTTGGAATGGTGACGTGTGATGACCATGCGGCTTCTGTGGGAGGAGATAGCAAGACTGCCACGCAAAGCCGTTAAATCGAGTGTTTGTCCACCTGAAACCACGCTGCCATCCGATGTTAAGATAGCGGCTTGTCTGGCCAGCACTGAAATACATATCGGGATTGCGGCTCCCATCGGCGGCAAGAGACTGGCCTCGATCCGATAGGTTGGGCGGCCGTCAAAACGGAAGCCTGTTTCGTCATCATCATCGTGCGTCTTAACAACATTCTTATGAAGGAATTCGAGGCTCCAGTTATCGAGGTTTGTCAGAGTTACCTGACCTTCCGCATTGTTATGGAGGACGCCATGGATTTTAGCGCCAGTTGGAATGACTGCAATCCGTTTACGTTCGAGCTGAATGTTCGCTTTTGTGTCACGCCAAGAAACGTCAATACACCCATATGCTCGTATCTCGCGGCCTTGCAAGGGACGCCAGACTCCGCCAGGCTGCCGTAAAAATATTGACCCCGGTTCGGCATCTCTGACGGTCCCGCTGTCGAGGATTTGGACGCTAACCGGACCCTCGAAGATATCTAAATCTCCAGAGGAGTGAATCGATGCCGTACCACCTGCATGAATCTCTAGATTTGCTTCTCTTTCATCACTGTCGGCTTCAACTCGGTATCGAGCGCCGTCTTCTGCGTCAGTGAAATAGTATGTGCCTTCAATTTCATAAAGGACGGACATGCCATCAGAAGAAGGCCATGATCTCCCGGGTGCTGTCAGAGACTCTGCTGTCCAGTCCTTTGGAACTAGGGCGTAGAGGCGTTTTGCCGGCAGGCTCGCGGAGCCAGTCTTAACGAGCTTGAGCTGTGACGGTGAATCGGATGGTTGTTCTTCAACGAAGACCAGCATGTCGGAAGTCACCCGTTCCCCCCCGGGCCACTCAACAGGGTGGTTGGCATTGGATGTCGCGAGGTTTGCTGTGACCCTCGCGGTAAGGGGAAACCCAACGATTATTTTCGATAGCTCCGTCAATGGGCGCACCCGCCATGTGCGCTCCTCGTCGGTAGGCGGTTCGAACAAAGCGAATTGGCTTGGTAGAAAATTAGCCAGTGCGCCCGAAGGAACCGCTTTCCAGCGTGTTCCCCTCGGTAACATGGGAACTCGGCCGACGGGTAGTTCGCCATGAGCTAGAATTCTGATCGCTGGATGCCACGAGCCGTCTAGAAGTTTGAGATGTCTGGTAGCTCCGACGCCTTGTGCAGCTACGGAATCGAATTTCTCGGTCACGAGTCCAACGAGAAGTTGGCGAGCTGTCGAGTCCTCTTTGTCAGAGATGTAAAGAGGAATCGTGTCTTTCCATGTCGGATGGCGGGCATCCAAGTATGACACTGCGTCCATTCCGCCCGGTGTTTCGCATTCTACCACCGTGCGCCACTTCGCAAGAGTTACCGCGATTTCAGCGCATAGGTCGATGAATTGTTCGCGTCGATACGTAGGCTTGACTCGGTAGGACTCGTCATGTGCGAATCCCCTGATTTTCGTGGGGTCGTCCGAGATTGAAGTGAAACGCACCAGCGTTCGCAAATAATCTCTCAGCCAGCCTTTTGAACCATCTATGATGGCGTTTACAGGAACGCCTCCTTCGAGGGCCAATGACAAAAGATACTCGCTCGTATCATCAGTGGTGAGGAGCGGCCTCTTCCAATGATTTAACCCTGCCTTCGTCATTCCGGTTTTGACATTCCAAGGTATCGAGGGAAAAACATCAGGAGCAAGGTCATCCCACTTTCGGAAAGTTGAATTTGCTTCCCGTCTAAACCACTCCGCACAAAACGCCACGAACACCATGCACGCAGCTCGGTTGCCGGGGATTAGTTTCCCGCAAGCAGCCAAATAGCGCATGATTTTATTTGCCTCCACATACTCGGCATCTGTCATGCGATAGCGATAGAGCGGATTCCCATCGGAGTAACGCAGGCTCCGCGCTCTAAAAAACTCAGCTACCCATCGTTCATCGTTTTCCTGATGCGTGTGGGCCGTTACTGGAGCAGGGCCATTTCGGCGTAGAATTCTTAATCTGTTTATGACGTCAAACTGAAGTTCGTTTGCTTGGTCAGAATTCCGTTTTTTCAAGACCTCGTTGATCTGTTCAAGTTTTTGCTGATGATCGCGATTGCGCTCAAATTCCCTCCTGAGCGCATCGTTGTCCAATTTATGTAGGCTCACGCCGCTTTCCCCCAATCCCCCGCTCAAACCATGCAATCGAAACCCTGGTCCATGGCCAGATTCTTTTCACATATTTTCGCATATGCAACCTGTAGTTCAAGATAACGTCCTCCAAATAGGATGCTCTCTTTTGCGACCGGCATCAAACAGCCCAGGTTTTGTTGAGTTTTAAAATTTCCTGATATTCGGCTACGGAAGTGAATTTCGTGTATTTTTTGCGACCTCACGTATATTGGCGGAATCCTGAGCATGCGGCATTGGCAGCGATGGAATCCTGAGCCTTTCATTTTCTAAACGCATTGCGAATTAGGCACGCGTGTAGCGTGATCTGCCAACGCCCTCACAACCTACTTTACTGCAAGCCAATCACGCATCTACAATGGCTTGGACAATCTGCGGCTATAGCAGGCGCTGTCTGGGAGGCATAATGGCAAATACAGACTATAGGGACGCGGTTAGAATCCTGTTCCTGCTGAATGAGAAGGCTTCGGAACCGAATCCTGACCCTGTCACCCATCCCGAGTTTCCAATGCGTTTTGTAGGCGAAATGCGCTTGCAGGCGCTAGACTTTTGGGTTCGGTACCCAGACTACCTGGCCGACGAGTTGCTTGCGCAATTCGATGCCACCGGGGACCACTCCAAGCTTATCTACGCGAAAGCCATATTTGAAGCGAACGAGCCCTCTGAACGCATAATCCCGATGCTTCGCAAGTACTATGGCGCATACGAGCAACTGGACACCGTCATGGCGATCTTGGCCTTGAGCCGTCTCGTCAAGCCGGTAACCCAGACCAATAAGCTCGGCAAGAATACCCAACTCTTTTTGATTAGGCCGTGGACTCATAATGGCGCAGACGTAGCCTGATGCAAGCGAGCTTGGCCATTGCGAGGAAGGTTGAGCCGAGCTTGTCGTATCGCGTGGCTATGCGTCTGTAAAATTTGAGTTTGTTGAAGAAGCGTTCGATCAGATTGCGCTGCTTGTAAAGCCATGGCGAGAAGCAGATCGGGCTTGTCCGGTTGGGTTTCGGCGGGATGTTTGCCCATCCGCCTTGCTTGGACACCAGCTCGCGCAGCCAATCGGCGTCATACGCCTTGTCGGCGAGCACCATCTGCCCCTTGCAAATCCCTTCGAGCAGTACTCCCGCCGCCTGGATGTCATGGGTCTGGCCAGGCGTGATGGTGAGCCTCACCGGCAGGCCATTGCCGTCCGTCAGAGCATGGATTTTCGTAGTAAGACCACCCCGGCTTCGTCCAAGACATCGATCCGGGTGGCTTTTTTTAAAGTCGCCGCAGAATGATGGACACGCACTGAGGTGCCGTCGATCATCCGCACGTCGCCATCGTAAGCATCTGTAATCGCATCCATGATCCGGTCCCAGACGCCAG
>LADQ01000156.1 GCA_000961635.1 Hoeflea sp. BRH_c9 | reverse complement strand
GGTGGCGGCGGCGCGGGAGACGGTGAGTTCGGGCGCGGCTCTGCTGGCGGCCTATTCGCTCGGGCTGGCGGTGCCGTTCTGGATTGCCGCCCTGTTCTCCGAACGCTTCATGCGCTTCACCCAGCGCTTCCGTCACCATCTCGGCACGGTCGAGAAGATTACCGGTGCGCTTTTGGTGCTGACCGGCATCCTGTTTCTGACCGGCGGCATGGCGACGATGGCCTATTGGCTGCTCGAAACCTTTCCGGCGCTTGGCATGATCGGCTGATCCCTCAGCGCCGTTGCCGTGCCGCCAGCAGCAGCCCGGTCAGCACGGTGACAATGCCGATTGCATGATGGATCTCAAAGGGTTCGCCCAGAACCAGCACCGCCAGGCCAACACCATAGGGCGGCAGCAGATACATGAACACGCTGGCGGTCGAGGCGCCGAGCCGGGCCACGCCATACTGGAAGCCGGAAAAGGCCAGGAGCGACGAAAACACCACGATGCCGGCAATGCCGCCCCAGGCGGACCATGTCCTTGGCATCAGCCCGCCCGACAGCCATTCCCACAGCGCGAACGGCGCCAGCAGAAGCGCTCCGGCGAGCGTGATGACGGCAAACAGCGCGGGCACGGGCAGTCTCGCGGTGCGCGGACCCTTGAGCAGTACCGAATACCCCGCCCAGGACAGCGCCGCGGCGATGAACATCAGATCGCCGCGATTGAAGCTGGAACCGGCAAGCCCGGCGAGATCGCCCTTCAGCACAATGATCGCCACCCCCAGAAAGCCGACCAGAATGCCGGCCATTTCGCGCCAGCTGGTCGGGCGGCCGAAAAACAGCCGTTCGAGGATGATCACCATCAGCGGCGAGGTGGTGTAGATCAGCGTGCCGTTGGTGGCGGTGGTGAACTGCAAGGCGTAATAAACGCCGGCACCGCAGATCCACATGCCCAAAAACCCGAGAGCCAGCCAATGCAGCGTCGAGGTGGCGACATAGGCTCGCACCTGCGCCCGCGCCATCCACAGGAACGGCGAAAGCAGCAGCCCGGCGGCCGTCCAGCGCAGGAATGCCAGGGTGAACGGCGCCACCTCGAAAATCGTGTAGCGCCCGAAAATGAGGTTGGAGGAGAAGAATAAGGGCGTGAGCAGCATCACGGCCAGCGGGAAAAACCGCTCAAGACCGGGCTTTGCGGCAAGTGTGGAGGCGGTGGTCATGGGGCTTCCAAATCTCAGCGATTCTTGCTTGAAAGAGAATAAATCCGGGTCAGGTGCTATAGGGTCCGGCACGGGTAAACAAGCGATTCGACGATGAGGTGAATGAATGACGCGGACATGTCTGGCAGTCGTGCTTGCAGCGGGTGATGCGACACGGATGAAATCGTCCAAATCCAAGGTGTTGCACGCAGTCGGCAACCTGCCGCTGATTTCCCACGTCACCCGGGCCGCGGCCGCGGCGGGCGTCAACAAGCTGGCGCTGGTGGTTGGCCGCGACGGCGATCTGGTCACCGATGCAGCCAGAGCCGGGATAGATGTTCCGGTGGCGCCGGTGGTCCAGACCGAACGCAAGGGTACCGGACATGCCGTGCTGATGGCGCGCGACGTCATCAGCGAAGGGTTTGACGATATCGTCGTGCTCTATGGCGATGCGCCGCTGATCAATCCCGACAGCCTCACCGCGGCGATCTCGGAACGCTCAAAGGGCGCTGATGTGGTGGTGCTGGGCTTTCGCGCCGACGATCCGACCGGCTATGGGCGCTTGATCGAGCGCGATGGAGAGCTGATCGCCATCCGCGAACACAGGGATGCCAGCGCGGAGGAACGCGCCATCGATTTCTGCAATGGCGGCGTGATCACGTTTTCGGGGCGCGAAGCGGTCAACTTGCTGGAAGCTATCGGCAATGACAACGTCAAGGGCGAATTCTACCTCACCGACCTTGTCGAGATAGCCCGCGCCCGCGGGCTCAAATGCGTGGCGATCGAAGCGCCGGAAGAAGACATGATGGGGTGCAACACCCGCGCCGAACTGGCCGAGATCGAACAGGTCTGGCAGGCGCGCGCCCGGCAGGCGGCGATGCTGTCGGGCGTCAGCATGATTGATCCGTCCAGCGTGTTCCTGTCCCATGACACCGTGTTCGGCAATGACGTGATGATTGAGCCGAATGTCTGGTTCGGGCCGGGTGTCCGGGTCGGCGATGGCGCGGTCATTCATGCGTTTTGCCACATCGAAGGCGCCGATATCGGGCCGGGCGCGATGATCGGGCCGTTTGCGCGGCTGCGGCCTGGCAGCGAACTCGGCGAAAAGTCCAAGGTCGGCAATTTCTGCGAAATCAAGAAGGCGCGCGTCGGCGCCGGCGCCAAGGTCAACCATCTGAGCTATATCGGCGACGCCATTGTCGGTCCGGCCGCCAATATCGGCGCGGGCACGATCACCTGCAATTATGACGGCCAGAACAAGCATCTGACCGAAATCGGGGCTGGCGCCTTCATCGGATCCAATTCATCGTTGGTGGCGCCGATCAGGATCGGCGATGGCGCCTATGTCGGATCAGGCAGCGTGGTTACCATGGATGTTCCTGACGATGCGCTGGCGATCGCCCGGGCGCGGCAGGAAACCAAACCGGGCCGGGCGCAGCGGCTGCGGGAAAAGATCAGCGCCATCAAGGCGCTCAGACGAAAGCCGGCGAGTGAATCGGACCAATAGGCGGTTACGCGGTGTCACCAAAATTGAGCAGGCCGAATCCATCTGGGGACTGGCCTAATCAGAGGTTGCTGCGTATGAGCTTTGCCAACACACGAAGCAGGAGAAGTCCATGTGCGGCATAATCGGTATTGTTGGCAGACAACGCGAAGTGGCGCCGCTGCTGGTGGACGCCCTGAAGCGGCTTGAATACCGAGGATACGATTCCGCCGGTGTCGCCACCATCCATGAAGGACAGCTTGAACGCCGCCGCGCCGAGGGCAAGCTTGCCAATCTCGACCGCAAGCTCGGCGAGTTCCCGCTGGCTGGCAAGATCGGAATTGGTCACACGCGCTGGGCCACCCATGGCGCGCCGACGGAGGCCAATGCCCATCCGCATTTCTGCGCCGGTGTCGCAGTGGTGCACAATGGCATCATCGAGAATTTCGCGCCCCTGCGCGCCGAGCTCATCGCCAATGGCGCCGAATTTCACAGCCAGACCGACACCGAAGTGGTGGCGCAGTTGCTGGCGGCTTACCGCAAGCAGGGCCTGACGCCGCGCGAGGCGATGCAGAAGGCGATTTCTCAGCTCGAGGGCGCCTATGCGCTGGCGGTGCTGTTTGAAGACCAGCCCGACATGATTCTGGGCGCGCGCTCGGGTCCGCCGCTGGCGGTGGGCCATGGATCGGGTGAAATGTTCCTCGGCTCGGACGCCATCGCGCTGGCGCCGTTCACCGATGAAATCACCTATCTCGACGACGGCGACTGGGTGGTGATCACCCATGACCATCTCGAGATCTATGATCACTCAGGCCAGCAGGTTGAGCGGAAGAAACAGATTTCGCGCGGGGCGGCCTATGTGGTCGACAAGGGCAATCACCGGCACTTCATGGAAAAGGAAATCTATGAACAGCCGGAAGTGGTGGCGCACACCTTGAGCCACTACATCGATTTTGCCTCGGGCCGCGTCAAGCTTGACTCGGCCCAGATCGATTTCGCCAATCTCGACCGGCTGGCGATGTCGGCCTGCGGAACCGCCTATTACGCCGGCCTGGTCGGCAAATACTGGTTCGAGCGGTTTGCCCGGCTGCCGGTGGAAATCGATGTCGCCTCGGAATTCCGCTACCGGGAAATGCCGCTGACGGGCAGGATGGCGGCGCTGTTCATCTCGCAATCGGGCGAAACGGCGGACACGCTGGCGTCGCTGCGCTACTGCCGGGCGAACAATCTGACCATCGGCGCGGTGGTCAATGTGCGCGAATCCACGATCGCGCGGGAATCCGATGCGGTGTTTCCGACGCTTGCCGGTCCGGAGATCGGTGTGGCCTCGACCAAGGCATTCACCTGCCAGCTTTCGGTTCTGGCGGCGCTGGCGATGATCGCCGGACGCGCCCGCGGAACCCTGTCAGCCGAAGACGAGGGCAAGATGGTTCAGGCGCTGGTCGAGGCGCCACGCCTGTTCAACCAGGTGCTGGCCGCGATCCAGCCGCAGATCGAGACCTTGTCGCGGGAACTGTCGCGGTTCAAGGACGTGCTTTATCTCGGACGCGGAACCAGCTTTCCGCTGGCGCTCGAAGGCGCGCTCAAGCTCAAGGAAATCTCCTATATCCATGCCGAGGGCTATGCCGCAGGCGAACTCAAGCATGGTCCGATCGCGCTGATCGACGAGAACATGCCGGTGATCGTGATCGCGCCGCATGACCGCCATTTCGAAAAGACCGTCTCGAACATGCAGGAAGTGGCCGCGCGCGGCGGTCAGATCATCCTGATTACCGATGAAATGGGTGCCGCCTCGACAACGCTTGAAACCATGGCCACCATTGTCCTGCCCGTGGCCGACGAGATCGTGGCGCCGTTGCTTTATGCCCTGCCGGTTCAGCTGATCGCCTATCATACCGCGGTGTTCATGGGCACCGATGTCGACCAGCCGCGCAATCTCGCCAAATCGGTCACGGTCGAGTAGGACGCGCTCACATATATCTCACTCAAAATGCGCTTGTTTTGCCGAGCGGGCGATCCCACTATAGTGGTGCAGCGCAACGCCATGCATGATCTGCCAGAGGCAAGATGAACGATGACTGACAAGCAAAGACGGCCAGCCATGGGTGTGCGGCTGCGCAACTATTTTCTGACCGGCCTGATCATTGTGGCGCCGATCGCCATCACCGCCTACCTGACCTGGACCTTCATCCTCTGGGTCGATGGCTGGGTGAAGCCCTATATTCCGCAGGGCTACAATCCGGATGACTATTTACCGTTTGCGGTGCCCGGATTCGGGCTGCTGACCGCATTGTTCCTGATCACCGTGATCGGGTTTCTCACCGCCAATCTGGTCGGCCGCACCGTGGTTTCGTTCGGGGAATCGCTGCTGGACCGGATGCCCTTGGTGCGCAGCCTCTACAAGGGGCTCAAGCAGATATTCCAGACGGTGCTGGCCGAACAAAGCGGCTCGTTCAAGCAGGCCGGGCTGATCGAATATCCCCGGCTGGGACTGTGGTCGATCGTCTTCATCGCCACCGATACCAAGGGCGAAGTCGATCACCGGATGCCCGGGCAAGACACGATATCGGTGTTTCTACCGACAACGCCCAATCCGACATCGGGCTTTCTGCTGTTCGTGCCGCGCTCGGACGTCATCATTCTCGACATGAGCGTCGAGGACGCGGCCAAAATGGTAATTTCCGCCGGACTGGTTTCCCCCGATTTTCCGAAGAAGCTTCCGGTAAAATCCAAATCCTGAAATCTCTGCCCGAGATGCCTGGGCGGATCAGCCGGCGCGAAGAAAGCGGATCGCTTCATCGCGCCGCATCAGGTAAAGCAGCATCCGCAAGGCGGCGCCGCGCGGCTGGGCGAGCGCCGGATCCTTGTCGAGCACATTGCGCGCGTCGGTGCGGGCGATCTCCAGCAGATCGCCATGGACCGCCAGATCGGCCAGCCGGAAGCCGGGCAGGCCCGATTGCCGCGTGCCCAGCACTTCGCCTTCTCCGCGCAGCTTGAGATCTTCTTCGGCAATCCGGAACCCGTCCTCGGTCTCCCGCAAAACCTTGAGCCGCGCTTCGGCGGTTTCGCCCAGCGGGCCGTGATAGAGCAGGATGCAGCTCGACGCGCCGTCGCCGCGGCCAACCCTGCCGCGCAGCTGATGCAACTGGGCAAGACCGAACCGCTCGGCATGCTCGATCACCATGATGGTGGCGTCGGGCACGTCGACGCCAACCTCGATGACAGTGGTGGCGACCAGCAGGCGGGTCTGGCCATTCTTGAAGGCACTCATCGCCTGATCTTTTTCATCCGAGCTCATGCGGCCATGGACAAGCGACACGAACGGGGCAAGAGCCGGACCGAAGGCCTTGGCCAGACTCGCATGGCGGCTTTCGACGCTCATCAGATCGCTCTCGTCGGAATCCTCCACCAGCGGGCAGATCCAGTAGGCCTTCTTGCCATCGGCGACGGCGCTCTTGAGGCGTTCGATGATTTCGCCCAGCCTTTCGTCGGCGATGGTGACGGTGGCGATGGGTTGGCGTCCGGCGGGCTTTTCCGTGAGCTTGGAGACATCCATGTCGCCGAAGGCGGCCAGCACCAGGGTGCGCGGGATCGGCGTCGCCGTCATCACCAGCATGTGCGGCGCGGTGCCCTTGGACGTCAGCCGCAAGCGCTGGTGAACGCCGAAGCGGTGCTGCTCATCGACCACGGCGAGCGTCAGATTGGCGTAAACCACCGTATCCTGAAACAGCGCGTGGGTGCCGATGACGATCTGGGCCGAGCCGGATTCGATCCGCTCGAGCAGGTCGGCGCGCTCGCGGCCCTTGGCGCGGGAGGTCAGCACCACCACTTCGATGCCCGCGGCCTCGGCCATTTTCTGGATGGTCGAGTGGTGCTGGCGCGCCAGAATCTCGGTCGGCGCCATCAGCACCGCCTGGCCGCCGGCTTCCACCGCATCGGCCATGGCGAGCATCGCCACCGCGGTCTTGCCGGAGCCGACATCGCCCTGCAGCAGCCGAAGCATGCGGTCGGACCCGGCCATGTCGGAGAGAATTTCTGAAACCGATCGGCTCTGGCTGACGGTCAGCGAGAAGGGCAGGGCCGCAAGCACCGCGTGGCGCAATCTGCCCTCGGCGCGCACCGGCTGGCCTGGAAGCCGGCGCAGGGTCTGACGCACCAGCGCCAGCGACAATTGCCCCGCCAGCAGTTCATCATAGGCCAGGCGGCGCCGCACCGGCGTCAGCGGGTCGAGATCGTGAGCCGACTGCGGATGGTGCAGGCTGCGGACCGCATCAGCAAAGGACGGAAAGCTGTTCTGTCTGACCAGATGCGGATCGGACCATTCCGGCAGATCCGGCAGCAGCTCAAGGGCTGCCTCCATCGAACGGCGCAAGATCTTTGACGAAAGCCCGGCGGTCAGCGGATAGACCGGTTCGATCAGCGGAAAAGCGGCGATCTCGGCTTCGCTGACGATATGGTCCGGGTGCACCATTGACGGCCTTCCGTTGAACCATTCCACCTTGCCGCTGACCAGGACGGTTTCGCCCACCGGCAGCAGCTTTTCCAGCCAGGCCTGCTTGGAATGAAAAAAGGTGAGCGCCATTTCGCCCGTCGCGTCATGCACATAGACCCGGTAGGGCGCGGATTTCCGGCCGGGCGGGGATGGCTGGTGGCGGTCGACGCGAACCTTCAGCGTGGCGATGACGCCTTCGGCCGCATAGGCGATTTCCGACATCTTGGAACGGTCAATCAGCCCGTGCGGCGGCAGCAGCGCCAGGTCGAGCGCGCGGGTTTCCTCGGGGGATTCCCTGTCGGTGACGCGCGCCAGCGCCTCGGCCAGCTTGGGGCCGATTCCGGGCAGGCTTTCGACGGGTTTGAACAGGGGATCGAGCTCGAGCGGTCGCATGGACCCAGATGAACTGCAAAATTGCCCGAAACGCAAGGCTGACATTTGTGCGGCGACAGGATAAGGAAACCCTCCAACCGATAAAGGCTCATCATGACCGGAACAACACGTTCAAGCGCCGACCTTGATCCGCGCCGCCGCCGCATCCTTGTGCGGGCATGGCGACGTGGCATCCGCGAAATGGACCTGGTGATCGGCGGATTCGCCGACGCGGAAATCGGCGAGCTTGATGCAGCCGAACTCGATCAGCTGGAACTGCTGATGGCCGAGGAAGACGCCGACATCTTCCGCTGGGTGACCGGCGAGGCGGAAACGCCGGAGCGGTTCCGCACGCCCCTGTTTGAGCGAATGCGATCCTATGTTCCCGATTTCGAACCGCCCGCGGCAGGCCCGGAAGCGCAGGCAAGGCGAACATGAAACCCGTCATTCCGGCCGCACTGATCGCAGCCGCCCGGACGCCCGTCACCCTGTCGGGCGTGCCGCAGGGCATGGAGGCGCTGGCGCTTGCGGAGCTGGCGCGATCCGAGGGACCGCTCGCCTATATCATTTCCGATGGCCAACGGATGGCCGATCTCGAGCAGAATCTGATGTTCTTCGCGCCGGAGATCCCGGTGCTGACCCTGCCGGGGTGGGATTGCCTTCCCTATGACCGGGTGTCGCCGGGCGCCGACATCTCGGCCCGGCGGCTGGCGGCGCTGTCATCGCTGGTGCGGTTTCCCGACAATCCGCACCCGGCCATCGTGCTCGTCACCGTCAATGCGCTGTTGCAGCGGGTGCCGCCCAAATCGGTGGTGTCCGCGCTCGGCTTTTCGGCCAAGCCGGGCCACCGGCTGAAGATGGAGGACCTGGCGAGCCGTCTCACCCAGCACGGTTTTGAACGGGTGGATACAGTTCGCGAAGTCGGCGAATTCGCGGTGCGCGGCGGCATTCTCGACGTCTTCGTGCCTGGCGCCGATGAACCGGTCCGGCTCGATTTCTTCGGCGATACGCTGGAAAGCATCCGCCATTTCGATCCGGCGTCGCAGCGCACCACAAGCCAAGCGAAGGAATTGTCGCTCAACGCCATGAGCGAGGTGACGCTAACACCGGAAACGATCAGCCGGTTCCGCAGCAACTATCTCTCCCGGTTTGGCGCGGCCACCCGCGACGATGCGCTTTATGTCGCCATCAGCGAGGGCCGCCGCTATCCCGGCATGGAGCACTGGCTGCCCTTGTTTCACGAGGGGATGGAAACGGTCTTCGACTATCTCTCCGGGTTCCGGATCGCCGGCGACCACATGCTGATGGAAGCGGCAAGCGAGCGCCGGGCGCAGATCGTCGATCACCATGGCGCCCGGGTCGCGGCGCAATCGATCGAAAAAGGCAAGAGCGTGCACGCCACGCCCTACAAGGCGATCGATCCGGACTTGCTCTATCTCGACATTCCGGAACTGCAGGCGGGGCTCGATGCCCGCAACGCAATCAGGCTGACGCCGTTTCATGAGCCCGAGAACGCCGCGCGCCGGGTGATAGAGCTTGATGCCGCCACCGGACCCAGATGGGCGGCGGACGCCGAAGCGGACAAGACCGCCGAGAGCGGCCGGGTCAATCTGTTCGACAGGCTGGTCGCCCATGTCGGCGCCAAGCGCGGCGAGGGCCGCAAGGTGTTGATCACCGCCTGGACCGAAGGCTCGCTCGACCGGCTGCTGCAGGTCACAGCCGAGCACGGGCTCGAACGGGTGGTGCGGATCAACCAGCATAGCGATCTCGACAGGTTGAAGCCGGGCGAGGCGGCGGCCGCCGTGCTCGCCATCGAAGGCGGTTTCGAGATCGGCGATCTGGTGGTGATCGGCGAGCAGGACGTGCTCGGTGACCGGCTGGTGCGCCGCGCCAAGCGCAAGCGCCGCGGCGCCGACTATATTTCCGAGGTCTCCGGGCTAGACGAGGGCAGTTATGTCGTCCATGCCGAGCATGGCATCGGCCGCTTCGTCGGACTGCGCACCATCGAGGCCGCCGGCGCGCCGCATGCCTGCCTGGAGCTGCATTACGCCGGCGACGCGAAACTGTTCCTGCCGGTTGAAAACATCGAGCTGTTGACCCGCTACGGCTCGGAGAGCACCGAAGTGCAGCTGGACCGGCTGGGCGGCGTCGCCTGGCAGTCGCGCAAGGCCAAGCTGAAGAAACGGCTTCTCGACATGGCCGCGGGTCTCATCCGCATCGCCGCGGAACGGCACATGCGGTCGGCCGCGGTGCTGGGCGCGCCGGAAGGGCTCTATGACGAATTCTCCGCCCGCTTCCCCTATGACGAGACCGAAGACCAGATGGCGGCGATCGAGAAGGTGCGCGAAGATCTCGCCGCCGGCCAGCCGATGGACCGGCTGATCTGCGGCGATGTCGGCTTCGGCAAGACCGAGGTGGCGCTCAGGGCCGCCTTCATCGCCGGTATGAACGGGGTGCAGGTCGCCGTCGTGGTGCCGACGACGCTCTTGGCGCGGCAACATTTCAAGACCTTCACCGAACGCCTGCGCGGCTATCCGGTCCGGATCGCGCAGGCCTCGCGGCTGGTTGGCGCCAAGGAACTGGCGCTGACCAAGGCCGAGCTGCAATCGGGCAAGACCGACATCGTCATCGGCACCCATGCGCTGCTGGGCTCGTCGATCCAGTTCGCCAATCTGGGGCTCTTGATCATCGACGAGGAACAGCATTTCGGCGTCAAGCACAAGGAGCGGCTGAAGGAGCTCAAGAGCGACGTGCACGTGCTGACGCTGTCGGCGACGCCGATTCCGCGCACCCTGCAGCTGGCCATGACCGGGGTGAGGGAACTCTCGCTGATCACCACGCCGCCGGCCGACCGGATGGCGGTCAGGACCTTCATCTCGCCGTTTGATCCGGTGACCATCCGCGAAACCCTGATGCGCGAGCACTATCGCGGCGGCCAGAGCTTCTATGTCTGTCCGCGCGTTTCCGATCTGGATGACATCGCCGCCTTCCTGCGCGCCGACGTGCCGGAGCTGAAATTTGCCATCGCGCATGGGCAGATGAGCGCCGGCATGCTCGATGACATCATGAACGCGTTCTATGACGGCCAGTACGATGTACTTCTGTCGACCACGATCGTCGAATCGGGCCTCGACGTGCCGACCGCCAACACGCTGATCGTGCACCGCGCCGACATGTTCGGCCTGGCCCAGCTCTATCAGCTGCGCGGCCGGGTCGGGCGCTCCAAGGTTCGCGCCTTCGCGCTGTTCACGCTGCCGGTCAACAAGACGCTGACGTCGACCGCCGACAAGCGGCTCAAGGTGCTGCAGTCCCTCGATACGCTGGGCGCTGGATTCCAGCTGGCGAGCCACGATCTCGACATCCGCGGCGCCGGCAATCTGTTGGGCGAGGAACAGTCCGGCCATATCAAGGAGGTCGGCTTCGAGCTCTATCAGCACATGCTGGAAGAGGCCGTGGCGGAGGTTCGCGGCGAGGATGAGGTGATCGACACCGGCTGGTCGCCGCAGATCACGGTCGGCACGCCGGTAATGATCCCGGAAGACTATGTGCCGGACCTGCATTTGCGGCTGGGACTATACCGGCGGCTCGGCGACATCACCGATGTCGGCGACATCGACGGCTTCGGCGCCGAGATGATCGACCGCTTCGGTCCGCTGCCGGTCGAGGTGCAGCACCTCTTGAAGATCGTCTTCATCAAGGCGCTGTGCCGCAAGGCCAATGTCGCCAAGCTCGACGCCGGGCCGAAGGGCGTGGTGGTGCAGTTCCGCAACAAGGAGTTCGCCAATCCGGCGGCGCTGGTGGGCTATATTTCCAGGCAGGGGCAACTGGCCAAGATCCGGCCCGACCAGAGCGTGGTGTTCATCCGCGACCTGCCGACGCCGGAAAAGCGCTTGAATGGCGCGGCCGTGGTGATGACGCAACTGGCGGAACTGGCCGGTTAGACGGCGGGTTTCAACGCGGTTCAGACCTGATCTGGCGACGGTTCATCCGCGGCCTGCCTGGCCTTTTCGATGGCCACCTTGCGCATGGCGTCGGCCAGCGCTTCGGCTGGCTGGGCGCCGACGACGGCATATTTCATATCGATGATGAAGCAGGGCACGCCGGTGACGCCCATCTGCCGGGCCTGCTCGATTTCGCCGCTGACGATGTCGCGGTCAGCGTCGCCTGCGAGCAATCGTTCGACAACGGGCCTTTCCAGGCCGACCTGTTCGGCTGCTTCCATCAGCACCTGGTCGTCGCCAATGTTCTTGCCATCCTCGAAATAGGCCTTGAACAACAGCTCCACCATCCGGTCCTGCGCCGCCAGTCCCAGCGAACTGGCCCAGCGGATCAGCCGGTGGGCGTCGAGCGTGTTGGCGGAGACAGGGATCTTGTCAAAGGCAAACGGAATGTTTTCCTCCGCTCCCGCCGCCCGCACCGTCGCATAGGCTTTCTCGGCGCCTTCCGGTCCGCCGAATTTCTCTTCCAGATACTGCCGGCGGTCCTTGCCCTGCTTGGGCAGGGTCGGGTCGAGCTGATAGGGCCGCCAGCGAATCTCGACGTCGATCTCGCCCGCCACCTCTTCGAGTGCGGCCTCAAGCCGGCGCTTGCCGATGTAGCACCAGGGGCACATGACATCGGAGACGACGTCGATGGTCAGCGAAGGTGTGGTCATGGGTGCATCTTCCGTAAGTTATGGCTTGGCCGTGGTGTCCCACCAGGCGGGCAGATAATAGCCGTAAAGCGGCGGCTCGCCCTCGGGTGCGGCAATGCGGCTGCGATGGGCCACCCAGGCCTTGCCCAGGTGAAACGCCGGGATGACATAATGCCCGGACAAAAGCACACGGTCATAGGCGCGCACCGAGGAGCGGAAATCATCCGCCGTGCGCGCATTCAGCATCGCGTCGATGGTGGCGTCGATTGCCGGGCTGGCGGCGCCGGCAAAGTTGAACGAGCCTTCGCGGTCGCGCGACGCCGAGCCCCAGCGGGTGAGCTGTTCGGCGCCCGGCGACAGCGACGAGGTGAAGGATTTCATGATCATGTCATAGTCGAAGGTCTGCGAGCGCTGCTGATACTGGGCGTCGTCGACGGTGCGGATCGACATGTCGATGCCAAGCGCCGCAAGCGAGCGCTGAAACGCCACCGCCAGCTTTTCCTGGCCTTCATTCTGGGTCATCAGGGCAAAGGCAAACGGCCTGCCGGACGAATCCAGCAATTGGCCGCCCTTAATCCGGTATCCGGCTCCCTGCAGCAGCGTCAACGCCGCGCGCTGCACCTTGCGGTCGCTGCCCGAACCGTCGGTCTTCGGCAGGGTCCATGTGCCTTCGAGAATGTCGTCAGACACCGCGTCGGGGAAGGGGGCCAGGATCTCGCGCTCGCGCTGATCGGCGGGTTTGCCATAGCTCGACAGATCCGAGCCGTCCCAGAACGAGTGGGTGCGGGTATAGGCGTTGTCGTAGAGGCTGCGGTTGGCCCATTCAAAATCAAACAGCATGGTCAGCGCCCGGCGCACCCGGACATCCTCAAAGATTGGCCGGCGGGTGTTGAAGACGAAGCCATACATGCCCGACGGCGTCTTGCGGTCATATTCCTTGCGGATCACCTCGCCCGCGGCGACCGCGGGAAAATCATAGCCGCGCGACCAGTTGGTGGCGCTGCCGTCAGGATAGACGTCGAACACGCCCTTCTTGAAAGCCTCGAACTGCGCGGTCTCGGAGAGGAAATAATCAACGACGATTTCATCATAATTGTCGACGCCGCGTTTGACCGGCAGGTCTCTGGCCCAGTAATCCTCGCGGCGGGCGAACGTGATGCGCTCGCCGGCCTTGATCTCGCTGATCTCGTAAGGTCCCGAGCCGATGCCGGGCTCAAGCGTCGACTGGTCGAACGTCTCGGCATCCGTCGCATGTTTGGGCAGCACCGGCGACAGCGACAGAATCAGCGGGAATTCGCGGTTGGACTGGTCGTTGAAGGTGAAGCGCACCGACAGATCGCCAATTTTCTCCATTTTGGCGACCCGGCTCAGACGCGTGCTGTAAGGCGGGCGTCCCTTGTCGCGCAGCAGTTCCATGGTGAAGATCACATCATCGGCCGTCACCGGCTTGCCGTCGGACCAGCGGGCGGAGGGGTTGATGTTGTACTGGATGAAGCTGCGGTCTTCATCCCACTCAACAGTCTCGGCCAGCAATCCGTACAGCGTGAATGGCTCATCCTGGGATCGCTGCATCAACGTCTCATAGACAAGGTTGCCATATTCCGGATCGACCACACCGCGAGCAGCAGTGCGCATGCTTCTGACGATGAACGGCCGGACGCTGTCGAATGTGCCGACGACGCCATAAGTGACCTTGCCGCCCTTGGGCGCATCGGGATTGACGTAAGGAAGATGGCTGAAATCGGCCGGCAGCGCCGGCGCGCCGTGCATGGCGATGGCATGGAGAGGTTCCGCCTGCGCGCTTGACGCAACGGCCGTCAAACCGCCCGCCATCACGATAATCGCCGCCAGCACTCGTCTCATCGTCGATCCTCCCGGGATAATGCATGGCCTTACGCAGACAAATGCGGCCGATTCCCAGCCCGAAGATATACGCGGCCCGCCAACCAAACCACCTTTGGCCGGCAACAAGTCGGTTTTTTTGGCCTCAAGCCCGCCCGTGGGCTGGAAATTGCAGCCTTCACGCGTTAACAGGAACGCGAGCCAAGCCTTGCTGTCGCCGCATTTTCAACCGAGAAGGCCCGGCATACACTTGAGGGCGCGTAAATCGCGCGAGAAGACCGCCGCCCCGAGGGCCGCAATTCAGGAGAATTGGACGCACATGAACGCCACCACAAAGACCGTTTTCGCAGCCCTCATGACTGCCGGCGTCGCCGCCGCGGCCATGCCGGCAACCGCTCTGGCCCAGGGCGCAAACCAGGGCTGGTACAAGACCTGCACCAAGCAGGAAGACAATGATGTGTGTGTCGTGCAGAATATCGTGACCGCGCCGACAGGCCAGTTGCTTACCGCGATCGGCCTGATCGAAGTGACCGGCAAGGTCAACCGCAAGATCCTTCAGGTCACGGTTCCGACCGCACGGCTGATCCAGCCGGGCGTCGGCCTGCAGGTGGATGGCGGACAGGCCCAGCGCGTCGAGTATGCCATCTGCATGCCCGAGACCTGCGTGGCGGAAATCCTGCTCACCGACGCCATGGTCGCCTCTTATAAAAAGGGCGGCGAACTGGTGCTGACATCGGTCAACTACCAGCGCACCCCGAACCCGATCAAGATTTCGCTGGAAGGCTTCACGCAGGCCTGGGACGGCGAACCGATCGCACAGTCCGAACTTCAGGAGCGTCAGCGCCTGCTGCAGGAAGAAATGACCAAGAAGGCCGATGAAGCCCGCAAGAAACTGGAAGATGCCCAGGCCGCAGCCAAAAAGAACTGATTGCGCCACGCCTGTCACGAAAATGCCCGGATGCGTCACCGCATCCGGGCATTTTTCGTTTCATGCATGTCGCGTTCAAATGGATGCATTTGAACGATAACGTCCATGCATCAAATCAAAGCTTACCACCTGCCATAAATTCAATGGCTGACGCGTTCCTTCGGCGTGTAGACGCCGTCGGCGCCGGCGTCGAAGAACTCGGCGATCTGGGGATGGCGCACCGGCGTTTCATTGTCGTCGGCCAGCAGATTCTGCTCCGAGACATAGGCCACATATTCGGTGTCGGCGCTTTCCGCCAACAAGTGATAGAATGGCTGGTCCTTGCGCGGTCGGACATTTTCCGGAATGGCGTTCCACCATTCTTC
>LADQ01000025.1 GCA_000961635.1 Hoeflea sp. BRH_c9 | reverse complement strand
ACGCGCCGGCGGCAAACGGCAGGCCGAGCATGTAGGCGCCGGCGACGCCGGGCACGATCGAGTGCGACAGCGCGTCGCCGATCAGCGACCAGCCCTTGAGCATCAGATAGCACGACAGAAAGGCGCAGATCGCTCCGGTCAGCGCCGACACCCACATGGCGTTGACCATGTAGCCATAGGTAAAGGGTTCAAGCAGCAGGCTCATGTGTCCTTGACCTTGCTGGTGGCCTTGCGGGCCTTGCGTTCCTGCTCCCCGTAGATGACGAAGGGCCGCTCGTCATCGGTCAGAACCGTCACCTGCCTGCGGTCGTCATCATCATGCAGATCCTGTCCGCCGAGCACGAAGTGCCGGAGCACGCCGCCGAAAGCCTTCTGCAGATTGGTGTGCGTGAACACCTCGCTGGTCGGGCCCTCGGCCAGAATGCGGCGGTTGATCAGCACCGCCCGGTCGCAGAATTCGGGCACGCTGCCGAGATTATGGGTCGAGACCAGCATCACCCGGCCTTCCGCACGAAGATCCTTCAACAATTCGATGATCTGGGTTTCGGTGGTCACGTCGACGCCGGTGAACGGCTCGTCGAGCAGGATGACCTGGCCTTCCTGCGCCAGCGCGCGGGCAAGGAAGACGCGCTTTTTCTGGCCGCCGGACAATTCGCCGATCTGGCGCTTGCGGAACTCGCTCATGCCGACCCGGTTCAGCGCGTCGTCGACGGCGACGCGGTCCTGCGGGCGGGTCATGCGGAGGAAATTCATGTGGCCGTAGCGGCCCATCATCACCACGTCCTCGACCAGCACCGGAAACGACCAGTCGATCTCCTCGCTCTGCGGCACATAGGCCACCAGGTTCTGCCTGAGCGCGTCGTGCACCGAAAGCCCCATGATGCTGATCTGGCCGCTGGCCAGCGGAACGAACCCCATCAGCGCCTTGAACAGTGTTGATTTGCCGCTGCCGTTGATCCCGACAAGCGCCGTGATCGAACCTTTTGGAACGGAGAATTCGGCGCCGTCGAGCGCACGGTTGCCATTGCGGTAAATCACGGTGACGTCGCGGACGTCGAGACCACCGGAACCTGCGGCCTGGGTTTGAATGGGTGCTGCGAGGTTCATGGCTGGGCCGTCAATCCTGTTACGATGGTCTGCGACGTCACCTTGAGCAGATCAAGATATGTCGGCACCGGGCCGTCGGGAGTCGACAGCGAGTCCACATACAAGACGCCACCATAGGCGATGCCGGTTTCCCGCGCCACCTGCTCGGCCGGCTTCGGCGAGACCGTGCTTTCGGAAAAGATCACCGGGATCTGATTGTCATTGATCAGGTCGATGATGCGGCGCACCTGTTGCGGCGATCCCTGGCTGTCGGCGTTGATGGCCCAGATGGCGGCCTCCTTGAGGCCGAAATCGACAGCCAGATAGGAAAACGCCGCTTCGCTCGAAACCAGCCAGCGCCGGCTTTCCGGCAGCTCCGCGAGCGCTGCCCGGATCGGCTCGAAGGTCGCGGTGATCTCGGCCTTGTAGCTTTCACCATTGGCGGCGTAGGCAGCCGCATTGTCCGGATCGGTGTCCGAAAGGGCGGCAACGATGTTGTCGATATAGATCATCGCATTGCCGGGCGACATCCAGGCATGCGGATTGGCCCGGCCCTCATAGGCGCCTTCGGCGATCATGATCGGCTCGACGCCATCGGACAGGACATAGGCCTTCACATCGCCGAGATTTTCCAGATAGCGCTCGAACCAGGTCTCGAGCCCGAGACCGTTCCACAACACAACATTGGCGCCCAATCCGCGCTTGATGTCTCCGGGTGTCGGCCGGAACATATGGATTTCCGCGCCCTCCTTGGTGATCGAGACCACCTCCGCATGCTCGCCCGCGACATTGCGGGCCATGTCGGCGAAGACCGTGAACGAGGTCAGGACCTTGATCCGCGCCAGCGCCGGCGACGCCGGGCCGAGGATGAGCGTGATGATAAAACCGAGAACTGTCAGAAACCGCACACATAACTCCTGCGAATGATTTGCAATTGCAATCTATCCGCATTTCCGGGCATGTCAATGCTCCTGCAAATCATTCGCAAAAAGGCGCCGGGCGTCGAGGGCGCCGCGGCGGAATGCCGGTTCGCTCCGTGCTCATTCCGTTTTCATGATGTGCGTGGGTAAACCGGTCAGGCCCCGCCCAGGCGGGCGTTGCGGTCGATCAGATATTTGTCGAACAGCGGCAGGCTGGCGGCGCCAAGCGCGCGAGCGAGGTGCCCCACGGTTCCCGGCAGGATGGAGGGCACTTCAAGTCCGCGCAGGTCATAGTGGCTGACCTCTTGCCGTGTCGCCCCGACAATTTTCGCCCTGACATCGACCGGCAGGCCGCCATCGATGATGACATGTTCGAAATCGATGATCGCGGCCGCCGAGACGATCGCCTGGGCCAGGCCACGCGCAACGATGCCGATCCATTCCTCGGCAAGATCCTCAAACCCTTCCCAATGGTCAGGGCTGTTCCACAGCGGCGAGGGATCCCGGCCGGCGGATTTGAGCATGCGCTCGAGCAACATGATCGACGCCCGGTCGAGCAGTTGCACCGGTTTGCCACCAGGCCCGGCGACCGGCAACGGACCCAGCGCTCCGGCATTGCCGGTTCGGCCGGAATAGATGCTGCCATTGAGCACCACGCCGCCGCCAACAAAGGTGCCGATATAGAGATAGAGATAGTCGCTGAGCCCGGGATGCTTGCCGAACACCAGCTCCGCCGCGCAGGCCGCCGTGGCGTCGTTCTGCAGATAGACCGGCATGTCGCAGATTTGCGCCAGTTCGGCCCTGAGATCACAGCCGCGCCACTGATCCATCTCCTGGCGCGGCGCGTCGGCCTGCTCGGTCCAGTTCCACAATTCGAACGGCGTGGCGATGCCGAGCCCGGCGACGCGATCCCGAAATTTTGCAGGCAAGGCGGAGAGCATCCCGGCGACACCGTCGCGGACGAAATCGATGATCAGCGGCGGCGTCGGCCAGGGATAGCTTTTGCGCAAGGTCGCCCGCGGTTGGCCGAGAAAATTGACGAGAATGAGCTCGGCGCTGCGCCGCCCGACCTTCAGGCCAAGGAAAAAGGCGCCATCGGGATTGATCGAAAGCGGAACCGAGGGTTGTCCCACCTTGCCGCGGACTGGTTCGCCCTTGACGATCAGGTCCTCGGCTTCGAGCTCGCGCATGATCACCGAACCGGTTTGCGCCGAAAGCCCGGTCATGCGCGCAATGTCGGTCTTGGTCAGGTTTCCATGCGCATAGACAAGGCTCAGCACCAGGCGCTGGTTATAGGCGCGCAGCCCGCTCTGGTTCGATCCTCTGAGCGATTGGATCGCCGGGCCGGGGCGGTCAACGCCAGTGTGGGGGTCGCGCGGCACCTGTCTGTTTCCTCCCGACGTCCGTTGCCAAGCACGGCCGTTCCTTAGCAAAACAATGGCGCAATGACAGCCCTTGGTCAATAACTAAATAAGATTGATTTATTTATTGACAGACGCCGCCGATCTGTGGTGTTTTAGGGATGACGCGGAGAAAGGGAGAGAGGATTTCCGTTCGCCGCGCATGCAGACTGACCTGCAAGATCAATCCCGGGAGGATCAAATAATGTCGAAATCCACATTCAAGACCGCGCTGCTCGCAGCCGCCGCCTTTGGCGCCTTGGCCACCGCGCCTGCCTATGCCGCCAGCCACGGCATTGGCGCCTGCCTCATCACCAAGACCGACACCAATCCGTTCTTCGTCAAGATGAAGGAAGGCGCTGAAGCCAAGGCCGCGGAGCTCGGCGTCTCGCTGAAATCCTACGCGGGCAAGGTCGATGGCGACCACGAAACCCAGGTCGCCGCGATCGAGACCTGCATCGCCGATGGCGCCAAGGGCATCCTGATCACAGCGTCGGATACCTCGTCCATTGTGTCGGCGGTCAAGCAGGCCCGCGATGCCGGCCTTGTGGTGATCGCGCTCGATACGCCGCTCGATCCGATCGACGCCGCTGACGCCACCTTCGCCACCGACAATTTCCTGGCCGGCGAATTGATTGGCAAATGGGCCGCCGCGACGCTTGGCGCCGAAGCCGCCAACGCCAGGATCGCCATGCTGGATCTGGCCGTCAGCCAACCCACCGTCGGCGTGCTGCGCGACCAGGGCTTCCTCACCGGCTTCGGCATCGACGTCAAGGACCCGGCCAAATGGGGCGACGAAGATGACGCTCGCATTGTCGGCAACGACGTCACCGCCGGCAACGAAGAGGGTGGGCGCAAGGCGATGGAAAATCTGCTCGCCAAGGACCCGATGATCAATGTCGTCTACACCATCAACGAGCCTGCCGCCGCCGGCGCCTATGAGGCGCTCAAGGCCATCGGCCGCGAAGGCGACGTGCTGATCGTCTCTGTCGATGGCGGTTGCCCGGGCGTGGCCAATGTCAAGGATGGCGTCATCGGCGCCACTTCGCAGCAATATCCGCTGCTGATGGCCTCGCTCGGCATCGAAGCCATCGCCGCCTGGGCCAAGGACGGCACCAAGCCCGCGCCGACCGAAGGCAAGGATTTCTTCGACACCGGCGTGGCGCTTGTCACCGACAAGCCCGCCGATGGCGTCGAGTCGATCTCCGTCGCCGAAGGCATGGACCGCTGCTGGGGTTGATTGCCCGCTGTTACAGGTAAACAGTGATGGGGCGGCTTTAGGGGCCGCCTCATTGCAAAATGCCGCCATGCCGGGCTTGAAAGAAGCCGCACGCAAGGCTGACAATCCATGCCGTGTGACGTTGGGGAGGAACCATGTCCAATACGCAGGAATTTGAGAAAGCCGCGGCCGCAAGTCCGACCGCCGTCGCCGCCTTCGCGACCCATGACCAGGGCGCCATCAAGAAGCTTCAGCATGCCTTGCACCAGACCCCCTGGATGGTGCCGGCCATCGTTCTGGTTGGCTCGATCCTGGTCTTTGGCCTGCTGTTGGGCCAGAAATTCTTCTCGCCCTTCGCCCTCACGCTGATCCTGCAGCAGGTGCAGATCGTCGGCATTCTCGGCGTCGCCCAGTCGCTGGTGATCCTGACCGCCGGCATCGATCTGTCGGTCGGCGCGATCATGGTGCTGTCGTCGGTGGTGATGGGACTTGCCTCGTTCCGCTACGGACTGCCGGTCGAAGTCGCGGTGCTTGCCGGCATCGCCTGCGGAACCTTCTGCGGTTACATCAACGGCTTTCTGGTTGCGGTGATGAAACTGCCGCCCTTCATCGTCACCCTCGGCATGTGGCAGATCGTGCTGGCCACCAACTTCCTCTTTTCGGCCAATGAGACCATTCGCGCCCAGGACATTGCCGATCAGGCGCCATTGCTGCAGTTTTTCGGCAACAAGATCGCCGTCGGCGGCGCCATCTTCACCTATGGCGTGATCTTCATGGTGCTGCTGGTCCTGGTCATGGCCTATGTGCTCAAGCAGACCGCCTGGGGGCGCCATGTCTATGCGGTTGGCGACGATCCGGAAGCGGCGGAACTGGCCGGGGTTCAGGTCAAGCGAACGCTGATTTCGGTCTACATGCTCTCGGGCCTGATCTGCGCCTTTGCCGGCTGGGCCCTGATCGGCCGCATCGGGTCGGTCTCGCCGACTTCGGGGCAACTGGGCAACATTGAATCCATCACCGCCGTGGTGATCGGAGGCATATCGCTGTTTGGCGGCCGTGGCTCGATCATGGGCATGCTGTTCGGCGCGCTGATCGTCGGCGTCTTTTCGCTCGGCCTGAGATTGCTTGGCGCCGATGCGCAATGGACCTACCTGCTCATCGGCGTTCTCATCATTGCCGCCGTCACCGTGGACCAGTGGATCAGAAAGGTGTCAGTCTGATGGAACCCATTCTCAAAGGACGCAATCTCGTCAAACGCTATGGCCGCGTGGTGGCGCTCGACAATTGCGATTTCGACCTTCACCACGGCGAAATCCTCGCTGTCATCGGCGACAATGGCGCCGGCAAATCAACCCTGATCAAGGCCATCTCGGGGGCGGCGGTTCCGGACGAAGGCAAGATCTGGCTCGACGGCAAGGAAATCAGGTTCCAGACGCCGCTGGAAGGCCGCCATGCCGGCATTGAAACCGTCTACCAGACACTTGCCATGTCGCCGGCGCTGTCGATCACCGACAATTTGTTCATGGGCCGCGAATTGCGCAAACCCGGCTTTCTCGGCTCGGTGATGCGGCAGCTCGATCACAAGGCGATGGATGCCTTCGCCCGTGAAAAGCTCAATGAGCTTGGCCTGTTGACCATCCAGAACATCAACCAGGCGGTCGAGACCCTCTCGGGCGGCCAGCGTCAGGGCGTGGCCGTGGCGCGCGCGGCGGCCTTCGGATCCAAGGTCATCATCCTCGATGAGCCGACAGCGGCCCTGGGCGTCAAGGAGAGCAGACGGGTGCTGGAACTGATCCTCGATGTGCGCTCGCGCGGCATTCCGATCATCCTGATCTCGCACAACATGCCGCATGTGTTCGAAGTGGCCGACAGGATCCATGTGCACCGGCTCGGCAAACGGCTCTGTGTCATCAATCCGAAGGATTTCACCATGTCAGACGCCGTTGCCTTCATGACCGGGGCCAAGGAGCCGCCGCAAGAAGCCATGGCAGCCTGAAGCCGCGATGCGTCTTGAAGCCAACGCCGCATATCTGGCGGAGATGGCGCTTGCCAGGGCAGGCGCGAGCCGGCGCTTCATCATGGCGCTCGCAGGTCCGCCGGGCGCGGGCAAGTCGACGCTGTCCGAAGCCCTCGTCGCTGAATTCGACCGGCGCGGACAGGGTGCCGCCATCGTTCCCATGGACGGTTTTCATCTCGACAACGCGGTGCTTGAAGCGCGCGGCATGCTCGCACGCAAGGGGGCGCCCTTCACCTTCGATGCAGACGGCTATGCGGCACTGCTCAAGCGGCTGCGCGAGGAACAGGATCGCGACATCGCCGTGCCGGTGTTCGACCGCTCACTGGATCTGGCGCGCGCCGGCGGCAGCATCATCACGGCGGACCACCGGTTCCTGATCGCCGAGGGCAATTATCTCTTGCTGCCGGAAGCGCCCTGGGCGCAGATGGCCGAGCTGTTCGACCTCACGGTGATGCTTGCCGCGCCGCTTGAAGAATTGCGCGAGCGCCTGGTCGGCCGCTGGCTCGCCCAGGGCCTCAGTCCGCAGGATGCACTCGCCCGCGCCATGTCCAACGACATCCCGAACGCCGAACTGGTGGTGAAGAGCTCGGTCACGGCGGATCTGGAAATCACCAGCGGGAAGTGACCCCTGAACTGGTGCTTGAGGTCCGCCGTATTCCGCCGCTGCAACGGGATATTTTTAACACCCCTTCCGCAAAGGTCAAATGCGTCGACGGTTCCGCGCGATCACGGTCGTCTGTTCACTCTGTCGCCAGGCCGGCGGTCATGTTGATGACGGACCCGGTCATCGCGCCTGCATGATGTGAAGCGAGGAAAGCAACAGTTTCGGCCACCTGCGAAAGGGTCGGCAGACGCTTCAGCATTGTGCCCTGGGCCGCACCCGCAAGCCAGTCTTGCACCGAGAGACCCATGGCCTGAGCTTTTGGTGCAAACAGCTTTCCGGTATAGGAGCCGGCCACGACCGCATCGACGATCGCATGGGAGCGCAGGCAGAGCACGCGCACATTCTGGGGACCAAGCTCGCTTGCGAGCGCCTTTGCAAAGGCTTCGATGCCAGCACATCCGACGATGTGGCCAAGATGTCCAGGGGCAGCCATGCGACTGGCCGGGGCTACGACTGTGATGATCGTTCCGCCGCGTGCACCACCCATATGAGGAGCGACCGCCTTGGAAATGTTGAAGAGCGAGATCATGAAGGGAGTTATGCCCTGCATGAATTCGGCCAGCGACAGTTCGCCGATCTCCTTGCCCTGATCGTGCATGAAGCTCGTGGTGTTAACGACGATATCTATGCCCCCAATACGCTCGGCCAGTCGCGCGGTCTGATCCAAAGTTGCCTGTTCATTGAGGACATCGACTTCAAACGTGTCGGCCGTTCCGGCTTCCGCACGGATCGCGCGTGCCACGGTGTCCAAGCGATCCTCGGTTCGCGCGCCCAGATGGACATGCGCTCCTTGGCGCGCGAGAGCATGTCCCACCGCGCTGCCGATTGCACCGCTGCCACCAAAGATCAATGCAGTCTTGTTTTCCAGTTCCATGGTCTCTCTTTCCTTGATCATTTGGAAATGCGGGTGTCGTAAATGGCCTGAAGTTTCGTCCACCCGGACCAAAAGGAGGCCGGTTGCGTGCCGGATCTCACGGCGAAAAGTATGTCGAGATGCATGTGCCACCCGCCCGCGATCATCCGCCGTGAGGCCGGGTCGTCGAGGCCGCAATGCGTGATCGTCAACAGGACCCGCTCGCCTTTTTCCTTCAACGTGAAGGTGACCGCGCCTTCTCCCCACGCGATCGTCAGCGTTCGCATCGGTTCGACCGCGATGACGCGGCTTTGCATGCGCTGTTCCTCGGCGAATCCAGAAGGGCGGGAGTCGGCAGCGTCGCTCAGGGTGTCGTTGCGCCAGACGAGTTCCAGCGACGCGCCGGCAACGAGTTCCATTTCCCCGGCGGCCAACCATTTTCGGCGGAGATCGTCGTCGGTCAGGAAGCTCCAGACCCTTTCCACTGGCCCGGGAAGCCAACGTTGGATGACCAGCGTAGAGCCATCGATCATCGTGGCGAACGCGTCGATGTCGTCTCGCTGTGTCATCCCTCGTCTCCTTCCGATGGTTTGAATGCCGAGGGTCGAACGGGCTCCGCATGGTCCTCTCGCAGCAGACGCTCCAGGGTGTCCAGACGGGATATCCAGAACCGCTCGTAGAACGCCAATTCTTTGACCGCCTGCTTGAGAGGCGCCGCTTCGAGGTGGCAGATATGGGTGCGCCATCGGATCTCACGACGGATAAGGCCGGCCTTTTCAAGGACCCGAATGTGCTTCGATGCTGCAGCGAGCGACATCGGAAAGGGCTCGGACAGTTCGCCGATCGTCAACTCACCCTTCGCGAGGTGACGCAGCATCGCCCGCCTTGTGCCATCGCTCAAAGCTTGGAAGATATCGTCCATGTTGTTCGATTCTCGTTCAACCATGCGGTATAATTAACAGGGTTGAAGCATTCATTCAACCAAAAAGTTAATTGAGAATGGGCTCGACCTACACCGGGTCTTTCAGACCTCCCCGTTGGTGGTAGTGGCTGGGGCGGCAGCATGCGCCCCGCCTTTGAAGCGCCAGAACCGTCTGGCGCGTTCATACGCGAACACAAAAAAAGCAACGGTGTTAAGGGTCAAGCACCGTTGCGCGATGATCACGCATTCTAGCATTGAGAATTATGATCATCCTGCGCATGACAGCGACGAGGGCGACCTTTCCAGGCTTGCCCTTGGCCTTCAGTCGTTCGAAGACGGACTTCATGTGCGGATCGAAACGAATAGCCGGCAAGGCTGCGACGTAGAGCGCGTCTCGTATCGGCTTTCGTCCCCCTGCGATCATCCTTTTGCCCCGCATCTGCCCGCTGTCGCGATTGATCGGCGCGACGCCGACGAGCTTTGCGATCTGGGCTTTGTTCATCGTGCCGAGTTCGGGAAGTCCGGCCATCAGGACGCAGGCGGTTCTGAGCCCGATGCCCTTGAGCGACATGAGGACCTTCACCTTGAGGTTCAGATCTTCGTCGCAGGCGAGACAGGCTTCCATCGCTTCGACCACCGCCTGACGCTGCGCCAGCAGGAATGCCAATGTCTCCTCGATCCATGCCCTTGCTCTGGCATCTGCCTTTGAATTGGCCTTCTCCCGCCGGTTCTTTTCCTGCACGATCATGTGGGATAGCTGCCTGTAGCGCGACACGAGCTCGATCAGCGTCGCCTGCGCGGGTGAAGAGGGCCTTAGAACCTTGCTTTCCATGCGTCTGGCGTAATCGGCAAGGACGAAGGCATCGATCCTGTCCGTCTTCGACAGCCGGCCGCAGGCGCGCGCGAACTGTCTGATTTGTTTGGCATTGACCCTGGCTACAGGCAGGTCTGCGGCCAGCAGGGCATCGACAAGGCCGCGTTCATAGCCACCGGTCGGCTCCAACACCAGACGCTCGATGCCGTCCAGTCCGGCGAGAAAGGCCAGGAACCTGGCGATCCCAACACCATCATTGGCAAAGCTTTCAAAGCGCGCCTCGGGAAGAACACAGATGTCGAATGAGGATTTCGATATGTCGATGCCGACAAAACGGCTAGTATAGGTCATGAGGTATTGTCTCCCTTATACGCGAGCGTAAAGCTCTCTCAACGGTTCGACGAAGCCTCGAAATGCGCAGAGGGTTCTGCTTTTTTACGAACGAAAGTTCAGGCCCGGCAAGGACCAACCGCTCTGCGCATCGTCTCGACGGTGTTGCAACCACCCTCAAGACAAACAAGGCCGGAACATCATATCCGATGTTCCGGCCTTCAATGTATAAGCCCCGGCGCTTTCACGCCGGGGCCCAGTCAGTCAGCTAACCTGAAGGACTATTCGATTTCGGCGTACTTGCCGTCCGACCAGCGGTAGAACACGTAGCCCGGAAGCGAAACGTCGCCCTTGTCGTCGAAGGCCAGGTCGCCAAGAACGGTGTTGAAGTCACCTGCATTGAGGGCCTGGCGGACCGCGTCATACTCGGTCGATCCGGCGGCGGTGACAGCCTGTGCATAGGCCTGGATGGCCGCATAGGTGTACAGCACGTAGCCTTCGGTGGTCTTGCCGGCATCCTGCAGTGCCTTGACGACGGCAGCTGCGCCTTCCCGCTTGGTCGGGTCCGGCGAGAATGTCATCAGGGTGCCTTCGCCGGCATCGCCGGTGATGGCCCAGTACTCGTCGGTGACCAGTGCATCGCCCGAAATCAGAACAGTGGACATGCCCTGTTCCTTCATCTGGCGCGCCATCAGGCCAGCTTCGGTGTGGTAACCGCCGACGTAAAGCACGTCGATGGCTTCCTGCTTCATCTTCGAGACGAGAGCGGAGTAGTCCTTCTCGCCTGCGGTGTAGGCTTCATACATGGCCGCGGTGCCGCCAGCGGCTTCAAACGAACCCTTGGTGGCGTCGGCAAGGCCCTTGCCGTAGGCGGTCTTGTCGTGGACGAAGGCAATCTTCTTGCCTGCGAAATTTTCCTTCAGATAGGCAGCAGCGGTTTCGCCCTGCTGGTCGTCACGGCCGCAAACGCGGTAGATGCCGCCATCGGCGCCGCCCGGACGTTCATCGGTGAAAGCCGGGTTGGTCGAGGCCGGCGAAATCTGGATGATGCCTTCGTCGGAATAAACCGCCGATGCCGGGATCGAGGAGCCCGAGCAGAAGTGACCTGCCACGAACACCACGCCGCTGCCGGCGAACTGGTTGGCGACGGCAACGGCCTGCTTCGGATCGCAGGCGTCATCGCCGATTTCAAGCTTCAGCATTTCACCATTGACGCCGCCAGCGGCGTTAATGTCGGCGACGGCCTGTTCGGCGCCGGTTTTCATCTGTTCCCCAAAGGATGCGTATTGGCCGGTCATCGGACCAGCGGTCGCAATAACGATTTCAGCCGAGGCTGAGGACATTGCGAAGCCAAGCGCGGCTCCGGCCAGTAGAATCTTCTTCATGTTAACTCCCAGTAGCGCCTGTTCGTTTCCTGCCACCGGTGCCAGGCGCAGACAGTGTTCGGCGCCGGTGTGGGGGGCGTCATGCCCCGTATGCAACCATCTAAGCCGATCTCTTCGAATAAATACAGACCTTTTTAGATGGCAATTCAAGCCGCTTGACCGTGCGGTTAATTGCCCTTCTGCCGCCAGCCGAACGGGCCTGAACGGACGAAGGCGAAACTGTATTGCCCGGCGATTTGCCCGGCGCGCGTGAAGCGCATGCCGAGAAACGCGAAAACCGTGATGACCAGGAGATCGACCACGAAATAATGGATCGACAACAGCGTGCCATTAAACAGCGCGAAGTGGATGAAGCGGACCGCCAGGTTCAAAATCACCATGTACCACGCCAGCTGCAGCGGGGTCCGCCAGGTCTGCGCCACCGCCCGTCCGGTCATCCAGGCGGTGCCGCCGCCAAGGATCATCGTGACGAAGATGAACTCGGCGATGGAGACTTCCCATAAGAGGCCGTTTTCCATGTCTTACTCCGGTTAGTGGGCTCCGCCTTCAAGATAGGCGGCGCGAACTTCATCGCGTTTGAGCAATTCGGCGCCCGTCCCGGACAGGGTGATGTTGCCATTGACCATCACATAGCCGCGGTGGGCGAGTTTGAGCGCGTGGAACGCATTCTGTTCGACGAGGAACACGGTCAGCCCCTCGTTGGTGTTGAGTTCCCGGATGATCTCGAAGATCTGCTTGACGATCAGCGGCGCGAGACCCAGCGACGGCTCGTCGAGCAGCAAGAGCTTTGGACGGCTCATCAGCGCCCGCGCGATGGCCAGCATCTGCTGTTCCCCGCCCGACAGCGTTCCGCCACGTTGCCCGGCGCGCTCCTTGAGCCGCGGAAACAGGTCGTAGACCCGCCTGAGATCTTCCTCGAAATGCTCATCGGACACCAGCTGCGCACCCATCTGGAGATTTTCCAGGACGGTCATGCGGCCAAAAATGCGGCGCCCTTCCGGAGACTGGGCGATGCCCTTCCGGATGATTTCATGGGTCGGCATGCGGGTGATGTCTTCGCCGTCAAAGACAATCTCGCCGGCGCGGGCCCGCGGGCTGCCGCAGATCGTCATCATCAGGGTCGATTTGCCGGCGCCATTGGCCCCGATCAGGGTCACGATCTCGCCCTTTTTGACATCGACGTCAACGCCGCGCAGCGCGACGATCTTGCCGTAATAGGTTTCGACGCCACGGATGGTCAGGAGGTTTTCGCCGTCACTCATGACTTGCCTCCCTTGCCGTTCTTGCCCGGTTTTTTCTTCGCCTTCGACGCTGCCGGTTTTGCCGGTATCGGAGTCCTTTCGGATGGCGGCATTTCGATCATTGCCTCCACCGCCGCGACCTCGTCCTCATCCACGCCGAGATAGGCCGAGATCACTCTGGGATCATTCTTCACCTGATCGGCGCTGCCATCGGAAATCTTCTCGCCATAGTCGAGCACGACGACGTGATCCGATATCTCCATGACCACGCCCATGTCGTGCTCGATCAGCAGGATCGAGGTGCCGTGGTCCTTGCGGATATATTGCAGCAAATTATTGAGCTCGGTGGATTCGCGCGGATTGAGGCCGGCCGCCGGCTCGTCAAGACACAACAGATGCGGGCGCGTGCACATGGCGCGGGCGATCTCAAGCCGCCGCTGATCGCCATAGGGCAGGTCCGCGGCCGGATCGTCGGCCCGCTCGATCAGGCCGGTCTTCTCAAGCCAGTAGGCGGCGAAATCGATCGCCTCGGCCCGGGCCTTTTTGTAGCCGGGCAGATTGAAGATGCCGCCAATCGTCATCATCGAGGCAAGCATCAAAGGATTGTGTTGCGCCACCAGAAGGTTTTCCAGCGCCGTCATTCCGCCGAACAGGCGAATGTTCTGGAACGTGCGAGCAACCTTGGCGCGTTTGGAAATCTCGAAATCCGGCATCCGCTCGAGCAGGAACACCCGGTCGTCGCCATCATCGTTGAATTGACGCCCGGTGCGGGTCAGCGCTTCGATTTTTTCCGACTGGAAGCCTTTTCCGTGCCGCATGACGATACGGCCTTCGGTCGGCTTGTAAAACCCGGTGACGCAGTTGAACACGGTGGTCTTGCCGGCGCCGTTCGGGCCGATCAAGGCGGTGATGTCGCCGCGGCCGACATTGAAGCTGAGATCATTGACGGCAAGCAGTCCGCCGAAGCGCATGGTCAGGTGCTCAACCGACAGCACCACATTGGTGTCCCAGTTCTGCGTGGGGGTGGTTTTCATTGCGGGTTCCATCAGTGGCCCTCACCTTGAGCGACCATGTCCGAGCTGATCTTCTTGCGTTCCTTGTAGACCGCGGAAGGGTTGCGGCTTGAAATGATGCCACGCGGTTTCCACACCATGATGAGCACCATGGCGAGGCCGAAAATCAGCATGCGGTATTGTGTGGGTTCGAAATCCGGCCCGAATACCTCCTTGAGGAAACCCAGGTTCCTGAGCAACTCGATGCCGCCGATCATCACCACCGAGGCGATGACGACGCCGATCTGGGAGCCGAGGCCACCCAGAACCACGATCGCCAGAATGATCGCCGATTCAAGGAAGGTGAAGCTTTCCGGCGAGATGAAGCCCTGCCGTGTGGCGAAGAACGATCCGGCGAATCCGGCAAACATGGCGCCGATCGAGAACGCGGTCAGCTTGGTGTTGGTGGTGTTGATGCCAAGTGAGCGGCAGGCAATCTCGTCCTCCCGAAGCGCTTCCCAAGCCCGGCCGATCGGCAGCTTGCGCAGCCGCAGCGTGACGAAGTTGGTGATCAGCGCCAGGGCGAGGATGATGTAATAGAGGTAGATGAAGCGGTGGATCGTCGAGTAGTCGAGGCCGAAATATTCGGCGAAACCGCCGGTCCTGGAAAAGTCCAGGCCAAAGAAGCTCGGCTTCGGAATCCCGGAAATCCCGTCCGGACCGCCGGTGAAATCATACCAGTTGAGCAGCACCACCCGGATGATTTCGCCGAACGCCAGCGTCACGATGGCAAGATAATCGCCCCGCAACCGGAGCACCGGGAAGCCGAGAATGATGCCCCATGTGGCCGCCAGAAGTCCGGCCAGCGGCAGCGCTGTCCAGAAGCCGATGTTGAGATACTGCGCCATCAGCGCAAAGGAATAGGCGCCGACGGCGTAGAAGGCGACATATCCAAGGTCGAGCAGGCCTGCGAGGCCGACCACGATGTTCAAACCCCAGCCGAGCATGACATAGGTCATGATCAGGATTGCAAGGTCGATGAACTGACGGTCGCGATCGGGAAACAGCACCATGACGATGAAGGGCAAACCAACCGCCATGAGCAGCAGAACAGGCCCGAGGAACCGGCCGACGACAGTGGTCAGCGCGGCGGGAACGGTGATCGTGATGCCGCTGGTGACCGGCTTGGCCGTCTTGAAGACAAACAGGTTGAGCAGCAGCCGGCCGGCAAACACGATCGCGATAGCGGTGAACCACATGCCCCAGCGGTAGGTCAGGTCGAGACCGCCGGTGCCGATGTCGGTTCGAAGGGCAAAGAAGAAAAACCCCAGTACGGCGACAAGGAGTGCTGCTATCGCGGCGTCCTTGACGGAGTCGGCCATCAGGCCGGAATTCGGAGCGGCAGCCATTAGACTTTCTCGACTTCGGGTTTACCCAACAGGCCGGACGGCATGAAGATCAGGACGATCACCAGGATCGAGAACGCGGCGACGTCCTTGTACTCAACCGAGAAATAACCCGACCAGAACACTTCAATGAGACCGATCAGCAAGCCGCCGAGCATGGCGCCAGGCAGGGAGCCGATGCCGCCCAGCACCGCCGCGGTGAAGGCCTTCACGCCGGCCAGGAAGCCGATGTAGAAATCGATCACCCCGTAAAGCAGCAGGAACATGAAGCCGGCCACGGCGGCCAGAGCCGCGCCCATGACGAAGGTCAGCGAGATCGTCCGATCGACATTGACGCCGAGCAGCGCCGCCATTTTCTGGTCCTGCTCGCAGGCCCGCTGTGAACGGCCGAGCGATGTCTTGGAGATCAGCAGCGAGAATCCGATCATCAACGCCAGCGTGGTGAAGATAATGATCATCTGCATGTAGGACAGCTGCACCGCGATGGTGCCGTTCTCGGTCACGCCCTCGATCAGGGTGACGCCGCCCTGGATCTGCGGCGGCAGCGGCTTGACCCGCGCGCCCTGCGTGATCTGAACGAAGTTCTGCAACACGATCGACATGCCGATGGCGGTGATCAGCGGCGCCAGCCGGAACGATCCGCGCAAGGGCCGGTAGGCCAGGCGTTCCACCGTCCAGCCCCAGGCGGAGGTAAAAAGCATGGACACAAGCAGGGTAATGAACAGGATCAGCGGCAATGCCGAAATGCCGAGCGCGATCAGCGCCAGGAATGTCGCGAGCGCGATGAACGATCCCACCATGAAAATGTCGCCATGGGCGAAATTGATCATGCCGATGATGCCGTAGACCATCGTGTAGCCGATGGCGATGAGCCCATAAATGGAACCCAAGGTGAGCCCATTGATAAGCTGCTGAAGAAAATACTCCATGAGGCCGTTGTCCCTCTTGTCTTTTATGGGGGGTGCTTCAAGCGCACCCTCTTTCCCCTGCTGTTTCTATAGCGTGTTTTTTTGGGGCAAAAACAACAAAAATGTCATCATTTGCCGCTTTCAGTTTTTAAATCGATTAAAGTGGGGTGTTCCTGGTGATTTTCCCGGTTTCCCCTGTTGAGAACCGTAAAAACCGGGGAAGTCACGCCGTCTTGTGCCTTATTTTAGCGCAGTCTGGCCGATGCCGCATAAAAGTGTGCGGCGGTTTTGCGATATCAACATGACATGCATCAGCCAATCCGCTTGAGAAATCCGTCCGGCGCGACGGTAATCAGCAGCTTCTTGTCGATGCGATTGTCGATCTCGAAGCCGGCATTATCCTTGAGGAACGCGTGAACCGCTGATTTCGGGCTGTTGCCCGGACCCCATGGTCGTCCCTCGG
>LADQ01000179.1 GCA_000961635.1 Hoeflea sp. BRH_c9 | reverse complement strand
GAGGTGCTCAGGCTGGCCATGCTGATGACGCATTACCGCGAACCGATCGATTTTTCGGTGCGGAGGTTGGAGGAGGCGGAAAACAAACTGATTGCTTGGTATCGAGCGATGGCGTTGCCTGACCCCGATACTGAGATCGACCTAATGTTTTTAGACGCACTCCGTGATGATTTGGATTTGAGTTCAGCTTTCTCCCGACTTGATTTTCTGAAGTCTGAAATCAATGCAACTGGTGGACTTATATCCATCGAGAAGAAGCGAACTTTCACGGCAAGCGTTCGCCTAATGGGAGTATTGATCGAGCCCAACTTCGATACGTTTATGAACCAATATGCGAAAGCTACTATTCAGTTGACCGATGCGGAGATCCAGCATTTTAGTGATCAACGACTCGCCTTCATCGCCGCCAAGAACTGGGCCGAGGCCGACAGGATCCGCGACGAGTTGCTGGCGCAGGGCATCCAGCTCAAGGACGGCAAGGATCCCGAGACCGGTGCGCGGGTGACGAGCTGGGAGGTCCGGCGGTGAACTTGTGGCTGGGCAAGGACCCCTCCCCAACCCCTCCCCACAAGGGGGAGGGGCTTGCCCGCGGCGCCATGCTGCCCTCTCGCCATTCAGCAGGTGTGGGCGCTTCCCATGCTGTTGATTTTTACGATTCTTGTACTTCTTTCAATCCTAACGGCTTTTCCACTCCTGCCGGAGCATGCCGTGCATTTCTCCTGCGTCAGTCCTGGTCTCGGGGTTTCCCACGCATGAGGCTTGCGTCCAGGTGGAGACTTTGGCGGTCTTGCGGGATGGCTGCCGCGTCTAGCCCCTCCCCCTTGTGGGGAGGGGTTGGGGAGGGGTCTTTTGTCCCCGCGAGTTTGATGCCGGGGGAAGCATGATGCCCCATTCCAACATCACGCCAGAGACCCGCGACCGGGCCCGGAAACTTCGCACGGATCTGACCAGGGCCGAGGCTCGTATGTGGAATCTGCTGCGCGATTTCCGTCCCCGCGGGGCGCGCTTCAGGCGGGAGACGCCGATCGGCCCCTATATCGCCGATTTCGCCTGGCTGTCGAAGAAGATCGTTGTGGAAGTGGATGGCGACAGTCATGAAACCGACGAAGGCCGGGCCCATGACCGGGTGTGCGATGCCTGGATGCGGGAGCAGGGCTATACCGTGCTCCGGTTCGACAATGCGGATCTGACCGACGCCGAAGACCATGTTTTCCTGGAAATCGAAAAGAGCATCGGCAGGTATCTCGATGACTGAGCCGCAGAAACAAAACAGCATCCTCACCGGCGGCTGCCAGTGCGGCGCGGTGCGCTACCGCATCGAGGGCGAGACCTTTCTGCCGCATACCTGCCATTGCCGCATGTGCCAGAAGGCGGGGGGCAATTATTTCATGGCGCTGGCGAGCGTCGGCAAGGCGGATTTTGTCGTCACCCGTGGCGCCATCAGCTGGTTCCGCTCGTCCGAACCGTCACGGCGCGGCTTCTGCGCCAATTGCGGCACGCCGCTGATCTACGAACAGATCGCCCGCGCCAACACCAATGTGACGCTGGGTTCGCTCGACGATCCGCGCGCCATCCGCCCGCGCCACCAGTTCGGCGCCGAAAGCCGGGTGCCGTTTCTTTGCGAGATCCTGGCGATCCCCGCCACGGTCTCGATGGACGATCCGGAGGAGGATGGCGTCAAACTCGCCGAGGTTGCCGCTAGCAATCACCAGCACCCCGATCATGACACAAGCATCTGGCCGATGGAGGACACGGCATGAGCACACAGATCCATTCCGGCGGCTGCCAGTGCGGCGCGGTGCGCTTCCGGCTCTCAGGAAGGCCGGGCGTGTCGTCGGTGTGCTATTGCCGGATGTGCCAAAAGGCCTCGGCCGGGCACGCGCTGGCACTGGTTTCGCTCGGCGAGGCCAGCTTTGAATGGACGCGCGGCGAACCATCGTGGTTTCAAAGCTCGAACGCGGCGCGGCGGGGTTTTTGCCAAGAATGCGGCACGCCGCTCGCCTATGACGCGCCCGACGGGTTGGCGCTGTCTGTGCTGGCGTTTGACGATCCCGACGCGGTGCCGCCGACGATTGCCTATGGCGTCGAGGGCAAGCGCGTCTGGTGCGACGCGATTCCCGCTCTGCCCGAGCGCGGCACCATGGAAGATGCGGGCGCGGTGGCGTTTCTCAAGACCCTGGTCAATTATCAGCATCCCGACCACGACACCGATGCCTGGCCACCGGAGGACCGGGCATGAACGCGCGCAAGCCCGGAACGGAGATGCCGAAATGGCTGCTCTATGGCCTGATCGGCAAGGCCGTGCTGGTGGTGGCGGTCACCGCCGCCGTCGTCATCTGGGTCAATTGGGGATGAGATCATGAATGCTGAACTGATCGCCGGCGGATGCCAATGCGGGGCGGTGCGGTACCGCATCGGCCGCCTTGGCCGGCCGACCATCTGCCACTGCCGCATGTGTCAAAAGGCCTTCGGCGGCTTTTTCGCGCCGCTGGTCACCGCCCACGAGACGGAATGGACCCGTGGTGCGCCCGCGCATTTTCAAAGCTCCGACAAGATCCGCCGCGGCTTCTGCGCCGATTGCGGCACGCCGCTGAGCTATGAAGCCGAAGACGGAATGGAAATCTCCATCGGAACGCTGGACAACCCGGCGCTGGCGGCCCCGGTCGCGCAGGTCAATGCGGCCTATCGCCAGCCGTTTTTTGACGGGTTGTGCAGTCTGCCGCAGGTCGGAGCCGCCGACGCGGCCAGGAATGATGCCTGGAACGCTAGCCTGACATCCTTCCAGCATCCCGACCATGATACCAAGGCCTGGCCGCCAGGGGATCGCCCATGAGCGCGCCCAAACCCGGAACGCCAGGGCCGAAACAGCCGCCCTGGGGCCTGATCGGCGCGGCAATCGTGTGTCTGGCGGTGATCTATGCCGGCTTTGTCTTTTTCTACAGGGTGATGTGAAATGAGTGAACTGCGCAAGTATTATCCCGAAATTGAACCGTTCGAGACCGGCTTCCTCGACACCGGCGACGGTCACCGGATCTACTGGGAGCGGGCGGGCACGAAGGGGGCCAAGCCGGCGGTGTTCCTGCATGGCGGCCCCGGCGGCGGCTTCAGCGGGGTGCACCGGCGGCTGTTTGATCCGGCGCTCTATGACATGATCCTGTTTGACCAGCGCGGCTGCGGCCGCTCGACGCCGTTTGCGTCATTGGAAAACAACACCACCTGGCATCTGGTCGCCGACATCGAGCGGTTGCGTGAGATGGCGGGCTTCGAGCAATGGCTGGTGTTCGGCGGCTCCTGGGGTTCGACCCTGGCGCTGGCCTATGCCGAGACCCATCCGGAGCGGGTCAGCCAACTGGTGGTGCGCGGCATCTATACGCTGACCAGGGCCGAGCTCGACTGGTACTATCAGTTCGGCGTCTCGGAAATGTTTCCCGACAAATGGGAGCGGTTCCTGGCGCCGATCCCGGAATCCGGGCGCGGCGATCTGATGGCGGCCTACCGCACCCTGCTGGTGGGCGACGACCCGATCCGGCAGATGGCGGCGGCCAAGGCCTGGAGCGCCTGGGAAGGCGAGACCATCACGCTGTTGCCCGAGCCTTCCACCAGCGACAAGTTTCACGAGGACCAGTTCGCGCTGGCCTTTGCCCGCATCGAGAACCACTTCTTCGTCCATGGCGGCTGGCTCGAGGAGGGGCAGTTGCTGCGCGACGCGGGACGGCTGTCGGGTATTGACGGCGTTATCGTGCACGGCCGCTACGACATGCCATGCCCGGCGCGCATCGCCTGGGAATTGCACAAGGCCTGGCCGCGGGCGGAGTTCCACCTCATCGAGGGCGCCGGCCACGCGTTTTCCGAACCCGGAATTCTCGACCAGCTGATCCGCGCGACGGACAGGTTTGCGGGGAAAACGTGACCGCCTCGAAAAAACACCAGAGCCAGTGGGCCGCCCAGTTTCTCACCGCGGCGAAACTTGCGAGCCGGGGTTTCGAAGTGGCTTTTACCATGGGCAACAGCACGCCTTTGGCTGATCTGTTCGCTGCCCGGCCAGACAGGAATGAAGCTTTCCTCATAGATGTGAAGGGACAGATGTCGAACAATTTCTGGATGATCAAGAAAAAGGATCTGGTGGAAAAGCTGTTCTACATTTTGGTTCGCGTCGACATGGATGATGTTTTGAAATCCCGTTTCTTCGTCGCAAGCCACCAGATGATCTTAGAGATGCTCGAGACCTACAAGAACAGCGGCATCAAGCATGATGACCGGTTTACCGGCTTCAACTGGGGTGATGCGATGAAGATCGAAAACAATTGGAATTGCCTGCCAGGATGGGAAGAATGACCCGCGACCGCATCTATCTCTTCGACACCACGCTCCGCGATGGCCAGCAGACGCCGGGGATTGATTTTTCCGTCGAGGACAAGATCGCCATCGCCAGGATGCTGGATCAGTTCGGCATTGATTATGTCGAGGGCGGCTATCCCGGCGCCAATCCCACCGATACAGCGTTCTTTTCGGAAAAGCGCACCGAAAATGCCAAGTTCGTGGCCTTCGGCATGACCAAGCGCGCCGGCGTCTCGGCGTCCAATGATCCGGGCCTGGCCGGGCTGATCCAGGCGGCGGGCGACGCCGTCTGCCTGGTCGCCAAGAGCTGGGATTATCATGTCCAGGTGGCGCTTGGCTGCAGCAACGAGGAAAACCTCGAGTCGATCTCGGACTCGGTGCGGGCCGTGGCGGCGGCCGGCAAGGAGGCGATGGTCGATTGCGAGCATTTCTTCGACGGCTACAAGGCCAACCGCGATTACGCCGTGGCCTGCGCCAAAACCGCCCATGAGGCGGGCGCCCGCTGGATCGTGCTGTGCGACACCAATGGCGGCACGCAGCCTTCCGAAATCAGCGCGATCGTGGCGGCGCTGATCGCCGAGGGCATCCCCGGCGACAGGCTCGGCATCCATGCCCACAACGACACCGGCCAGGCGGTGGCCAATTCGCTGGCCGCGGTGGAGGCCGGCGTGCGGCAGATCCAGGGCACGCTCAACGGCATCGGCGAGCGCTGCGGCAACGCCAATCTGATCACGCTGATCGCCACGCTGGCGCTCAAGCCGGTCTATGCGGCGCGATTTGAAACCGGCATCAGCGAAGACGGGCTCAAGGGGCTGACGCCGCTCAGCCACGCGTTCGACGAATTGCTCAACCGCTCGCCTTCAACCCAGGCGCCCTATGTCGGCGCCTCGGCCTTCGCCACCAAGGCTGGCATCCATGCCTCGGCGCTCATCAAGGATCCGCGCACCTATGAACATGTGCCGCCCGAAAGCGTCGGCAATTACCGCAAGGTGATGGTCTCCGATCAGGGCGGAAAATCCAATTTCATCAATGTGCTCAAGCGGCGCGGCATCGTGGTCGGCAAGGACGATCCCAGGCTCGATCAACTGATCGGCATCGTCAAGGAGCGCGAGGCCAGCGGCTACGCCTATGAAGGCGCGGATGCGAGTTTCGAGTTGCTGGCGCACCGCACCTTGGGCCGGGTGCCGGAGTTCTTTTCGGTGACCAGTTTCCGGGTGATGGTCGAACGCCGCTTCGATGCCACCGGGCGGATCAGGACGGTTTCGGAAGCCGTGGTCAAGCTGGTTGTCGACGGCGTCGAGATGATGTCGGTGGCTGAAGGCCACGGCCCGGTCAACGCGCTCGACATTGCGCTCCGCAAGGATCTCGGCGTCTACCAGGCCGAGATCACCGACCTGGAACTGGTCGACTACAAGGTCCGCATCCTCAATGGCGGCACCGAGGCGATCACCCGTGTTCTGATCGAATCCGCCGATGGCACCGGCGCGCGCTGGTGGACCGTCGGCGTCTCCGACAACATCATCGACGCCTCGTTCCAGGCGCTGATGGATTCGATCGTCTACAAGCTGATGAAGAACCGCGACCTGGCGGGAAGGGTGGCGGCGGAATAGGGCGCGGGCGGGCGGCAGGCGGTTTCCATCGCCGTCGCCGGGAGCGGCCGTTGCCTCAGTCTCAGGCATTGTTCAGCGGAATGAATTTGCTCATTCACGCGGGTTGCCATAAGCGTCTCACCCCTGAACGAAGCAACGGCTGGAGTGCATCATGGCGACTGAAACGGCTCCGGCTGCTTACGACGAGGACACGCCGCGCGGCTTCGCCTTCGCTCTGGCGGCCTACCTGCTGTGGGGGTTCCTGCCGTTCTACATGAAGGCGGTGGCGCATATTCCGGCGGTCGAGGTGGTGGCGCACCGGGTGATCTGGTCGGTGCCGATCGCCGCAATGGTCTTGATCCTGCTGGGCCGGACCCAGGACATCCGCGCTGCCCTGAAGTCGCCGCGCACGATGGCGATGGCCCTGATCACGGCGGCCCTGATCACGATCAACTGGGGCATTTACGTCTGGTCGATCGGAGCGGGCAGGGCGGTCGAAACGGCGCTTGGGTATTATATCAACCCGCTGTTTTCGATCTTTCTGGGCGCGGTGCTGCTCAAGGAGAGGCTCGACGGCCGGCAGAAGGCCGCGATCGCGCTGGCGGTTGTAGCGGTCGGGCTGCTGGCCCTGGAGACCGGCGGCTTGCCCTGGGTTTCCCTTGGACTGGCACTGACATGGGGTTTTTACGCGTTCTTCAAGAAATCGCTGCCGGTTGGTCCCAATCAGGGGTTCTTTCTGGAAGTGCTGATCCTGACCGTGCCTGCCCTTGGCTACATCGCCTATGTCGAGGTCAATGGCACTGGCCATTTCGGCGATACGGGGATGACGGATGTCTGGTTGCTGCTCGGCTGCGGCGTGGTCACGGCGGTGCCGCTGATGATCTATGCCAATGGCGCCAAGCTGCTCAGGCTGTCGACCATCGGCATCATGCAATATATCGCGCCGACGATGATCTTCATCATCGCGGTGTTTGTCTTCAAGGAGCCCTTCGGCCCCTACAAGCTCGCGGCCTTCGTGCTGATCTGGACAGCGCTGGCGATCTACACCTCATCGCTCATGCGCAGCCGCAAGAAGCGGCGCGCGGCGGCGGCGCTTACATCCGGCTGATCAGCTCCGGTTCACCGTCATCAGCGTCGCCGCGCGCCTTGGCGAGAATCGCGGGCACGATGTCTTCGACCGCATCGATCACCATCGGGCGGACCAGATGCGCGGTGTGGATGAAACCTTCCTCGGCCATGTGACCGAGCAGCAGGTTGAGCGGATCCCAGAAGCCATTGATATTGGCGAACACCATCGGCTTGGTGTGCCGGCCGAGCTGGGCCCAGGTCATGATCTCGATGATTTCCTCCAGTGTCCCGATGCCGCCGGGCAGGGTGACGAAGGCGTCCGAGCGTTCAAACATCATGTGCTTGCGTTCGTGCATGTCCTTGGTGACATGCAATTCGCTCAACTGCCCAAGCGAATGGCGTGAGGCCTCCTTGTCCATCAGGAATTCCGGAATGATGCCGATGGCCTTGCCGCCGCTCGACATGATTGCGTCGGCGACCGCCCCCATGATGCCCTTGGTTCCGCCGCCATAGATGAGGTCTATGCCGCTTTCGGCCATGGCGCGGCCCAGAACTTGCGCCGCCTTGCGATAGGCGGGATCATGCCCAGGCTGTGAGCCGCAATAGACGCAGATGGATTTGATGCCTGTTGTAGGTGTGTTCATCAGGCGAAAGAACATGCGCCCGGCAATATGGTCAAGCCCGGTGCTGCACTGCAGCTTGCTTTTTCTTGTGCGCGGGATTCAAACCAGATAGGTTTTAAAGTCATAACGGCGATTTTCGCCGGGAATGCGGAGCGGACGATGATCAATTTTGGCGCCGGTTTGGCAAAGGCCGCCGGTATGGTGAAAATGGGCACGGGTTTGCCGGCACTTGCAGGTGTGATTGTTGCCGTGACTGTCGGGACTTACATCATCGCACCAGAGTTGTTGAATTCGGTCGAGGAGACAGGGCCGCAACCGGCGCAGGTTTCCGGACTGATTGATGGTTCCGCCAACAACGCCACGCCTCCATCCGAGATGGCGCCTTCCGAGACTGCGTCACTTGCCGCCCCTGAAGCTATTGCTGTGGATGATTTAGTCACGCCAAGTTTCGACCTGCTCAGGGTCGAGCCCGATGGATCCACGGTGATTGCCGGCAAGGCCCAGCCCGGGACCAGGCTTGACATCATGAGCGGTGAGACCGTTATCGCCTCGATCGCGGTTGGGGAAAGCGGAGATTTCGCAGCCGTGCTCGACACGCCGCTGGCGGCAGGCGACCATTCCCTGACGCTTCGCAATACCGGCGACGGCGGCGCGGTCCGGCAATCCGAAGAGGTCGCCACCGTTTCGGTTCCCAGCGCTCCCGGCGGCGAATTGCTGGCGATGGTGAGCAAGCCGGGCAAGGCGAGCCGCATCATGGCTCAGCCGGTGGCGCCGGCGCTCGAACAGTCCGCCGCCGAACCGGCTGGCGAAGATCCCGTGGAAGCCAAGACCGGGACCGGGGAAGCAAATACCGCCACCGCGGCGACGGAAGCCAAGGACGAGCAATTGGTCGCGATGGCGGAGACGGCCAGCGGCGAATCGCCTTCCATCCAGACCCCGGCGCTTCCCGACGCCTCGGCGCTTCTGAGCACCGCCGCACCACAAGTCGCGCCTCAGTCCGCGACTGAAACAGCGCCGGAAGTCGCCATGGCGGCGCCTGAACCGGACGCCGCTTCGGTTGCGATTCCCGCGGACGCCACTGTCCGCGTCGACGCGGTTGAAATCGAGGGAGATCAGATCTTCATCGCCGGATCGGCGACGCCTGGCTATCCGGTCAGGGTGTCGGCAGATGGCGTCGTGATCGGCGCCGACAAGGCCGATGCGACCGGGCGCTTCATCATCGAAGCCACCGGCGAACTCGCCGTTGGCGATCACATCATCAGCGCCGATCTGATGGACAAGTCCGGGCAGAGCGTGTTGTTGCGCGCCACCGTGCCGTTCAACCGGCCGGAGGGCGAAACACTCGCCGCCGTGGCGCCTGCTGAACAGGCGACAGCGAAGATGTCCGGCAGTGACCCTGCGACGACGGCGGAAACCGCCGCCGTTGCGCCCGCGGATGCTCCAACGGAAGCCACGCCGGGCGCGGCAACCCCGTCCGATAGCGCCAGCCTGTCCAAATTGCCTGAAGACGCGGTGCCTTCCGAACCGTCCGGCGATGCCGTTACGGTAGCAGACGCGCCGGCGCCGGCGGCGGAAGTCACCGGTCAATCCGATGAGCCGCGAACCATCGTTCAGGCGCCTTTGGCCTCGTCGCCCGGCGCGGTCATCATCCGGCGTGGCGATACTCTGTGGCAGATTTCGCGCCGGACCTATGGCCAGGGGGTCCGCTATACGACGATTTACGTCGCCAACCGGTCGCAGATCGAAAACCCGGACCGGATCAAGCCGGGGCAGGTGTTTTCAGTTCCGGAAAGCCCGCTCGACAATGCCGAAGAACTGCACAAGCAATTGCTGGATGCCACGAAAAAATCCTGAGGCGCGCCGGTTCCAACCGGGTTCCGGCCGCCCGGTTGACGCGGCAATGCGATCGATTTGATATTATGAGTCTTCACACAGGTTGACCCGGCGGACTTCATCGTATATCGCCGATGAACGATGAATATATCCGAACCGGACATCAACGCGGGCGATGAGGCGGTGGCGCGCAAACTGGCGGCGCTGGCGCATCCGGCGCGGCTGCGGCTGCTCAGGCATCTGGGCGCGGCCGACAGCTGTTGCGTCAAGGATCTTGTCCGGCGGGGCGGACTGGCGCAATCGACGGTGTCGCAGCACCTCAAGGTGCTGGTCGAGGCGGATCTGGTCAGCTTCCGGCCGGAGCGGCAAAGTTCGCGCTATTCCATCAACGCGAGCGCCCTGCGCGAACTGGCAGGCGTCATCGGACAGACGCTCGATCATTGTTGCGGCGGATGCTGCGCTCCGGGCGAGGGCAAGACTTCAGACTTCGAACGGCAGGCGAACGGCGGCCTGACCGCACACAAGGACATGTGATTTGACGACCAAGACAGTCTCCGCTGACAAGGGAAATCCGTTCAGCACCCTGAAAAACCTTTGGCCTTATATGTGGCCGGCGGACCGCCCCGACCTGAAATTGCGGGTGTTGTGGGCGACGCTGTTCCTGCTGTTGTCCAAGCTCGTGCTCATCTCGGTGCCCTATTTCTTCAAATGGGCCACCGATGCGCTCAATGGCGACCCGACGGCAGCAAGCTGGATTCCGGCGTTGATCGCCACACCGGTGATGCTGGTGGTGGCCTACAATGTCGTGCGCATCGTGCAATGGGGCTTCAATCAGCTGCGCGACGCGCTGTTTGCCCGGGTCGGCCAGCACGCGGTGCGGCAACTGGCCTACAAGACATTTGTTCACATGCACGAATTGTCATTACGGTTTCACCTTGAGCGGCGGACCGGCGGCCTGTCGCGCGTCATCGAGCGCGGCACCAAGGGCATCGAGACCATTGTCCGCTTCACCATTCTCAACACCGCGCCGACGCTGATCGAATTCGCGCTGACCGCGGTGATTTTTGGCGTCGCCTATGGCTGGACCTATGTCGCCGTCACCGCCGTCACCGTCTGGCTCTACATCTGGTTCACGGTGAGGGCGTCGGACTGGCGCATCGGCATCCGGCGGGCGATGAACTCGTCGGACACCGACGCCAACACGAAGTCCGTCGATTCGCTGCTCAACTACGAGACGGTCAAATATTTCGGCAACGAGGAGATGGAGGCGCGCCGCTTCGACGTGTCGATGGCGTCCTACGAGAAATCGGCGACCCAGGTGTGGACATCGCTCGGCTGGCTCAACATGGGGCAGGGCGTCATATTCGGCGTCGGCATGACGGTGATGATGGTGATGTCGGCGCTGGCGGTGCAGGCCGGCACTCAGACCATCGGTGATTTTGTCTTCATCAACGCCATGCTGATGCAACTTTCGGTGCCGCTCAATTTCATCGGCTTCGTTTACCGGGAAATCCGCCAGGGTCTCACCGACATCGAGCAGATGTTCGAACTGCTCGATGTCGAGCCCGAGGTGCGCGATGCGCCCGGCGCCAAGCCGCTTGTGGTCGACAAGGGCGCGATCCGCTTTGACAATGTGCATTTCAGCTATGACCCGGCGCGGCCGATCCTCAAGGGCATTTCCTTCGAGGTGCCGGCCGGCAAGACCATCGCCATTGTCGGGCCCTCGGGGGCGGGCAAGTCGACGATCTCGCGGCTGTTGTACCGGTTTTATGACATCCAGTCGGGTTCGATCAGCATTGACGGTCAGAATGTCCGCGATCTGACCCAGAAGAGCCTGCGCGCGGCCATCGGCATGGTGCCGCAGGACACGGTGCTGTTTAATGACACCATCGCCTACAATATTCGCTATGGCCGGATTGACGCCAGCGAGGATGAAGTCAACCAGGCTGCCGATCTGGCCCAGATCGGCGGTTTCATCCGCTCGCTGCCCGAAGGTTTCAAGTCGATGGTCGGCGAGCGCGGGCTGAAGCTCTCGGGCGGTGAAAAGCAGCGGGTGGCGATTGCCCGCACCATCCTCAAGGCGCCGCCGATCCTGATCCTCGACGAGGCGACGTCGGCGCTCGATACCGCCACCGAGCAGGAAATCCAGACAGCGCTCGATTTCGTCTCCAGGGGCCGCACCACGGTGGTGATCGCCCACCGGCTGTCCACGGTGGTCGGCGCCGATGAAATCATCGTGCTCAAGGATGGCCAGATCGCCGAGCGCGGCGGGCATGCCGACCTGCTGGCGCAGAAGGGCCTTTACGCCTCGATGTGGGATCGCCAGCGCGAGGCCACCGAAGCCGAGGAACAGCTCAAGCGGATGCGCGAAGACGACGAATTCGGCATCGTCACCCGCCGGCGCACGCCGGAAATCGGCGAAGTCTGAGCAGGGCCTGACCGCTCCGTTGGCTTGACTGTCACCGGCCCGGCCCCATCTCATCGGTCCGGGTGAAGGTGGATAGATTGCACTTGCCACCGCGAAGTGGTTTCCCCTTCGCGGCAATTGCTGTAGTCACGGCCCAACGGACAATTCAGGGAAAACGCCATGAGCATCATCGACAGCGTTCGCAACGCGCTGGTTCCGGTTCACCGGGAAGGCTACAAATTCATAGCCGCATTCTTTGCCGCCTCGGTGCTGCTCGGGTTCATCGCCGAGCCGCTGTTCTGGATCGGTCTGGTGCTGACGGTATGGTGCGCCTATTTCTTCCGCGATCCCGAGCGGGTGACGCCGCTTGACGACGATCTGGTGATCAGTCCCGCCGACGGCCGGGTGTCATCGGTGGTGCGGATGACGCCGCCCATGGAGCTCGGGCTGGGGACGGACGAGATGCTGCGCATTTCGGTGTTCATGAACGTGTTCAACTGCCATGTGAACCGCGCGCCGGTCAAAGGCCGGGTGGTGCGCAAGATCCATTCGCAAGGCTCGTTCCTCAACGCCGAACTCGACAAGGCCAGCACCGAGAACGAGCGCAGCGCGCTGGTGCTGGAAACCGCCCGTCATGGAGAGATCGGCGTGATCCAGATCGCCGGTCTGGTGGCGCGCCGCATCCTGTGCTGGGCCGAACAGAACGAGCAGCTTGATGCGGGCGAACGCTTTGGCCTGATCCGCTTCGGCTCGCGGCTTGACGTGTTCCTGCCGGTTTCGGCGCGGCCTATGGTCAGCGTCGGACAGATGGCGATTGCCGGAGAAACCATGTTGGCTGAATTTGGATCGACCAAGGGCTCGGTGGTCAGCCGCCGCGATTGAGGCGGTGACCCCGAAGACAAGAGAGACATCTATGCAGACGCCGTTTCCGCCCTATGACCCGAATGGCCTGGATGAACAGGGCCTGGATGACGCAGCGCAGGATGAGGGGCGCGGCCCGCGGCTGCGCGAAATCCCGTTCCGGATGCTCATTCCCAATCTGATCACGGTGCTGGCGATCTGCGCAGGCATGACCGGCATTCGGCTGGCATTCGAAAACCGTTTCGAACTGGCCGTTGCCATGGTGTTGATCGCGGCCTTTCTCGATGGCCTTGACGGCCGGGTGGCGCGGCTGCTCAAGGCCCAGTCGAAATTCGGCGCGCAGATGGATTCGCTCGCCGATATCGTCAATTTCGGCGTCGCTCCGGCGCTGGTGCTCTATGTCTTCATTCTCGATCAGGCCCGCTCCTTCGGCTGGATCGCGGCGATCGTGTTTGCGATCTCGGCGGGCTTGCGGCTGGCGCGGTTCAACGTCATTTCCGAGAGCACGGCCAAGTCCGCCTGGCAGAGCTATTATTTCGTCGGCGTCCCGGCGCCGGCCGGCGCCCTGCTGGTGCTGTTGCCGGTCTATCTGGGTTTTCTCGGTTTTCCGATTGATCGCGGCACCGGGTTCCTCGCCGCCGCCTACACCATGTTCATCGGGTTTCTGCTGGTCAGCCGGGTGCCGGTCTTCTCCGGCAAGGGCATCAGCGGCGGCGTCCGCCGCGATCTGGTGATGCCGTTCATTCTGGTGGCGGTGGTCTATGTGTCGCTGTTGATGAGCTTCACCTGGGAGACGCTGACCGTGACGGCGATCGCCTATCTGGTCTCGCTGCCGTTCGGCGCGCGGGCCTGGTCGCGCAAATACGGACCGCTGTCGCGCCAGAAGGCCAAGATGAACAATGCCGATGGCGGGTCAAAAGCGGCTGATGACCGCAAAGGCTGAGCGCGCGGTCCTATTTGGCCTTGTTTCCGGCGCGGTGTGAACTTATCCACTCGTCGGCGATCTTCTGCGCCGTGACATAGTCGGTCTTGCCGGAGCCCAGCACCGGAATTTCCGGCACATTGACGATCTCGCCCGGCACCATCAGGTCGGTGGCGCCGAAGTGTCTGGAGTATTCGCGCAGTTCTTCGCGCAGGGCAGGCATTTTCGTCGTCACCAGCACGATGCGCTCGCCCTTGCGGGTGTCCTCGACGGCGACGGCGGCGTGGACATATTCCGGCCAGAGTTTCTGCACCATCATCTCGATGGCGCCCAGCGAGATCATTTCGCCGGCGATCTTGGCAAAGCGTTTGGCGCGGCCGCGAATGGAGATATAGCCATCCTCGTCGACAGCGACGATATCGCCCGAATCGTGCCAGCCACCCGCAAGCGGATGCAGCGCGCCCGGATCTGACGCCAGCATGTAGCCGAGCATGACATTGGGGCCCGAGACGAACATCCGCCCGCCGTCATTGATGCCTTCCACCGGTTCGAGCCTGAGCGCCATTCCCGGCAGCAAGCGGCCGACGGTGCCGTCCCGGAAATGGCTGCCGGAATTGACGGCGGCTACCGGTGCAGCTTCGGTCATGCCGTAGCCTTCAACGATGACCGCGCCGAAGCGCTCCCGGTAGATCCGCCTCGTTTCGGCGCGCACGGCTTCCGCGCCGGCCACGATCAGCCGCAGGCTCTGGAAATCGGTGTCCTTGGCGGTGCGGGCATATCCGGCCAGAAACGTGTCGGTACCGAACATGATCGAAGGCCTGACCTCGCGCGCCACCGCCGGAATGATCCGGTAATGCAGCGGCGAGGGGTAGAGAAACAGCCTGACGCCATAAAGCAGCGGCAGGATGGCGCCGCCGGTCAGCCCGAAGGAATGAAACACCGGCAGCACGTTGAACAATTTGTCGCTGACCGAAATGTCGATGCGGGCTTCGGCCTGGGCGGCGTTGGCGTGCAGATTGGCGTGGGACAGCACCACGCCCTTGGGCGTGCCTTCGGAGCCGGAGGTAAACAGGATCACCGCCGGATCGCTGGCCGTGACCGGCCGCAACGGCCTGCGCCAGTTGAGGAAGGCGCTCAGCTTCTCCATCGGCGAGATGGTCTCGCGCAGATCCTCGAGCCAGACGATTTTCACGCCGGCCTGCTCGATTGCCGCAACCTGATCCTCAAGCCCGGCCTTGTCGACAAAAGCGCGGCTCGCCAGCACGATGCGGATCTGAGCGGTGGAAAGCGCCGAGACAAGAGCCGCCGACCCCGCGGTGTAGTTGAGCATGGCCGCCACCCGTCCCGCCGACTGCAGCGCCAGGAAGGTGACGATGACGGCGTTGGCATTGGGCAGCATGATGCCCAGCGCTTCGCCCGGCCTGCTCATTTGTGCGAAGCGGACGCCGAGCGCGCGGGCGCCAATCAAGAGTTTCTTGTAGCTGAGCTTGCCGCCGAGCGCGTCCTCGAGCACCGGGCCGGCCTTGCCGTAGCGGT
>LADQ01000061.1 GCA_000961635.1 Hoeflea sp. BRH_c9 | reverse complement strand
CTGCGATCCATTCTGGGCTTGCGGATAAGCGCCGGAAATCCCGCCCGGCGGCACCGGATTGCCGCCCAGCGGCGCCAGCGAGTCCGACGAGGGCGACGGCACCGACGCCGTCATCAACTGATCCGTGTTGCGATAAGCAAAGCGGCTCGCATCTGAACTGCAGGCCGCAGCCGACCCCGCCAGAAGCGCGACGCCGAGCAAACGGGGCACAGAAGCACGGGGACCAACAGATTGTCTGAGACGCATAACACTACCCAATCAACGCAAAACCAACTGTCATGATTAAAGCGCGTTAGTGTTACTCATCAGTTAAGACACAGGGAATCGGCGTATTTTGTGGCTGTGAACGGCTCACAAAGCCGCCGCCACGCCGGGCGTCAATGCCTGATAGGGAACCTCGAAAAGGTCTTCCCGCTCAAACCGGCTTCCGATCTTGGTCAGCCGCACCATCATCGCCCGGCCGCTCTCCATCGTCAGTGGCGCCAGCATGACGCCGCCGGAAGCCAACTGATCGACGAAATGACGCGGCATGCCGTCAAAAGCGCCGGTTGCGATGATCCGGTCAAAATTGCCCTCGCCGTTCATGCCCTTGGTGCCGTCGGCCTGGCGCGCCGTCACATTGGAGAGGCCAAGATGGGCGAAACGTTGCTGGGCAAGCTGGACCAGCGTCTTGTAGCGATCCACCGTCAACACCCGTTCGGCAAGACGCGCCGCAACCGCGGCGAGGAATCCGCTGCCGGTGCCGATGTCGAGCACCCGGTGACCCGGCTCGATCGCCAGGGCGGACAAGAGGCGCGCCACCAGATTGGCGCTTTCGGCGAAGCTTCCGCAATCGGTGGGCAAGAGCCGGTCCTGATAGGCTGCATCCGCATGGGCGGCGGAAACGAACAGCGTGCGCGGCGTCTGTTCAAGCGCGGTCAGCAGCGCCTTGTCACCGATGCCTTCGGCCCTGAGCCGCAGGAACAGCCCGGCAAATCCTTCTTTTTCCAGAAGGCGGACATTCATGGCTCAATCTTCCAGCGCACTGGCGATAAGCTCCTGGACCAGATGATTGGTCAGATCAAGTTTCAGCGGCGTCACCGAAACATAGCCATTGGAGATCGCCTTGATGTCGCTGTTGGCCTCCGGGGAAAAATCGCGGCGGCCGAACTTCAGCCAGAAATAGGGAAATCCGCGCCCGTCTTCGCGTTCCTCGATCGAAAGCCCGTGTGTCATCTGCCCCTGATCGGTCACCACCACGCCCTTGACCTCGTCAGGCCGGCAATTGGGAAAATTCAGGTTGAGCAAGGTGCCTGCCGGCAGATCGATTTCGATCAGCTTCCTGATCAGCGCCGGCGCCAGGGTCCCCACCACATCCCATGGCATCACCCTGCCCGGGCCCGGATGATAGGCCTGGCTGATGGCGATCGACCTCACTCCCAGCAACGTGCCTTCCATGGCGCCCGCCACCGTGCCCGAATAGGTCACGTCGTCGGCGACATTCTGACCGGCATTGACGCCGGACAGAACCAGATCCGGTGCGGGGTCCATCAGCCGCTTGATCGCCATGATGACGCAATCGGTGGGAGTGCCGCGCAGCGCGAAGGTCTTGTCGCGGACTTCCCGCAGCCGCAGCGGTTCGGACAGGGTCAGCGAATGCGCCAGCCCGCTCTGATCGGTTTCCGGCGCGACGATCCAGACGTCATCGGACAGCGTCCGGGCGATGCGCTCAAGCACCTCAAGTCCCTCGGCGTGGATGCCGTCGTCATTGGTGATGAGTATGCGCATTGCCAATTCCTCTAAGTACAGAAGCGTTACGCCGCCTTCTCGATTTTCGTGAGCCCGCCCATATAGGGAAGCAAGGCCTCCGGCACGGTGATTGAACCATCGGCGTTCTGATAATTTTCCATCACGGCGATAAGTGCGCGGCCAACAGCCACGCCGGAGCCGTTCAGCGTGTGGACGAAGCGGGTGTTTTTGTCGCCCGCCTTGCGGCAGCGCGCATTCATCCGGCGCGCCTGAAAATCGCCGCAGACCGAACAGGATGAGATTTCACGATAGGCTTCCTGCCCTGGCAGCCAGACCTCGATGTCATAGGTCTTTTGCGCGCCAAATCCCATGTCGCCGGTGCACAGCACGATGGTCCGGAAATGCAGCCCCAGTCCCTTGAGCACGGCTTCGGCGCTCGCGGTCATCCGCTCATGTTCCTCAAGCGATGTTTCCGGCGTTGTCACCGAGACCAATTCCACCTTGGTGAACTGGTGCTGGCGCAGCATGCCGCGTGTGTCACGGCCCGCCGAACCCGCCTCAGAGCGGAAACAGGCCGTCTGCGCCACGTAACGCTTGGGCAGATCCTCGTCAGCAATGATCTCGCCCGCGGCCATATAGGTCAGCGGCACTTCAGCAGTCGGAATCAGCCAGCGGCCATCGGTGGTGCGGAACAATTCATCGCCGAACTTGGGCAGTTTGTCGGTTCCGTAGGCGGCCGCGTCATTGACCATCAACGGCGGATTGACTTCGGTATAGCCATGCGCGCCGGTGTGCAGATCAAGCATGTACTGGCCGAGCGCCCGCTCGAGCCGCGCCAGTCCGCCCGACAGGATTGTGAACCTTGCGCCCGACATTTTCGCCGCGCGCTCGAAATCCATCATGCCCAATGCTTCACCGAGCTCGTAGTGCTCCTTGGGCTTGAATCCAAGGTCCGGCTTGAAACCAGATACCCGCACTTCGACATTCTCACTCTCGTCGGCGCCCACCGGCACATCGTCGAGCGGAATATTGGGCAGCACCGACAAGGCATGCTTGAGCGCTTCATCCAGTTCGCGTTCCCTGGCTTCGCCTGCTTGCAGTTCATCCTTGATGGTGGCGACTTCAGCCTTCAGCGCGTCGGCGGTGGCCTGGTCCTTGGCGGCCATCGCCTTGCCGATTTCCTTTGACGCCAGGTTGCGGCGCTCCTGCAGGGCCTGAAGCGCGCCCACATGGCTGCGGCGCGCCTCATCCAGAGCGATCAGGCTCGCCGATTGGGCGGCGGCTCCGCGCTTGGCCAGCGCTGCGTCAAGATCCGCGGGATTGTCTCGTATCCATTTGATGTCAAGCATGGCAGGTTCCGGTACTCGTTTGGCAGCGCCAATCCCGCGCCCCCGCCGTTTGCCGGCGCGGGTGCGGTTCCAATCCGGAGCTCAGGCGTCCCCTACGGGATCAGTGTCGGCAGCTGTTTCGTCAGCTTCCGCCAACGCCGCTCTCGCGGCGCGCTGACGCTCCACGAGTCGGGCGCAATAGATGGCAATCTCGTAAAGAAGGATGGTTGGCAGCGCAAGTCCGATCTGGGAGACCGGGTCGGGCGGGGTCAGGATGGCGGCGGCAATGAAAGCGGCGACAATGGCGTATTTGCGCTTGTCCTTCAGTCCCTGGCTGCTGACCAGTCCGACGCGGGCCAGAAGCGTGGTGACGACCGGCAACTGGAACACCAGGCCAAAGGCGAAGATCAGCGTCATGATCAGCCCGAGGTATTCCGAAACCTTGGGCAGCAGCATGATCGAGGCTTCACCGGCACCGCCGGTCTGCTCCATCGACAGGAAGAACCACATCACCATCGGCGTGAAGAAGAAATAGACCAGCGCCGCCCCCAGCAGGAACAGCAAGGGCGAAGCGACCAGGAACGGCAGGAACGCGCCGCGTTCATTCTTGTAGAGCCCGGGCGCCACGAATTTGTAAAGCTGCGCCGCGATCACCGGAAACGCCAGCACCAGACCGCCAAACATGCCGATCTTGATCTGGGTGAAGAAAAACTCCTGCGGCGCGGTGTAGATCAGTTCGATCTTGCGATCGGTCATTCCGGCCCAGTCCACCGCCCAGGTGAAGGGCTGCACCAGAATGTTGAACAATGGTTTGGCGAAGGCGAAACACAGCAGGAATGCGATAAAGAACGCGCCGATCGCCCACATCAGGCGGTTGCGCAGTTCCATCAGGTGCGAAAGCAGCGGCTGCGGCTTATCTTCGATATCGTCGGTCACGCCTGGCCCTCGCCTTGCTTGGGTTTATTGGCGCGTGGCGCGGCCTTGGCCGGCGCCGGTGCTTTTTTATCGGCGGGCTTGGCCGTTGCTGCCGGAGCGACGCCCGCTTTCGCCGGCTTGGCCTTTGCTTCGGCTTTCGACGCGGCCGGCTTGGCCTTGACGGGCGCCTGAGCAGCGGGCTTGGAACCGGTGGCTGTTTCCGGCGCCGGTTTGGCCGCAGCCGGTTCGGTCTTTGCCGCAGCCGGCTCGGTGGATTTGATCTCCGGTGGACCGTCGGCAAGCTTCATCGCCGCTTCCGGGATCTCAACCTTCGGCTTGTCAGCGACGGGAACTGACGGCGCCTTCACCGATTTTTCCAGATCGGCGCGGATCTCTTTGCCGGTATCCTTGAGCGGATTGACGGCATCGCGAATGGTCTGCATCGGGTTGAGTTTCCTGGCATCGTCAAACGTCTTCTTGACGTCGCCAAGCTCGGCCTCACGCAATGCATCATCGAACTGACCACGGAACTCATTGGCCATCGACTTGAGCTTCTTGGTTGTCCGCCCGAAGGCGCGCAACATCGGCGGCAGGTCCTTGGGACCAACCACGATGATCAGCACAATGGCAACAACCAGAAGCTCCGGCCAACCTATGTCGAACATTCAGGCGTCTCCTCACCCGTCAGGGCAACGGGATTGGGATGTCAGCTGCGATCCTTGGCTTCTTCGGCCTTGGTTTCGACAGGCCTGGCTTCGACAGTCTTGGACTCGACGGTCTTTGTCTCGGGCGCGGCGTCATCATCGCCCATGCCCTTCTTGAAGCTTTTGATTCCCTTGGCGACATCGCCCATCAGTTCCGGAATCTTGCCGCGGCCAAAAAGTAGCAGAACGACGACCAGAACGATAAGCCAATGCCAAATGCTGAATGAACCCATGATACTCTCCTGTATGCATCCTACCCTGATTTAGGGTGTTTAGCTGTTTCTTTCAAACACCAAAATGTCACGCGGGTTGACGGTGACCGAAACTTCGCGGACGCCGGCCCTTAATTGGCCAGCGCGAATGCGGGCGTCAATAGGACTTTCGCCCCCTGCGACCACCAATGTCACCAGTTCCTCCACTCCGAGGAACCTGCGCGCCACAATCCTCGCCGGAACGCCGCAAGGCGTCTCGGTGATTTCAACGCCGGGCAGCCTTATGGCAATCGCGACGCCGGCGCCATCGGAAAAACCCTTGGCTTTCACCGGACCGACCGGCGTTTGCGCCATTTCGCCTAGAACCGAGCTTTCAAACACATTGATTTCCGAGAAAAATCCGGCCGCGAACAGATTGACCGGCCGGTGATAGAGATCCTCCCCCGTTCCCAGCTGTTCGAGCGCGCCATCTCTGAGCAATGCAATCCGGTCGCCCATGCGCATGGCTTCTTCGGCGTCATGAGTCACCACGATCGCCGTCGCCCGGGCTTCGCGCAGGATCGCCAGCGTTTCCGCCCGGACGCTGTCCTTGAGGCGTGAATCCAGCCCTGAAAACGGCTCATCCATCAAAAGCACGGCGGGACGCGGCGCCAACGCGCGCGCCAGGGCAACGCGCTGTTGCTCGCCGCCTGAAAGCGCATGCGGATAATTGTCGGCGTAATGAACCATTCCGACCCGATCGAGCGCCGCCAGGGCCTCGCGCCGGGCGTCGGCCTTGGACAGCGCGGTGAGGCCAAACCGGACATTGTCGAGGATGGTCAAATGCGGAAACAGCGCAAAATCCTGAAACATCAGGCCGATGCCGCGGCGTTCGGGCGGCAGGTTGATCGACGGACCGGCAATTTCGCGGTCATTGAGCAACAGCCGCCCGCGCTCCATCGGCTCGATCCCGGCGGCAATGCGCAGCAATGTGGTCTTTCCCGAACCCGAAGGGCCGAGCAGGCACAATACCTCGCCCGGTTCGGCCGCCAGGGTGACGCCGCGCAGCGTTGCCAGGTCGCCATAGGCATGGTGAACATCTTCAAACGCCAGACGCGCGGCAAATGTAACACCTGCCGTCCTGCGCGCGATCGCCGTTCTTGTCTGCTGTGTCACGATAAACGGGACCCCTGCTTTGACCAAAACCGGCTCCGGCAATTCCGGAACCGCAGGCTTAGTCCTCTGCTTCTCCCATCGGAGTCAAGAGACCAAGCTCTTCCAGGTCCATTTGCGTGATCGGATCCTCGTCTTCGGCAAGGTCATCATTGGCCGGCGGCATCGGCGGATGAAAATTCGACGGCACACGTCCTGACAGCAGGCCGGCGCCCTTCAATTCCTCCATTCCCGGCAGATCGCGCAGCTCTTCAAGCCCGAAATGATCGAGAAACGCCGGTGTGGTGCCATAGGTTACCGGCCGCCCGGGCGAGCGGCGGCGGCCGCGCATCCGCACCCAGCCGGTCTCCAACAGCACATCGAGCGTTCCCTTGGAGGTGGCGACCCCGCGCACATCCTCGATCTCGGCGCGGGTCACCGGCTGGTGATAGGCAATCGTCGACAACACCTCGAGACCGGCGCGCGAGAGCTTCTTGATCTCGGTTTCTTCCCGGCGGATCAGGAAACCCAGGTCGGCGGCGGTGCGGAACGCCCATGAATCCTCGATCCGGACCAGATTGACGCCGCGGTGCGCATAGCTCCGGGCCAACCGCTCCATGACGATCCCGACAGGGGCGCCATCGGGCAGTTTGCCCGCGATCAGGTTTTCCGCGACCGGGCCGCTCGACGCGAAGATCAGCGCTTCGGCAATGCGTTCGGCTTCGTGCAGGGCGCGTTCCCTCAGCGCATCAAGCGCGTCCGTGCCCATCATGTCATCCTCCACATGATCAGACTCATCGTAGGCAACCATTGTTCCGTGACCAGGATCCATTGTCATGGCTTGCTCCCCGCGCTGATGACAGCGGCCTGAGGCCGTCGCATGTAGATGGGTTGAAATGCGCCGTCCTGGCGGATTTCAAGCCGCCCTTCCCGCACCATTTCAAGACTGGCCGCAAACGAACTGGCAATGGCTGTCGTCCGTTCTTCAGGGTCCGACATGTAACGGATCAGAAATTGATCGAGCGCCATCCAGTCCTTGAACTCGCCGATCAGGCGAAACAGGATGACGCGCGCGTCACTGAGCGACCACACCCGCCGGCGCGCGATCGTCACCTGGCTCAGGGTCTGGCGCTGCTTCTGGGCGGCATAGGCCGTCAGCAAATCATAGAGCGTCGCATCGAAGCTGGAGGTCTTGTCGATCACCATCGGCTCCGGCTCGCCGCGCGCGAAAACGTCACGGCCGAGACGGTTGCGGTTGACCAGCCGGGTCGCTGCTTCGCGCATGGCCTCCAGCCGCTTGAGCCGGAATGCCAGCGCCGCCGCCATTTCCTCGCCGCTGGGTTCGTCGCCCTTGGGTCCATGCGGGATCAACAGCCGGGATTTGAGATAGGCGAGCCACGCCGCCATCACCAGGTAATCCGCCGCCAGCTCCAGCCGCAACTCCCGCGCCTTTTCGACAAAAAGCAGATATTGTTCGGCCAAAGCGAGGACCGAGATGCGTGCCAGATCAACCCGTTGCGTGCGCGCCAGATGCAACAGCAGATCCAATGGCCCTTCAAACCCCTCGACGTCGATGACCAGCGACGGATCGCTCAGCGCCCGCTCGGCATTGGCGTCGTCCCACATGACGTCCATCGGCGTCGCGCCGCTCCTGCCGGGGTCCCCACCGTTTTTCCGGTTGCCGTTGCTCACCAATGCCGCCTTTCAGGCCAAAGATCAGGAGGCTGCCATCAGCCCCTCGAATTCATTGCGCAATGCCGCCTCGTCACTCGCATCAGGCTCGCCGAACGCCGCCATGACGTCGCGCGCGCGCCGCAAGCTATCACCCGACAGCACCGGAGTCGCGGAGGCCACCGCCTCCATTTCCGCCCTGTTTCCATTGCAGTGCAAGGTGACATCGCATCCCGCGGCGAAAATTGCACCAGTTCTCGTGGCGAAATCCCCAGAAAGCGCGTTCATCGACACATCATCCGACATCAGCAGGCCGTCAAATCCGATCTCGGCGCGAATGATATCCTCAATAACACGGCGCGACGTAGTGGCGGGATGATCCGGATCTATGTCGGAAAACACCACATGCGCCGACATCGCCATAACTTCCGTGCGCAGCGCCTTGAACGGGACGAAATCCCGCGCCGACAGATCCGCGCGGGACGCATCCACCCGCGGCAATTCATGGTGCGTATCGGCGCCGGCCCGGCCATGACCCGGAATATGCTTGATCACCGGCAGCAGGCCGCCAGATTTCAGGCCTTCGCAGGCAGCGCGCCCCATCGCCGCCACCACGCCCGGCGTAATCCCGTAGGCCCGGCTGCCGATCACCTCGTGACCGCCCGGCGCAGGCACATCAAGCACAGGCAGGCAATTGACGGTGATCCCGAGAGGATGAAGATCAAAGGCGTGCAGACGCGACATGATCCAGGCTGCGCGCAGGCCGGCCTCGGGATTGGCCTGGTGAAGCGCACCCAGATCCGCGCCTGAAGGATATTGCGGAACCAGCGGCGGCTTGAACCGCTGCACCCTCCCGCCCTCCTGATCGATCAGCACCGGAGCATCGGGGCGGCCGATGCTCTGGCGCAGACTGGCGGTCAATTCAGTGACCTGGTTCAAACTGATGATGTTGCGGCCAAAGAGGATGAACCCCCACGGTCGGGTATCGGCAAAAAACGCGGCTTCGCTGGAGCTCAACTCCGGCCCGGTGCATCCGAATATGACTGCTTTTGATTCGCTCATTGGCCAATGGTAGTCGATCAGGCTGCATTTGACAGGCTTGCCGGAAGAACTCCGGCTTGCAGATGAAAAAGGGGCGCGCCGCAACGCACCCCTTGACTACACATGGCCGTTGAATTCAGCCGTTAGCGCGAGACGAAGCAGCTTCCCCCGGCTGCCTTGTAGCGGCTGCACAACGCATTGGCCTGTTCGCGGGAGCCGGCTGGAACCCTGACCCGGTGAAACACGCCCTTGCCGGGAATGTCCGCCCGCTGGATATCGACGCTGAGGCCGCCAAGCACCGAACTGTACCGGCTCGACAAGGTGTTCCAGGACGCTTGCGCGCCCTCGGCGCTCGGCTGCGAGGCGATTTGCATGTAATAGCCGCTGGGATTGGCCGCGGGCGCTGCGGTTGCCGGGGCAGTGGCCACTTCCACCGGCTGAGCCGTGGTTGCCGTGGCGGCAGGCGCTGCCGGCGCA
>LADQ01000270.1 GCA_000961635.1 Hoeflea sp. BRH_c9 | reverse complement strand
CGCGACGCGCCGCTTTCGAACTGGGCGAGAATGACGCCGGCGCCGGGGAAGCCGCCTTCGCGCGCCCCGCCCTTGCGGCGGATCTTCTGGATCGCCCATTTGAGACCCGCTTCAACCGGCGTGGTGGTCTCGTCGATGTCGTGGCCGTAAAGGCACAAGCCCGCTTCGAGCCGGAGCGAATCGCGCGCGCCAAGGCCGATCGGCGCGATCCGGTCATCAGACAGCAAGAGCCGGGCAATGCGGTCGGTCTCTTCCGCCGGAAGCGAGATCTCGTAGCCATCCTCGCCGGTATAGCCCGAGCGGGAGACAATTGCCGTGACGCCGGCGATCTCGAGCTCGCGCACGTCCATGAACAGCATCTCTTCGGCATCGGGATCGTAGGCCGCGAGCGCGCTTTCGGCCTCCGGTCCCTGCAGCGCGATCAGGCCGCGATCAAACTGGGCCTCGACCTCGCAGGTGCCGGAAAGCGCGGCTTCAAGACGGGCAAGATCTGCATGCTTGCAAGCCGCGTTGACCACCAGATAGAGATGGTCGCCGCGGTTGGCGACCATGAAATCGTCCTCCAGGCCACCGTCCGCATTGGTGAACAGCCCGTAGCGTTGGCGTCCCGGCTTGAGATCCGCCACATCGACCGGCGTCAGGCTTTCAAGCGCCAGGGCGGCGTCGGCGACGTTGCCGCTTTTGGCGCGGATCAGGATCTGCCCCATATGCGAAACATCGAACAGGCCCGCCGCCGAGCGGGTGTAGAGATGCTCTTTCATCACCCCCATCGGGTACTGGATCGGCATGTCGTAACCGGCAAATCCGGCCATGCGGGCGCCAAGTTCAAGATGCAGGGAATGAAGCGGGGTCTTTAGAAGGTCAGCTGTGGTGTCCACGCTGCAGTCTCCGTCTGGGTGCCGGTGTCAACCGCGCACGGGCCAATCTCCAGGCGTCAGACGCCTTCGAAATAGCCCCCTCTGTCCTTTTGCCTGAGATTGTTATCCCTTCGGCAGACGCTAGCGGCGCCATTCTCCAGAGTCCGTCCTGACCCGTTGGTCCTTTTGCCTGAGAGTTTCCGGGGCGGTTGCTCCTTCGGCACCGGATCGCTCCGGTTTCTCCCAACGGGGTGCGGGTATCTAGGCCGAATCGCGGGGGGAAGGCAAGGGGGGAGCGGTCAGCGCCGGCGATTGCCAGCAGGAAGAGAGGATCCGCAGCGATGCATCCCGTCGGCTTGCAGTGAAGACGGAGAGCAACGTGTCGTCGAGAGCTGTACGAATGCAGAAATGACCCCGGAAGCCGATGGTCCGGAAGCCGATGGGGATGACCGGCGCAGCCTCCACTTCCTGGCCTGTCCGGACGGGAACTTGCCCCTGGCCGCGAGAGGACTGGAAGCCGGACTTGCCTGTGCCCGGACGGATTTTTTGTCCGCCCGGGCCAGGCAGGCCCGCTTGCTAGAGAAGGTCCACTTTTCCGGTGGCGATGTCATAGATTCCGGCGACGGACTTTATCTTGCCTGATGCATGGAAATCGGAAAGGATCGGATCCGCCGTGGTTGCCCTTTGAGCATTGAGCCTTGCGTTCTGCGCCGTCGCGGCAGCCAGCAGGTCACTCGGGTTTTCGGACAGGACGTCGTAGACGGCGGGCCGGATCGCGTTGACCAGATGTGGAAGATGCCCGGGCGGCAGGGTCCGGTCCTCGATCGCCTTGATCGTCGCGCCGACCGCGCCGCAGGAGGTATGCCCGAGAACGACAATCGTCTTGATGCCGAGTACCGCAGCGCCATACTCGAGGCTTGCCAGACCGTCGTCATTGATGAAATTACCGGCAACGCGGATGACGAAGAGGTCGCCCGGTCCCTGGTCGAAGATCAATTCCGGAACAACCCGGGAGTCGGCACAGGCAACGATTGCCGCGAAAGGCTGTTGCCCCATTGAGCGCGCGGCCCGACCGGCCGAGTGATCGGTGTTGATCGCTGTGTTCGCTACATAGCGCGCATTGCCGCCGATGAGGCGTTGAAGCGCCTCATCTGGCGTGGTTGGCGCCGCTTCGCTGGATTGGGCGAAGGCCGGGGAAGCGGAGGACGCTGCCGACATGGCAAGAGCCAGGCCGCCCGCGAACAGGCCGCGACGGCTGATGCTTGTTTTTGAACACACTTCACACATGATTAATCTCCTTGAGTGGCTTCGTTATCTGACCGGACTGCGCAAGCAATCGGGGCTGCAATTCATCGAATGTAGGCTGAGTAAAGATGTTGAATGACTTCGCCCGCTGCGGCGTCGGCCTTGGCTCCGGGGAAATTCGTCGTGACGACAACGGCGAGATCCCGGGCCGGATCGAGGACGATCTTGGCGAGGTTCATTGAATTCGATCCGTTGTGGGTCAGAAGGGGTCCGTCTGCCCATTCAAACGTCACGACACCCCAGCCAAGTCCGTAGCTGCCCGTGCTGGGAGTCCCTGGCGGCGGATTGTCCCTCGCGGGTGTCTGGACCTTGGCGGTGTGGATATAGGTGAACGTCTGCGGAGACACGAGCGCCGGCTGACGTGCGCCGCTGCGGGCATTCCACCCGGCCCATTTCGCGTAATCGATGATGGACATGTGTGCGTTGCCAGCCGGCGCGATGACCTGCGGCACATCGGCTGCAGGTCCCCAGAGCATTGGTGTCACGCTTCCGTCAGCCTCGATCCTGTGCCCGACCGGCGCATCGATCAATCCGTAGGTTGCCTGTGCCCCAAGCCCCGCCGTGTTCATCTCCAGGGGCATGAAGATACGTTCGTGCATCAGTTGCTCCCACGGTATATCCGCGGCGGTCTCGATCATCATTCCGGCAATGACGTAGCCGAGATTCGAGTATTGGAACGGCGAGCCTTCAGGGACCGCGATCTCGTTCTCTTTCCACTGATCCAGCAGGTGACGGCGCAGGTCGGTCAGGTTGTATTCAAAGGCGTCGGCGCTGAAGTAAAGCTCGAGGATGGTGTCGTCGTCGCCGGGAATGCCGCTTGAGTGGGACAGAAGTTGTTCTAGTGTGGCGTCGGCCAGACTTTGACTCATGCCTTTCGCATTGGCGCCGAGGATGTCGCCGACCCGGGAGTCCCACCGCAATTTGCCCTCGTCGACCATCATCCCGGCCAAGGTCGCCGTCATGGATTTGGTGTTCGAGCCGATATGGAACCGGTCGTCGATCGTGACGGGAAGATCCTTGCCCAGGATACGTGTTCCGACTGCTGCGGCAGCAACGATGATTCCGTCCTTGACCACTGCCGCTGCAAGTGCGGGCAAACCGGCCCTGTCGCGCACGCTGGTCAGGTAGCTGCCGAGATCCATTTCCTGTGCCGATGCGGGAGCAACCAGCAGCAGTGAACCCAGCAGACAGGTCAGAAAAAACCGCGAACATCTCTGATCACCGGCGCGCGTGGTCCTGTCGGGCATTGTCTCATGTATCCAAAGTTGCCTCGCCCGCAGATAGGCGATGTGTTTATGTCAAGGTGCAGGCGCGAAGCCGATCAACTCCGATCGATACGCTTCGCAGCCAGAGTACAGCCGGGGGTAGAGGCGAGCAATTGTTTTTCCGAAAACTGAGAGGTAAATAGTTGATTTAGCGTCGTTTTTCTGCTGGCAAAGTTAATCCTGTGCTAACGGGTAGAAGCGGTGAGGACGTCGATGGCATCTCGGTCAACACTGCCTTCACTCCCACTCCGATGGAGGCAGGCAGAAGCCAGGGCAGCCCTGCAGGGTGCTCCACCATCCCGGATTCCCGGCCTGGCAGGCGCCGGAAGCTGGCCGGGGGGAGCTCACCAGAGCCTGTCAATGAGGGGCTTTGAGCGCTGTTGTCTTTGCAATGCGCGCGATGACAGCTGTGCGGTTAGGCTTGATCGGCTCGTGACGCTGGAACACTATGCCGGCGATCCATCGAGCCCGGAGGACGGTTATCATGGCAAGTCGAGACTATGTGCTGCTGATGGCGCGCTACAACATGTGGCAGAATGAAAACCTGATTACGGCCGCAAGCGGGCTTGACCAGGCCGCGAGGCAGGCCGACCGGGGCGCCTTCTTCTGCTCGATCGAGAAAACATTCTCCCACCTGTTGTGGGGCGACGGGATCTGGCTCAGCCGCTTCGAGGACCGGGACCCGCCGGCAAACTACAGAACCGACTCGACGGCGCTGATCGAAACCTGGGAGCAGTTCCAAGTGGATCGCGTGGCGCTTGACCGGCAGATCCTGGATTGGGCGCGCCGGGTTCCGCCCGACTGGTTCGAAGGCGACCTGACCTGGCATTCCGGCCTGAGCGGCCGCACTGCCTCAAGGCCGAAAAAGATGGTGGCGGTCCAGCTGTTCAACCACCAGACCCACCACCGCGGCCAGATCCACGCCATGCTGACAGCCGCCGGCGCCAAGCCGGATGCGACGGATTTGCAGGCGATGCCGGACAGGTTTTTAGAGATGTAGGGGGCGGGCGCGAAAGGCGTTATCCCCCGGCCAACCGCCGCATCCGCAAATCCCTCACCTGGCTCACCACCAACGCCACAATGAACAAGCCGGTCATCGCCAACACCATGGTCGGCGCCGGTTCGCTGTCGATGTGATAGCTCATGAAGATGCCGAGGAGCGCGCTCAGCACCACGGAGCCGACGGCCACGCTGATCATGCCGGCAAATGTCCGGGCGACCAGGAAGGCGATGGCGCCGGGGGCGACCAAGAGCGCGATCGACAGGATGATGCCGACGGCCTTGAGGCTGGCGACGATCATCAGCGCGATGGCCGTCAGCAGGCCGTAATGCAGCCAGCCGGTGCGAAGGCCGATGGCGCGCGCATGCATCTCGTCAAAAGCCTGGGCCACCAGATCGCGCCATTTTGACATCAGAAATGCGCCGCACAGGCCCGCCAGCAGCGCAGTCGCGCCAATGTCCGACCAGCTGACGCCCAGCATGTCGCCGAAAAGAATATGGTCGAGATGCAGGCTGGAGCGAACGCTGACATGCAGCACGATGCCGAGACCGAACATGCCTGAAAACACGATGCCCATCACCGTGTCTTCCTTGACGCGGCTGTTGGCGTTGAGCCAGCCGGTGGCGACCGCGCAGAACAGGCCCGCGGCGAAGGCGCCGATCACCAGCGGCAGGCCGGCGATGTAAGCGAGAACGATGCCGGGCAGCACCGCATGGCTCATGGCGTCGCCCAGCAGCGACCAGCCCTTGAGCACCATCAGCGAGCTCATCGCCGCCATCGGCATGGCAATCAGGAAAGTGATCAGAAACGCCTTCTGCATATAGGCGAAACGGAACGGGTCGACGAAAAAATCAACAAAGGCGTCCATCATGCCGCTCCCGCTTCGATCTGCGCGCCGCGCGCCTTGGCGCGCTGGGCAAAGAGCCCGTGCCGGGGCGCGAACAGGAACGCCAGCAGGAACAGGGAGGTCTGCAGCATGATCACCACGCCGCCGGTGGCGCCATCGAGGAAATAGCTCAGATAGACCCCGACAAAGGAGGTGATCGATCCGATCGCCACCGCAATCACGATCAGCCTGGGGAACCGGTCAGTCAACAGATAGGCCGTCGCCCCCGGCGTCACCACCAGCGCGATCACCAGAAAGGCGCCGACGGTCTGCATCGCAGCCACCGTCGACGCGGCCAGCAGGGTGAAGAACACCGCCTTCAGCGCCGTGGCGCGGATGCCGATGGCGCGGGCATGGCTTTCATCAAAGAACACCAGCATCAGATCCTTCCAGATCACCGACAGCACCGTGAGCGTGATCACGCCGATGATGAGCAGTTGCATGGTGTCGGCCGGCGTGATCGCCAGCACATTGCCGAGCACGATGGTCTGCACGTTGATCGGCGTCGGCGAGATCGACACCATGAACAGACCGAGCGCGAAGAAGGAGACGAAGATCATGCCGATGATGGCGTCCTCGCGCAGCCGGGTTCGCGCCTTGATGGCAAGCATGGCGGCCGCGGCCAGGCCGCCGGCCAGAAACGCGCCGGCGGC
>LADQ01000149.1 GCA_000961635.1 Hoeflea sp. BRH_c9 | reverse complement strand
GCGTGGCGCGCGACGACCCGGCCCATGCCCGGCTGCGCGCCCGCTTTATCGCCCGGCATCCCAAGGCCGCGCTCTATGCCGACTTTCCCGATTTCGCGTTTTTCCGGATGGCGCCGCATTCGGCAAACCTCAATGGCGGCTTTGGCAAGGCCTTTCTGCTGGAAGCGTCGGATCTTCTGATCACATCAGCGGCAATCGCCGATGTTGCCGAAATGGAAGCGGGCGCGATTGCCCATATGAATGCCGACCATGGCGACGCCGTCGATGCCTATGCGAAGGTCTTCGGCAAATCGAAGAAAACCGGCTGGAAGCTCTGCGGGATTGATTGCGCGGGCCTCGATCTCGCCAATGGCGACGAGATCCTGCGGATCGACTATGACGCACCGCTCGCCGCGGCATCCGAGTTGCGCCCGCGACTGGTGGATATGGCCCGCCACGCCAAAAACAGCGGGCCCAAAAACAGCGGGAATGTCGCGCAATCTGATTGAAATGGGCCTGAAATGGAGACGGGCGTCATTCGGCGGAACGACGCCCGTCAAGCGACAACAGGGAAATCCCCGCCATGCCGCCGGTCGCTGACGACAATGCACGCGTAAACTTGCACCGACCTTGCGTTGCAAAAGGCTGGTCTGCAGCCCAAGGCCCGCGATGGCGGTGCCTTGTCTGCCTCAGATGGAGCTCGCGCGGGAGACTCGAAAGGCATGCTTGATGCCGGTCCAGGCATCTTCACACCGGACTACATGATGGTCATGACAACCATGCGACCCGTGGCGGACAGCACGCCGATCCGAAGCTTTTACCCTGTCTTCACCGGAGCTGCGCTATAGCTGCCTGATGACGCAGATGAAAACCATCCGCTGGGGAATTTCCGGGACCGGCGCCATTGCACGCCGGTTCGCTGATGACATAAGGCATGCCGGAAACGCGACGCTCACCGCCGTCTGCGCCCGTGATGGCCAAAAGGCGCGGGATTTCGCCAGCGGCCATGCCGGCGTTTCAGCCTTCGATTCGTTGATCTCCATGATCAGCGCCGGGCTCATCGACGCCGTCTATATCGCCACGCCGAATGCTGTTCATCACGCCCAGGCGTTGGACTGCATCGCCGCCGGCATCCCGGTTCTGGTCGAAAAGCCGCTGACCGCCAATCTGCGGCAGGCGCTGGAGATCCAGACCGCGGCGGGCCGCGCCGGGGTCTTCGTCATGGAAGCGATGTGGAGCCGTAATCTGCCGGCGATCAGGGCCGCGCGCAAAGCCGTTCTGGGCGGCGCGATCGGAAAGGTCCGCCGGCTCGAAGCCGACATCGCATGGAAGGTCGAGTTCGATCCCGAAAGCCGGTTTTTCGACAAGTCCCGCGGCGGCGGCGCGCTGCATGACATCGGAATCTATCCGGTCTCGCTGGCGCGTTTTTTCCTGGGCGAGCCCGACAGTGTGACGGCATCATGGCGGGCGGCGCCCTCGGGCGCCGATGTCAGCGCCGCCATCACCATGCGGTTTGGCGACGCGGAAGCCAATTTGTGGTGCGGCTTTGACCGCGATGGATCCAACCGTTTGATCATCGAAGGCGACAAGGGCGTTCTGGTGCTCGGTCCCTTGTTCATCATGGCCGATGGCTTTGCCGTCTACCCGTCGCGCCGGCTGGCTGATCTGGCCCAGCCGGGCGGCAATTCGCTCGCGGCCAGAATTCGCAGACGCCTGTTCCGGAGCCTGCCGCTTGCAGGCACATCGCGGCATCGCCACAGATTTGAAGGTTCAGGCCTGCAGTTTGAAATCGAGGCCGCATCGGACGCCATATCGCAAGGGTTGCGGCAAGTGCCTGACAACAGTCTCGCCGACACGATCGCCGCACTCCGCATCATCGACGCAATTCTCGCAAGCCCGCCAGTGGCGGATCGGGTCGCGCTTAAAAACGCGAGCGAGGCTTGAACGCGCCAACGCCCGCGTTGAGCGCAAGAGCCAGTTCAGTCAGGTGCAAGGCGCGGGCACCCGAAAAATACGGCGCCTCCCCCTTCGCGATTGCCTCCGCCATCACCGCGATGCCGCGCGCGAAATCAATCTGCGACGGGAAGGCGGCAAGCTTGGCCGCCTTGGCCGGCGCGGAATAGGGTACCGGACTTCCGTGGGTCAGCCTGAGCGGCAGCACCCGGCCGCGCGCACGCTCGAACCGGCCCGCCAGTCGCTGCAGCAACGGCCGCTTGCCATCGAACCGGCTCAAATGCACCGGTGAGCGGTCATCCCACAGATCGCGCACCACGATCGTTCCCTCATCGCCCAGGATCGTCAGCGAGCGATTGCGCGGCGCCGCAAGCCCGCAGGTCAGCCGCGCGGTCACGCCGGAGCGGAAATTCAGGCACCCGACCGAGAAATCCGGCCCCATGACGCGATCCGAGGTCCCGGGTCCCTTGTCGGGAAAAGTCAGGGCGGAAAAGGCCTGGCCGGTCTCGACCGCGCCAAACAGCGAGACCAGCCAGCTCAGGCCATAACCGGCATGTTCGAGCGTACATCCAAGCTCAAACTCATGCAGGCCGGGCCATTTGGCTCCGGACCGCGAGCGCCACGCCATCCAGTTGTCCCTGAACACCGAACCGTCTTCCATCTCGGCATAGGCCAGCCGCGGCGTGCCGATCCGTCCGGCATCAATCAGGCTAGCGGTCAGCGCATGGGCCTCCGAAAGGCCATTGGCCGGCGCGCCGCACACGGTGAGGTTTTCCGTCCCGGCCAGCGCAATGATCTCGCTCGCCTGCTCGAAACTCATGCCCAGCGGTTTTTCGCAATAGACATGCTTGCCCGCCTTGAGCGCCGCACGGTTGAGCGCGAAATGGTTTTCCGGATTGGTCAGGTTGATGATGATCGTGGTCGTCTGATCGCCCAGGCATTCGGCCAGCGAGCCATAGGCGGGCGTGCCGTAAAAGCTGCAAAACTGCGCCAGCCGGCCGGCATCATGATCCCACACGCCGGCGATCTTGAGCTCGGGATAATTGGCAAGCGTCGTCATGTAGTAATCGGCGACAAACCCGGCGCCGACAAATGCGATTTTGGTCATGGATCATCGTCCCGGCAAACTGTTGTCCGAAACACTAGCCCATGGCGGGTTAAGATGCGATTGCCGTGCAGGCGGCATTGGGCCTATCGGGCGTCAGCCAGGAACGAGGCGATCCAGACGAGCGGCGCATTCCAGTTGATGGCGATCTCGTTGGTCGAAAAGGAGCGTGAATCATCGACATAACAGGTCTGCGGCGCGCAGCCCTCGAGTTTCCTTTTGGCAAAGTCTTCGGCCGGCCAGCTGTTCGGGCCGCCGGCCAGCGCGCCCTTGGGCGGCGGCGGATAGGATGGATCGGCGGAAGCCGCAAACATGAAGGAAAACTGGTTGTGCGCATAGGACGTGCCATAACCGGTGACATAGGAGATGCCGAGCGCATTGCGCCCCAGGATATAGTCCATGCTCTCGCGTACCGCCTGCAGATAGCGCCGGTCGCCGGTTATATCATAGGCGGTGGCGACAACGATCATGTTCTGGATCAGCGAATGATTCGAGCCCCAGCCAAAGCCGTCCCCCGGCTGGTACATGAAGCCGAAAGCCTCGGTCTTCTGCGTTTGCAGATAGGTCTCGGCGGCGTCGACCACCGAAGCCCGGATTGCCTGCAAGTCATTTTTTGACAAGGCTGACGGCACCGAGGCCAGCTCGAGCCGGGCGAGCCCCGCCACCCCGCGCCAGTTGAACCCGTCCCTCGAAAACACCGGCCCGGACCAGTGCGGCGAGGCCTTGGCGCGGTCGAGCCAGGCCGGGTCAGCGGTTGTCAGATAGAGCTCCGAAGCCGCCCAGTAGAATTCGTCCGAGACGTCGTCGTCCTGATAGTCGCCGCCGCCGAAACTGCCATCGGTGAAAGGCGCATAAAGCGCCGGATTGGCTTCCGCGGCACGATAGGCGCGAAGAGCGGCGTCCAGCAGCCTGTCCGCATAATCCTTGTCCGACTGCGCGAAAAGCCGCGCGCCCTGCGCCGCGGCCGCCGCCAGATTGAGCGTTGCCGCCGTTGACGGCCGGTGCAGCACCCGCTCTTCGCCATCCCTGTGCGGCAGCAGCGGTCCTGATGGCCAGCTTTTGCTGTGAACCTTGTGATGGGCCATGCCGGCATGCGGCTCGCCTTCGGGAACGGTCATCGAGATCAGGAAATCAAGCTCCCAACGGGCTTCGTCGAGAATATCGGCTATCCCGTTTCCGGCTTCCGGTATGCGCGCAAGCCCGTCGGCCAGCGCCGGCGATGCACCGCGGCTGCGGTTCAGCGCCCGCTCGTAGAGGCCAAGCAATTGGGCGGTGGCAATGCCGCCATTGACCACGTATTTGCCGAAGTCGCCGGCGTCATACCAGCCGCCCGCGACATCGAGCCTGTAGCCGCAACTCCAGGCTTCTCCATAGATCTTGCGCGCGGTTCGAGTGTCGAGACACCCGACCGATGTGTCGCCGCGATTGGGTTTTTGGCCGAGATGGCCCGCGGGACGGCCGTAACCTGTGCCGGCCAGCTCTTCCCTGATCTCGATGCCGCTGCGCACCTTGTAGAAATAGGACAGCGCATCGGCGCGCAATTGGGCGTAGGCGTCAGGCGAGATCGAGAATGGCGGACTGGTCTCACCGTCCGCGATCAGGCGGTAACCATCGCCGATGGTGGCGAAGCTGCTGAAGTCGATCGTCTGCACCTCAAGCCCGGAGGAACTGTCGTAGCCGAAGGGCTCGGTCATGCCGGCGTCGACCCTCATGCCGTCGGAAGCGACGAGTTTCCACTCGATGGGCGCGCTGTCCTTGCGCACCAGGGTGGCGCGCTTCGGACCGTCGGGAAAATAGGCGGTTTGATTGACCCGGATCGCCGGGGCGACACTGGTGGCTGCTGCCGGAGCTGCCTCCTGCCCGGCCAGCAGTGACGCCGCATGCAGACAGAAGCGCCAGGGCCGGTCCGATCCGCCAAGCTGGAAGACCAGCTGCGCCTGAGCATGGGTTTCGCCCGCGACAAAATCCTCGCGCAATGTCTGTCTGTCCGCCCAAAGGCGGCGGCTGATCTCGCCTTCAGCGGTCCAGGGCTCCGCGGACTCCTGCGCAAGCGCCCGCATCGGCCCATCCGGATCCGCCGAGACGGTGATCGACAGGCGGTAATGCTCTCCCTTGCTGAGCGCGAGGCCTTTCAGGCCGACAATGGCGTCCCATGGCTCAACCGTGCCGCCGGCCACCAGGCCGCAAAGTTCCCCCGGGCGGTAGTCCAGTTTAATGTTGGAGGTGACCCACCAGTCGCCCGCCAGCGCTTCCGCGGCGAAGGCCGGATCCGGCAGCATTTCCGCGGTCCGGGCCTGAGACGAGATGGCCTGCGCCGCCAGCAGGGCAAGGAGACCGATCATGGCCTTGGGGTGCGTCATGACTGTTTCCGTGATCGGGACCGGCGGCGATGTCGGCCGCAGTGCACAAGCTGTTCGCTGGAAAACTAAGCCTTCGCCATGTACAAATGCTTAAGGCGCCGCGCCGCCGGTCTCAAGCCAGGCGTTGAACCGGGACCTCAGCCGTCAAGCCCGAGGAACGCCCGGCACAGCGGCGCATCGGGATCGGCAAGCCCGTCAATCACGTTAAAATGGTGCTTGCCCGGATCCTCATGCAGGCGCATCGGCGGCGCAAAGCCGCGCCACATCTCGTAAAGCGCCCGGTTCTGCCGGACAAATTCCGGCCGCTCGCTGGCGCCGACCCAGGCGGTCACCGGAATGGCTTCAAGCGGGGCCAGAAGCACCGGGCTTTCGGCTTGCGCCTCGGCTGCATCGATGTTGAGCGTGTCGTTCATCTCCGTCCGGATCAGCGGCCGCAGATCATGAACGCCGGAAATCGAGGTGACGCCCGCCACACGGCGCAGAACCGCATCAGGCAACAGCGGTGCGCCACTGATCATCCGTGTGACCAGATGTCCGCCGGCGGAGTGGCCGGTCAGACGGATCGGTCCGGCAATTTCGCCAGCCGCAAAACTCACCGCATCGGCAATTTCGCGGGCGATTCCGGCAATGCGGATATCGGGACACAGCGTATAGCTGGGCATCGCCACCGCAAAGCCGTGCGCCAAAGGCCCCGCGACCAGATGCGACCAGAGCGATTTGTCGAACGCCTTCCAGTAGCCGCCATGCACAAACACGGCGAGGCCGCTGGCCGCGCCTTCGGGCAGGAACAGATCGAGCCGGTTGCGCGGGCCCGGCCCATAACCCAGATCGAGACGCGCCCTGCCCGCCTTGCTCAAACCGTCACGGAAGGCGCTGGCCAGCCCTGCCCAACGCGGCGGGTAATCGGCCGCGCCCGCAATATGGGCGCCATTGGCGTAAGCGTCATCATAATCCGTTATCGGGTAATCCGTCACAGGCAGTCTCCCCATGCATGCAAAGGTCTACAGCGACCTTTATGCATCCGATTGGATGCGGGGCGCTGTAGGGTGCTGGTTTTGATGCACTATTGCCGGGCTACGGTTGAAGCGCAATGGCTGGCTGTTGCGTAAAATTTATCATCCGATAAAAAATTTGACCTTTTGATAAAACCGCATCATTCTTTCCGGATGGCGGCGTCGGATGCGCTGAGGAGTTGCTCCGGAAAGACCGCCAGAAGAGGTTCTCGCAACGAGGGGGTCCTGATGCCAGTGTCCGAGACGAACGACGTGAAATCCAATCGTCTTTCCAGCGCCGATTATGCCGACAATTTTTCCGACATCCATCCGCCGCTCACACCCCATGAAGCGCTGGTGGAGGCTGACCGCTGTTATTTTTGCTATGACGCGCCCTGCATGACCGCCTGCCCGACCTCGATCGACATTCCGCTGTTCATCCGCAACATCCAGGCCGGAAACCCGGTCGGCGCCGCCAAGACCATTTTCAGCCAGAACATCCTTGGCGGAATGTGCGCCCGCGTCTGTCCGACCGAGACGCTGTGCGAGGAAGTCTGCGTGCGCGAAACCGCCGAAGGCAAGCCGGTCAAGATCGGCCTGCTGCAGCGCCACGCCACCGACACTTTCATGGAGCGCGAGCAACCGCACCCGTTCAAGCGCGCCGCGCCGACCGGCAAGAGGATCGCCATTGTCGGCGCCGGCCCGGCGGGATTGTCCTGCGCTCATCGGCTCGCAACCCATGGCCACGACGTCACCATTTTCGAAGCCCGCGAGAAAGCCGGCGGACTGAATGAATATGGCATCGCCGCCTACAAGACGACCAATGACTTCGCCCAGGACGAGGTCGAGTTCATCGCCCAGATCGGCGGCATCACCATCGAGACCGGCAAGGCGCTGGGCCGCGATGTGACGCTCGACCAATTGGCCGCCGATTTCGACGCCGTGTTCCTCGGCCTCGGTCTGCCCGGCGTCAACGCCCTTGGCCTGGACGGAGAGGACGCCCTGGGCGTCATCGACGCTGTCGATTTCATCGGCGTGCTGCGCCAGGCCGACGATCTGTCCCTGCTTGAAATCGGCCGGCGCGTGGTCGTCATCGGCGGCGGCATGACCGCCATCGACGCCGCGATCCAGTCCAGGCTGCTCGGCGCCGAGGAAGTCACCATCGCCTACCGGCGTGGCCAGGAGACCATGAACGCCTCGCTTTATGAGCAGGAACTGGCCCAGACCCATGGCGTCGTCATTCGCCATTGGCTGGCGCCGAAGAGCCTTCATGTGTCGGATGGCGCGGTGTTCGCCATCACGCTGGAAAAGACCGGACTGGACAGCGCCACGGGCAAGCTTGCCGGCACCGGAGAGCTGGTGACGCTTGAAGCCGACCAGGTGTTCAAGGCCATCGGCCAGACGCCGGACGCGGGCCCGCTTGAGGGCCTGTCAATCGAACTGGAAAATGGCCGCATCCGCACCGGCGCTGACCGCCGCACCTCGCATGCGAAGATCTGGGCCGGCGGGGATTGCATCGCCGGCGGCGAAGACCTCACCGTGGTCTCCGTCGAGGACGGCAAGATCGCCGCTGAAAGCATTCACAAAGCCCTGATGGCTTGAGGGAGGAAAAGATATCATGGCTGACCTTTCCACCAGTTTTATCGGCATCAAATCGCCCAATCCTTTCTGGTTGGCCTCGGCGCCGCCCACCGACAAGGCCTACAATGTCGAGCGCGCCTTCGAGGCCGGCTGGGGCGGCGTTGTCTGGAAGACGCTTGGCGAGGCCGGTCCGCCGGTCGTCAACGTCAACGGCCCGCGTTACGGCGCCATCTGGGGCCCGGACCGCCGGCTGCTGGGGCTGAACAATATCGAGCTGATCACCGACCGCGACCTGGAGATCAATCTCACCGAAATCACCGAAGTCAAGAAACGCTGGCCCGACCGGGCGATGGTGGTCTCGATCATGGTGCCCTGCGAGGAGCAAAGCTGGAAGGCGATCCTGCCGCGGGTCGAGGACACCGGCGCCGACGGCATCGAATTGAATTTCGGCTGCCCGCACGGCATGAGCGAGCGCGGCATGGGCGCCGCCGTCGGACAGGTGCCCGAATACATCCAGATGGTGGCCGAATGGTGCAAGCATTACTCGAAAATGCCAGTCATCGTGAAGCTGACGCCCAACATCACCGATATCCGCTATCCGGCGCGCGCGGCCAAGGCCGGCGGGGCCGACGCGGTGTCGCTGATCAACACCATCTCCTCGATTGTCTCGGTCGATCTCGACAATTTCGCGCCGGTGCCGACCATTGACGGCAAGGGCTCGCATGGCGGCTATTGCGGCCCGGCGGTCAAGCCGATCGCGCTCAACATGGTCGCCGAAATCGCCCGCGACGCACAAACCCGCGGCCTGCCGATCTCCGGCATCGGCGGCATCCAGACCTGGCGCGACGCCGCCGAATATATCGCGCTCGGCTGCGGCACGGTGCAGGTCTGCACCGCGGCCATGACCTATGGCTTCAAGATTGTTGAGGAGATGACGCAGGGCCTGTCGGACTGGATGGACGAGAAGGGCTACGCCACGATCGCCGATTTCCAGGGCCGCGCGGTGCCCAACGTCACCGACTGGCAGTATCTCAACTTGAACTACATCACCAAGGCCAGGATCGATCAGGACCTCTGCATCAAATGCGGCCGCTGTCACATCGCCTGCGAGGACACCTCGCACCAGGCGATCACCGCGATGGTCGATGGCGTGCGGCATTTCGAGGTGATGGACGACGAGTGCGTCGGCTGCAATCTTTGCGTCAATGTCTGCCCGGTGGACGACTGCATCACCATGGTGGAAATGACCGCGGGATCGGATCCGCGCACCGGCCGCCCGATCGATCCGGACTATGCCAACTGGACCACGCATCCGAACAATCCGATGGCCAAGCAAGCCGCCGAGTGAGGCCTGGCCGCGCCTTTCTGCAAGGGCCCCGTTTTCGATGGGGCCTTTGCCATGCCGGGGGCGCCTTCCGCGCAGCGATCAGTTGCCTCGCGCAGTTCGGGTTGCTATCGTTTGGCCTTATGAGATCGTTTGCCGGGGGGCCCGATGAGAATCCAGACTGTTTTGACGCTGATTGCCTGTCTTGTTCTCTCGTCCTGCCAGACCCTTTCAAAGGAAGAATGCGCCGTCGCCGACTGGCGCGTGATCGGCGAACAGGATGGCGCGGCCGGATACAATCCGCAGGATCGTTTCGCTCGGCACGTCAAGGCCTGCACCAAGGCCGGCGTCGCCGCCGACCAGACGCTCTGGTACCAGGGCTATCAGCAGGGCCTGCCACGCTATTGTACGCCGCTGAACGGTTTGACCGTAGGCAGCCAGGGACAGTCCTACGCCAATGTCTGCCCGATCGATCTCGACCCGGGCTTTCGCGAGGGCTATGACCTCGGACGCATCTACCATCAGAAAAAAGGCGAGATCAGCAGCATGGAGTCCCGTATCAGCAGTATTGAGCAGGAAATCCGGGCTGACGAAGAGCTGGTCCGGACTGGCAAGATCGATCCGCGCGAGGCCTACAGCCGGATCGATGCCAACCGCTGGAAAATCCGGGATCTGGAGCGGGATATCGGCCGATCGCAATCCGATCTGCGCCGCATCGAGGACGACATGGACAATTTCCGCTACAGCAATGCGCCACGGACCTGATGCATGTCCTATGAGATGACGCAGCTGTTGTGCGATCACGACATGTGCATATGAAAAGCCA
>LADQ01000024.1 GCA_000961635.1 Hoeflea sp. BRH_c9 | reverse complement strand
GCCAGGCCTTCGGCCAGCGCCAGACGGACCTTTGGCGACGCATCTTCCAGCAGCATGGCCAGCGCCGCCTCGGCCGCCTGGCGTTCGGACAGATCCATGGCGCCCCGCGCATAGGCGCGGGTCAGAGCCAGGGTGGCGCGGCACCGCTCGCTGGTGTTGGCGGTTCCGGCCCACTTCAAAAAGGACTTTACAATCATGTCTACGCAGACCCCACTCGATACCAATGGGGCGAAGCTAGGGCAAAAAGGTTTACGTTCGGTTCACCATGCTTGTTAACGCCTTCAGCCATGAATGGCCGCGCTTGCGTCCGCGCGTCGAACGCGGCATCTATGCAGCGGACAACGAGGGCGGAGGCAAATATGCGCGGCATGTATCTTGAGGAATTCGAACCCGGCGTGGTGATCAGCCACACACTCAGGCGCACTGTCACCGAGATGGACAACATGTTGTTTTCCAACATGACGCTCAACCCGCAGCCGCTGCACATCGATTACGAATTCTGCAAGACCACCGAATTCGGCCAGCCGCTGGTCAATTCGCTGTTCACCCTCGGCCTGATGATCGGCATCTCGGTCAATGACACCACCGTGGGCACAACAATCGCCAATCTCGGCATGACGGACGTGACATTTCCCAACCCGCTGTTTCATGGCGACACTGTCCGGGTCGAAACCAAGGTGATCTCCGTGCGCGACTCAAAATCCAAGCCGGATCGGGGCATTGTCGAGATGGAGCACCAGGCCTTCAATCAGCACGGCAAGCTTGTCGCCCGCTGTGTCCGCCAGGCGATGATGCGCAAGAGGCCGGCGCCATGATGCGTTCGCTGCTGTTTGTTCCGGGCGATTCGGAACGCAAGATGGAGAAGGCCAGCGATTGCGGCGCCGACGCGCTGATTCTCGACCTGGAGGATTCGGTTGCGCCGTCGCGGAAGGCCGAAGCTCGGCAGATCGTGGCGTCGTTTCTCGCCACCGCCAGAAGGGACGCGCATGCGCCATTGCTGATCGTTCGTGTCAACGCGCTCGACACCGGCCTGACCAATGACGATCTGGCGGCCATCGTCGGCGCCGCGCCTGATGCGATCCTCTTGCCCAAGGCCAATTCCGGCGCCGACATCCAGGATCTCGACGTCCGCATCAGCGTCGAGGAAGCCGAGGCGGGCCTGCCCGCGGGACAGGTCCTTATCCACGCCCTGATCACGGAAACGGCGGCCGGCCTGCTCGCCGCCGCCTCCTTCGCCGCAAAGTCCAAACGGCTTTCGGCGGTGGCCTGGGGCGCCGAGGATCTGGCGGCAGACATCGGGGCTTCTTCCAACCGGAATGACCAAGGGGTCTACACCGATGTGTTCCGGCTGGCGCGCAGCCTGACAATCCTGGCGGCCGCCAATTCCGGCGTTGACGCCATCGACACCGTGTTTACCGATTTCCGCGACATGGAGGGGCTCGACGCCGAATGCCGGGCGGCGGTCCGCGACGGATTTTCCGGCAAGATGGCGATCCATCCCGGTCAGGTCAGCGTCATCAATGCGGCCTTCACGCCACCGCCCGAGGATGTCGAGCGCGCAGTGCGCATCCTGGCGCTGTTTGCCGCGGCCGGTCCGGATGCCGGCGTTCTCTCGCTTGACGGCAGGATGATCGACAAACCGCATCTCAAGCAGGCCGAACGGGTGGCGCGGCGCGCCGGACTGGATCCGGCTTCCCTGCCCGATCTCAGCTAGGCTCAGGGCTTGGTCCAGGCCGGCCGGGTCATCTGGAAGGTCTTTGAGGCATCGGCATAGTCGCGATAGCCCAGACGCGCGACCGGCGCGGCAATCGACATGTCGATCATGCCGTCGACCAGCACGGCTTCGTCGAGATGGATGCCCACAACCTGACCGATGACGACGAAATTGCCGCTCGGCGCGCCATCAAGGCCCCTCGGCTCGAAAATGTCGGTCACCTGGCATTCAAGCGCCGCAAAAGCTTCCGCCACAAAGGGCGCGTCGACCAGTTGCCCCTGCGCCATCGTCAGGCCGGCGAAGCCGAATTCGCTCTCGCCATAGGGCGCATCGACGGAAGACAGGTTCATCTTTTCGGCCAGCGTCCGGCTCACCATGCTGGTGGTGAACACCCGGGTCTCTTCCACGTTGCGCAGGCTGTCCTTGCGTCCCGAGGACGAGAACATCACCATTTTGGGGTGATCGCAAATGGCGTTGAAATAGGAGTACGGCGCCAGATTGACCGAGCCATCGCCGCCGCGGCTGCCGATCCAGCCGATCGGCCGGGGCGACACGATGGCCTTGAACGGATCATGCGGCAGACCGTGCAGATTGTCTTGTGTCTTATAGAACACTGGGCTCACTCGCCTGCGAAGGTGACAATGTCGGCCAGTTCCGGCCGGGGCCGTTCGCCAGGATGCATTTTCGGCGTGCCGATATGGATGAACCCGGCCACCCGCTCGCCGGAGGACACGCCGAGCAGCGGATAGACGCTTTCGTCAAAGGCGAACCACTCGGTCAGCCAGTTCGATGCATATCCGAGAGCATTGGCAGCCATAGCCAGGTTGAGGCAGACGGCGCCGGCACTCAACACCTGCTCCCATTCGGGGATCTTGACATGGGGTGCGGCGCGCGAGACCACGGCGATGACAACCGGCGCCCGTGTCAGACGGGTTTTCTCGACCGCAATCATCTCGGCATCCATGTCCGGCCTGGCCGCCATGGCGACTTTGGCCAGTTCCAGCGAGATCCGTTCGCGTTCGGCGCCCGCATAGACAATGAACCGCCACGGCGTCAGCTTGCCATGATCGGGGACACGGCTCGCAAGTCTGAGCATGTCCTCGATTTCGGCTCGCGACGGTCCGGGCTCGCTCATCTGGAACGCGGGAATCGAGCGGCGGGTTTCGAGATAGGCCTTCAAAGCGGCATTGACCGGCATGTCATCCTCGCGCATACAGGTTGAACAGGGTTTGGCCATGAATTCGCCATGGCGTTGAGGTTCAAGTGACCCCTCGCATCCCGGAAGTCAACCAGACCGGACCGCATGAACAGACTGTCGACGCCAATCCTTGCCCTTCTTGCCATTGTACACTCCACCAATCTTGCTGGAGCGCAGGAGGCATTCGGCGGCAGTGCGGATCCAAAGATAACCCTGCCTGGCTTGAACCAGTATGCGCCGGCAGCCGCCGCCACGGCTGACGCGGCGATCGGCAGAACCGTGCAGATGGAAGCGGCGCTGACCGAAGCGGGCGAGCCGCTCAAATACGGACTGACCTGGCGGATCTTCCATCCGATTCCGGGTCCGGACGGAAAATTGCCGCTTCTCGCCTCGGCTGAAGGCGGCTCGGCGCAGTTTGAATTCGAACCCGGCGACTATTTCATCCATGTCGCTTTCGGCCGCGCCGGCGTCACCAAGAAACTCACCGTGCCGAGAGACGGCCCGATGGAAAAGCAGCGCATGGTGCTTGAAGCCGGCGGGTTGGTGCTCAACGCCGTGTCGGGAATCGATGCGCGCATTCCGGCCGCGCAGTTGCGGTTCAACATCTACAAGGCCGATGAAGGCATTGACGGCGAACAACAATTGGTGGTCGAGGATGTCAAGTCCGACACCATCGTGCGGCTCAATGCCGGAACCTACCATATCGTCTCCGAATATGGCGCCGTCAACGCGGTGATCCGCTCCGACATAAGGGTCGAGGCCGGCAAGCTGACCGAAGCCGTCATCCAGCACCGCGCCGCCCAGCTGACGCTCAAACTGGTCGCCGAACCCGGCGGCGAAGCCATCGCCGATACCGCCTGGTCAATCCTGACCTCGGGCGGCGACGTGGTGTCGGAAAGCGTCGGCGCCTTTCCCACCATAGTGCTGGCCGAAGGCGAGTACACGGCGATCGCCCGCAACAAGACCAAGGTCTATCAGCGCGATTTCACCGTTGTCGCCGGACAGAACTCCGACGTCGAAGTGCTGCTCAATTAACGCATGTCGCGCCGACCTGGTGGCCGGTTTTACGGCGCCCACCTGCAATCCTAATTCAACCACCGCCGCGGCTGACGCATCGGCACGCCCAGGGCGAACACAGCGGTGTAGAGTTTTTCAAGAAGAAGCTTCCGGTCGCTGGTTGCAGCCAGTTCATCGGCGCTGAGCACATCGCCCGCTCTGGCGACGATTGTCGTTCCCGACAGGCGGCGGAATTCGCGGATCAGAAGCGAGATCCGCAGGGTCATCGACACCCGGCTGGCGAGATGGAACAGCCGACCGTTCTGCCCGCTGAAATGCACCGGAATGACCGAGGCGCGCGCCGCCTGAACCAGCCGCGCGGGAAACATCTTCCAGGGAAGGTCGACGGCGCGGCCAAAACCTTTTGGCGCGGTGGCAACCCCGCCGGCCGGAAACACCACGATGGTGACGCCGGTCTTGAGCAGCCGCACCGCTTCATGCCGCGTCTCCATGTTCATGGCCAGCGCTTGCCGTGTCTCGTCAAACGAGATCGGCAGGGCGTAGGGCGCGATTTCGGGGATTTTCATCAGATCATTGTTGATCAGCACCTTGAACGGACGTCCCAGCGCCTCGGCCATGGCCAGGACCGCAATGCCGTCGCCGATGCCGAAGGGATGGTTGGCGACGATGACCAGCGGGCCGTCCGGCAGATCGCGCGGCGGCCATTCGGAGCGGATGTCGAGCCGGATGTTGATCAGGTCCAGCATTCTGGAAAAAATATGATGTCCCTCGGGGACGATGTCGCCGCTCCAGATCTGGTAGAGCCTGAGATAGCGGTCCCGCCCGGACAGGCCCTCGATGGAGCGGATCAGCCAGCGCTTGAACCGCGGCTGGCTTTCGTTGGCGTAACTGAGTTGATGAAGCTGCATGGGGCGACTCGCAAAGCAACGATAATCAGCCCGCTTGACACGCCAACATGAAGCCCGCGTGACAGCAGGCGCGGCGGAGCCAGTCTGCCGCGCCAAAGAGTGTTATGCTGCCCGCGCCGCCTTCTCCGCGTCCTTGCGCAAAATGTCGGGCGGGGTTGCCTCCAGCACCAGTTGCGCGATCGCATCCGCAAGCGTCATCGACACCTGATCGCGGCTGCCAAGCCTGCGAATGTTGACGGCCTGCTCCTCGGCTTCGCGCATGCCGCAGACCACGATTACCGGCACCTTGGCCAGAGAATGCTCGCGGACCTTGTAGTTGATCTTCTCGTTGCGGAAATCGGTGTCGACCTGAAGCCCGGCGTCACGCAGCTTCTGGGCGACGCTTGCGCCATAGTCATCGGCCTCCGAGGTGATGGTGGCGACGACGACCTGCAGCGGCGCGAACCACAGCGGCATGTGACCGGCATGGCTTTCGATGAGAATGCCCAAGAACCGCTCAAGCGAGCCGCAGATCGCCCGGTGCACCATCACCGGCTGCTTCTTCTCCGAATCCGACCCGATATAGAAGGCGCCGAACCGTTCGGGCAGGTTGAAATCCACCTGCGTCGTGCCGCATTGCCACTCGCGGCCAATGGCGTCACGCAAGGTATATTCGAACTTGGGTCCGTAAAATGTCCCTTCGCCTTCATTGATGCCGGTCTTGATGCGATTGTCCTCGCGCGCCATGCGTTCGAGCGCGCGCTTCAGGATCTCCTCGGCATGGTCCCACATGGCGTCGGTGCCGACACGCTTCTCCGGACGGGTGGCGAGCTTGACCACCACTTCCTCGAAGCCGAAATCCTTGTAGACCGACATCATCAGATCATTGATCTTCAGGATCTCGGCCTCGAGCTGCTCCTCGGTGCAGAAAATATGCGCGTCATCCTGGGTAAACGCGCGCACCCGCATCAGCCCGTGCAGCGCGCCCGACGGCTCATAACGGTGCACATTGCCGAATTCGGCCAGCCGGATCGGCAGGTCGCGGTAGGATTTGAGCCCGTGCTTGAAGATCTGCACGTGACCGGGGCAGTTCATCGGCTTGAGCGCAAAAATCCTGTTGTCTGCCGCCTCGTCCTCGGGATGGGTAAAGGCATGGGCGGATTTCACCGCGAACATGTTTTCCTGGTACCAGCCCCAGTGACCGGAGGTTTCCCACAGGCTCTTGTCGAGGATCTGCGGCGCGTTGACCTCTTCATAGTCGCGATCGAGCCGTCTGCGCATATAGGCGACCAGATTCTGGAACATGCGCCAGCCCTTGGAATGCCAGAACACGACGCCCGGCCCTTCCTCCTGGAAATGGAACAGGTCCATCTCGCGTCCGAGCCGGCGGTGGTCGCGCTTCTCGGCCTCCTCGAGCATGTGCAGATAGGCGTCGAGGTCTGCCTGGTCGGCCCAGGCGGTGCCGTAGATGCGGGTCAGCATCGCATTGTCGGAATCGCCGCGCCAATAGGCGCCAGCCACCTTCATCAGCTTGAACGCCGTGCCGATCTGGCCGGTCGAGGCCATGTGCGGCCCGCGGCACATGTCGAACCAGTCGCCCTGGCGGTAGATCTTGAGATCTTCGTCCGACTTGATCGATTCAATCAGCTCGACCTTGTAGGCCTCGCCCTTCTCCGTGAACACACGCCTGGCCTCGTCGCGCGACCAGACCTCCTTGGTGAAGGGCTTGTTGCGGGCGATGATCTCCTTCATCTTCTTCTCGATCACCGGCAGGTCTTCGGGCGTGAACGGCGCGTTGCGGGCGAAATCGTAATAGAAGCCGTTCTCGATCACCGGGCCGATGGTGACCTGCGTGCCCGGAAACAGTTCCTGCACGGCCTCGGCCATCACATGGGCGGCGTCGTGCCGGATCAGTTCCAGCGCGCGCGGATCGGTGCGGGTGACGATTTCGAGCCGGCCATCGCGGACGGGATCGCTCAGATCGGTGAGTTCGCCGTCAAGCGTGATCGCGACGGCCTTCTTGGCCAGCGACTTGGAAATCGATTCGGCCACCTCAAGCCCGGTCGTGCCGGCGGGGTAGTCGCGCTTGGAACCATCGGGAAATGTAAGGGATATGGCGGACGCCATGACAGTCTCTCCTTGATCCAGTCCCGCCAACGAGCGCGGGTGGTTGAGCAAAATATGTGTACGCGGAGGCGTTTACGTTATTTGGCCATGGGCATCAAGTATCAGCGCTTCGCTTGATCGGCCTGCGCCGGCATAACGGCGGCATCACCGGGAGATATGGCTATGATCCGCCGCTGCAACGGTGTCCGGCTGAGGCAAACCGCCACGGCGCCCACCAGGCAAATCGCGCATCGAGCGTTTGAGGCACATTGTCGATGCCGTGGGTGCCGCCCGGGCCGCAGCGGCCGACCCGAAACAGCGCCAGCCAGCCGCCATTCCACAACCCGTGTCGGGCAATCGCCTCATAGGCATATTCCGAACACGTCGGCAGATGCCGGCAGGAATTGCCGATGAAGCCGGAAAGCGTGAGCTGGTAGAGCCGCACCAGGCTTACGCCCAGAACCCGGCCCGGGGTCTTGCGCCAAGGGCCGCTCCAGTTGCGTCCGGCGCTGGTCATCAGGCCGCGTCTTCCTCGGAACGGCGCGCGTCGATCTGGTCGAGGCAATCATTGACCGCGTCGAAGGTCAGCATGGTCGAGGCATGCCGCGCCCGGTAATCGCGGACCGGTTCGAGGAACTTGAGATCGGCGAAGCGGCCTTCCGGCGCCGGGCCGTTCTCCTTGAGCATCTTGCGCATGGTCTCGCGCACCTCACGCAATTCCGCGGCGGTTGTGCCGATAATATTGCGCGCCATGATCGAGGAGGATGCCTGGCCGAGCGCGCAGGCCTTGACGTCATGGGCGAAATCGGCGACGCGGTCGCCGTCCATCTTCAGCCAGACCTTGACCTTGGAGCCGCACAATTTCGAATGCGCCGAGGCTTCCGCGTCGGCATCCGCAAGCGCGCCGATGCGCGGAATGTTTCCGGCGAAATCCAGAATCCGGGCATTGTAGACATCATCGATCATAATTCGAACCTTTCCCGGCTTAAGAGCCCTGGCATAAGAGGCGCGGCATCAGGTGACGCTATCGCATCTCGACGCCGGGGCTCGGGATCACTATATAGTGTGTGTCAGGCGTTCGGCAAAACCTGTTTGCTGGACACTGAGGGAAACCGTGCCGGAGGGTTTGACGCCCGAAAGCCCCGGAGCCCGCCGGACATGTTGCGCAACTTCCGCAAAACTGTCTGTCCGCGTGGTCCGATTGAATGCGAACAACGTAAAGGGATTTGATATCCCCGCGGAGACCACGAACATGGATGCCATCGTCACTGCATTGTCCGGCAAGGACAAAGACACCCGACCGACCCAGGCCGAAGCCGAGGACGCCGTTCGCACGTTGCTCAGATGGGCCGGCGACGACATTGCCCGCGAAGGCCTGCTTGACACGCCCATGCGGGTGGCCAATGCCTATCGCGAACTGTTCTCCGGCTACGATCAGGACGTCGATGAAGTGCTGGGACGCACCTTCGAGGAGGTCGCCGGCTATGATGACATCGTGCTGGTCAAGGACATCCCGTTCTTCTCCCATTGCGAGCACCACATGGTGCCGATCATCGGCAAGGCGCATGTCGCCTATCTGCCCGACGGCAAGGTTCTCGGCCTGTCCAAGATTGCCCGCGTGGTGGAAATCTTCGGCCGCCGGCTGCAGACCCAGGAAACCATGACCGCCCAGATTGCCAACTCCATTGACGAGGCCTTGCATCCGCGCGGCGTCGCGGTGATGATCGAGGCCGAGCACATGTGCATGGCGATGCGCGGCATCCAGAAGCAAGGCTCGACAACCATCACGACAACCTTTACCGGCGCCTTCAAGCAGGAACCGCACGAGCAGGTCCGCTTCATCACATTGATCCGGGGTTGAGGCGAACTCCGGTTTTAGGAATTTAGCATGACCGGCGCGTCAAAGATCTCATCCAGCGCGAAGACCGAGCTTGAGGAAGGCGCGGTGCTGGCGCCGCGTTTTGACGGCAATGGCTTGATCACTGCGGTGGTGACCGACGCCCGCGACAATGCGGTTCTGATGCTGGCGCACATGAATGACGAAGCGCTGAAGCTGACGCTTGACACCGGCATCGCCCATTACTGGAGCCGCTCGCGCAACTCTCTGTGGAAGAAGGGCGAGACCTCCGGCAATCTGCAGATGGTCGACGAAATCCGCGTCGATTGCGACCAGGACGCGGTCCTGCTGAAGGTGCGCGTCAGCGGCGCAGACGCCACCTGCCACACCGGCCGCCGGTCCTGTTTTTACCGCAAGATCGTCTCTGACGGGACCACAACGCCCCGGCTGGAAACCGATTCTCAGCCCTTGTTCGACCCGGCGACCGTCTACACGGACCATTAAGATAGCTGCTTCATTTTGAAGCGGATCCGCTATTCCTTCATGAATTCGAAACCCTATGCTGCTGTCATGCGTTATGCACGCACGAGGAGTGTCCGGCTGATAAGGAATGCAGGCATGCTGAACTGGACCATGAACCGAACCATCCCGCCCTCCGTGGCGGCCCGGCCAGACGCGATTGCCTTGCCCCCTTCCCTGACCCCGACCATTGGCGACATGAAGCACACTCCTCCACAAAAGCCGCGTATTGCCCTGGCGCTTGGCGGCGGCGCCGCGCGCGGTTGGGCGCATATCGGCGTCTTGCGCGCGCTCGACGAAGCCGGCGTCGAGGTGTCGATGATTG
>LADQ01000220.1 GCA_000961635.1 Hoeflea sp. BRH_c9 | reverse complement strand
TGACCCGCCGTCCGCGGCAAGCCGCGCGCCTGGGCCCAGCGGCCGTTGCCGTCCATGATGATGGCGACATGCCGAGGCGGATTGATTGCTGCTGCGGATCGCATTGTTGTAGCCATTTCCCGACTTGTTGCGTGAGTCGCGCCTAAACCTGCATGATTTCCGTTTCCTTTTCGGCGAGCAAGTGGTCGATTTCGCCAATCTTCTCGTCGGTCATCTTCTGCACCAGATCGGCCTCCCGGCGGCCGTCGTCCTTGCTGATGTCGCCGTCCTTTTCCGCTTTCTTCAGCGTGTCCATGCCATCGCGGCGGACATTGCGGACTGCGATGCGGGCATTTTCGGCATAGGTGTGGGAGACCTTGACCAGATGCTTGCGGCGCTCTTCGTTGAGTTCGGGCAAGGGTATGCGAAGGTTCTGTCCATCGACAATCGGGTTGAGACCCAGATTTGCCTCGCGGATGCCGCGATCGACGGCGCCGACCATCTGCTTGTCCCAGATCGAGACTCCGAGCATGCGCGGCTCCGGCACGGTGACGTTGGCGACCTGATTGAGCGGCACGCGCGAGCCATAGGCCTCAACCATCACCGGATCGAGCACATTGGCCGATGCACGGCCGGTCCTCAATGAGGCGATATCGCTTTTGAAGGCCGCGATCGCGCCTTCCATGCGACGTCTGAGTTCTTTCAAGTCAGCCCCTTCACTCATCCCAAGTCCTTCCTGCAGGAACCCCTGCTTGTCTTACGCGGCGCGCCAATGGCGCTGATGCCGCGTCTCAATGATCGCGAACGATGGTCGCCCGGCCTCCTCCAACCATGATCTTGGCAAATGCGCCCTTTTCGTGGATGGAGAAAACGATGATCGGAATCGAATTCTCGCGCGCCAAGGCTACGGCTGCGACGTCCATGACGGCAAGCCCCTTGTTGAGCACCTCGTCATGGGTGATGGTGTCAAAGCGGGTCGCGTCGGGGAACTTGTTCGGGTCGGCGGAGTAAATGCCATCCACCTGGGTGCCCTTGAGAATGCACTCGGCGCCCATTTCGGCGGCGCGCAGGGCGGCGGCGGAATCGGTGGTGAAAAACGGATTTCCGGTGCCGCCGGCGAAAATAACCACCTTGCCCCGATTGAGATGATGAAGCGCCGCGCGCTGGGAAAAACTCTGGCAGATTTCCGGCATCGAGATCGCCGAGAGCACCTCGGTGTCAATGCCGAGCTTGCGCAGCGAAGTGGCGAGCGCCAGGGCGTTGATGACGGTGGCGAGCATGCCCATGTGATCGCCGGTGACCCGGTCGCCGCCCTTGGAGGCGACGGCGACGCCGCGGAAAATATTGCCGCCACCGACCACCACGCCGACCTCGATGTCCATGGCGCGAACCTCGGCGATGTCGGCGGCGATGCGGTCGACCACCGCGACATCAATGCCGAAACCCTGGCTGCCCATCAGGGCTTCGCCCGAGGCCTTGAGAAGAACGCGCTTGAAAAGGGGCTTGGATGTCATTGAATGGTCCGGATTTCTGTGTCAGGCCCGGATACACGAAGGGCACCGCGTTGTCACGCGATGCCCTTGAGCTTTTTTCCACAAGATGTGGTTGATCTCAGCCTTTTGCGGCTGCCGCCACTTCAGCGGCGAAGTCGCTCTCTTCCTTCTCGATGCCTTCACCGATCTGGAAGCGGACAAAACCGGAGATTTCCACGGGCGCGCCCGCTTCGGCTTCGGCGGCCTTGACGGCGGCGCCGACGGTCAGGTCGGGATTGATCACGAAAGCCTGCGAGAGAAGCGCCACTTCCTCATAGAACTTGCGCATCCGGCCTTCGACCATCTTTTCGATGATGGACTCCGGCTTGCCCGATTCGCGCGCCTGCTCGATGAAGACGTTGCGCTCGCGCTCGGCGACTGCGGCGTCAACATCGTCGGAGGTCAGCGCCAGCGGATTGGTGGCGGCGATGTGCATGGCGACCTGACGGCCGATCGCGGCCAGGGCCTCCTTGTTGCCGGTCGACTTGACGGCGACGAGCACGCCGAGCTTGCCAAGGCCATCGGCAACCGCGTTGTGGACGTAGGTCGCGACGACGCCATCCTCGACAGACAGCTTGGCGGAGCGGCGGAAGCTCATGTTTTCGCCGATATGGGCGATCGCATCCTTGACCGTGTCGGTGACCGACTTGCCGGTGGAGGGCACGGTGGCGGCGCTGATCGCCTCGGCCGAGCCATCGGTCGACAGGGCGACAGCGGCGATCGACCGGGCCAGATCCTGGAAACCGTCATTGAGGGCGACAAAATCGGTCTCGGAATTGACTTCGACGACGACGGCCGATTTGCCGTCCGAGGCAACGGCGATCAGGCCTTCGGCGGCGGTGCGGCCGGACTTCTTGTCGGCCTTGGCGATGCCCTTGGCGCGGAGCCAGTCGATCGCGGCTTCCATGTCGCCAGCCGTTTCGCCAAGCGCCTTCTTACAGTCCATCATGCCGGCGCCGGTCTTGTCGCGCAGCTCTTTCACCATTGCAGCGGTAATGTTCATAACAGCCTCTTCATTCTTGGGGCGTCCGGTTCGGCTTCAACGGAAACACCGACCCCGGAATCGCATGTCGGCATGTTAACCATGCCATTGAAATGTGACAGCCCGGCTAAGCACTCTGGCTTGGCCGGGCCGGTTCTGTCCGAAACCCGGATTCAGGCCTGGGCAGGCGCGTCCTCGGCAGGGGCTGCCTCGGCGGCGGCTTCGGCTTCCGGAGCTGCCTCAACGGCGGCTTCGGCTGCGGGAGCCGCTGCTTCAGGGGCCGCTTCGAGCGCAGGCTCGACCGGAGCCTCCATGGCGCCAAGATCAACGCCGGAAGAGCCCTGCTGGCGGGCGATGCCGTCGATGCAGGCGCGGCTGATCAGATCGCAATAGAGCGAAATGGCGCGCGAGGCATCGTCATTGCCCGGGATCGGGTAATCGACAACGTCGGGATCGCAGTTGGAATCGATGATGGCGACGACCGGAATGCCAAGACGCTTGGCTTCCAGGATGGCGATGCCTTCCTTGTTGGTGTCGATGACGAACATCAGATCGGGCGTGCCGCCCATGTCGCGGATGCCGCCGAGTGCGCGGTTGAGCTTTTCACGCTCGCGCTCAAGGTTGAGGCGTTCCTTCTTGGTGAAGCCGGTGGCGGCGGATGCCAGGATCTCGTCGAGCTTGCGCAGACGCTGGATCGAATGCGAAATGGTCTTCCAGTTGGTCAGCATGCCGCCGAGCCAACGGGCGTTGACGTAATACTGGGCCGAACGGGCCGCAGCATCCGCAACAATTTCGGAAGCCTGACGCTTGGTGCCGACGAACAGCACGCGGCCGCCCTTGGACACGGTGTCGGAAACCAGCTTCAATGCCACGTTGAGCATCGGAACGGTCTGGCCGAGATCGAGAATGTGAAGGTTGTTGCGCGCACCAAAGATGTACGGCTTCATTTTCGGGTTCCAGCGGTGAGTCTGGTGGCCGAAGTGGACGCCTGCTTCAAGCAGCTGGCGCATGGAAAATTCAGGCAATGCCATGCCTTGTACTCCTGTTTCCGGTTGAACCTCCGCAGGGCGTGAGCGCAAAGCGCCACCGGCGGACCAATCCGGATTTCTCCCGGATCAACCCATGCCCCACGTGTGGAATAGGCGTCGCTTACAGGCAATGCAGCGGTTTTGCAAGTGCGAAGGGCGGAGAACCAGGCAAATCCGTCGGTTAAATCACCCCACCACCGGCACGGTCCATTGGTCGATGTCGTCGCGCGCGGCGATCAGGGCCAGGCCGTGGGCGATCGAGATCAGTTCGCCGCCGGTTTCGATGCGGCTGGCGTCGAAGCGGTCGGAGAAGATCCGGCGCACGGCGGGGACGAACGAGGTGCCGCCGGTCAGAAACACCTTGTCGACTTCCGTCGCCCCGGTGCCGGTCGAGACCAGAACATCGTCGAGCGCATCCTCGATGCGGCGCAGATCGGCCGCGATCCAGCCTTCGAAATCGTGCCGGCGGACGGTCTTGACGCCGGCCTTGCCCAGCGGGGCAAAGCGGAACTGAGCCTCCTCCTGCGCCGACAGGGCCAATTTGGTGGCCGAAATCGCCTGATTGAGCGCGTAGCCTTCGTCATGCTCGATCAGGTCAATGAACAGCTCGAGCTTTTCCGGTTCGACGGCCTGGCGCACCAGCGCCTTGAGATCGGCATATTCCTTCGTCGTCTTGAAGATCGACAGCTGGTTCCAGCGCGAAAAGCTCGAATAATAGCTGCCGGGCACGTCCAGCTTTTTGCCGAAGCTCATGAACTGGCTGCCCTTGCCGATGTCGGGTGCCACCAGGTTGTCGATCATGCGGGCGTCAAACTGGTCGCCGGCGACGCCGACGCCGGAATGGCCGACCGGAATGGCGCGGATCCGTCCGGCATGGGTTTCGAAGCGGATCAGCGAATAGTCGGTGGTGCCGCCGCCGAAATCGGCGACCAGCACGGTGGCGTCCTGGCTGAGGCTCTGGGCGAAGTAGAAGGCCGCGGCGACCGGCTCATAGACATAATGCAGTTCCGGAAAGCCCCGACGGGTAAGCGCTTCGCTGTAGCGCCGCATGGCGAGATCGGCGTCGGGCCTGGAGCCTGCAAACCGGACCGGACGTCCGGTGACGACGCGGCTCACCGGTGACGGCCAGTTGTCGCCGGCATAGGCCTCGAGCCGCTTGAGGAAAACCTCCATCAGGTCCTCGAACTCGAATTTCCGTCCATGCACCATGGTGCCCTGGAACAGCGCCGAGGCGGCGAAGGTCTTGATCGATTGCAGGAACCGGCACTCGCCCGGATTGTCGATAAAGGCGCGGATGGCGGCGGGACCGGCCTCGACGCTGAGCGCGCTGGCGCCAAGCCGCGCGTCCTTGATGAAGGACAGCGCCGTGCGCATTGTGTCGGCAGGACCGGCGGGGGTCTGGAAGCTGATCGACGCCGTATCCGAGCCGCTGCCCAGCCGGGCCAGAACCGTGTTGGTCGTGCCAAAATCAAGCCCAAGCGCATCAGCCATGGCGCCGCTCCGTTTTGTCTGGTGACTGGGTGAGAGCGGCGCGCCATCAGGCGCCTGCCGCGAATGAGCGGGCCTGATGCCACAGTTGCGCGTCACAGTCCAGACATGACGCGTGAGCGCGCCGGCGGTGATGCCTTGGTCAAATTGGCGGGCGGAAAAACCGGAACTGGCGCCTGGCTGGCTACTCCTTGCAGGGCTCGGCTTCGTAGATGTCGAGCTGGGCCAGCTGGCCTTCGAGCACGAAGTCGCCATAGTCCATGGTGAGGTCGCGGGTGACGCCGTTCTCGTAAAGCTTGAAGGCGATGGAATAGACCGGCAACCCGTCGCCATCGGCGGTTTCCTCGAAATAGGCCATCGACACCGGCCAGAAGGCGTCGTCGGCGAGGTCGCCTGCCCGCTTGGCTTCGGCGTCGCTGCTCTCGACCGGCTGCTTTTCACCCAAAATGGTGGTGGTCAGCATCGCCGCGTCGCCTTCATCGGAGCCGTCATAGATGCGTGATTCATAAAAGCGCTCGCCGTCCCGGGCCTTCTTGATCATCTCGATCATGTGCTCGGTGGGAAAGCGCGCGGTGGCGATATCGAGCGCCAGTTTTTCCGGTTGTTCGAGCTTGACCGCCAGTTCGCCGCCGGCAATTTGGGCCGACCCGCGGACCTCGTGATCGAGTTTCTGATCGACAAAGGAGCGGGTGACGAAACGGAAGGTCTGGTTGCGGATATCCTCGAACGTGGTGGTCTGCTGGTCGGTAACGCGGGATTCGTCGCCGGTGGCGATCTCGGTGACGAAGCGGAAACTGACGGTGTAGCCGTCGCAGGCCGAACCGCCGAATTCATATACCATGCGGCCGACCATGCCGGATATGCCGGAGCGCTCGGTCGCTTCCTTCAGCGTCAGATCATAGACCGCCCGGTGGGCGGCAAGGCCTCCTGGCCCGGCATGGGCCGATGTGATTGCCGGCGTGGCCGCCATCATTGCGAGCGACGCGATAACAAACATGCGCATCAGGTTTTCTCCTGTCGAATCCAAAGTCGATGTTATATGACCAGACGCGGCAAAAGCGAGGCGGAACTTGCAAGTTCCGTCAAAACGCCTGCGCCGCCTTAACTGAGACAGATATGGAGCCCTTCATGACCGATAGCGTTGAGTCCCGCCTGGCCGCCCGCAACATCGTGCTGCCCGACGCCGCACCGCCGGCCGCCAATTATGTCCCCTATGTCGTCAGCGGTTCGCTTCTGTTCGTTTCAGGCCAGTTGCCGCTCGAAAACGGCGCGCTTGCGGTCAAGGGCCTGCTCGGCCGCGATGTCGACGTCGCAGCCGGTCAGTGCGCCGCCGAACTGTGCGCCATCAACATTCTGGCCCAGGCCAAGGCGGCGCTCGGCGGCGATCTCGAGCGGATTGTCCGGGTGGTCAAGCTCGGCGGCTTCGTGGCCTCCGATCCGGCTTTCACCGACCAGCATCTTGTCGTCAACGGCGCCTCGAACCTGATCGCAGACCTGCTTGGCGACCGCGGCAAACATGCGCGCGCCGCCGTCGGCACCGCCTGCCTGCCGCTCAATGCGGCAGTCGAGATCGACGCCGTGATCGAGGTGCGGTAATTCCCATGGCGCAGGCACACAAGGACCTAAGCTGGCTGACCACCCGCCCCATCGCCCATCGCGGCTATCACGACATGAACCAGAGCATCTGGGAGAACACGGCGAGCGCATTTCAGCGTGCGATCGACGCCGGATACGCGATCGAGTGCGACCTTCACATCGCAACCGACGGCGTGCCGGTGGTGTTTCACGACGATGACCTGGAGCGGCTGTGCGGATTGTCGGGCGATGTCCGCGAGCGCACCTCGCAGGAACTGGCGCAATTGCGGGTGGGCGGAACGGCGGACGGGGTTCTATCGTTGCCGGGCCTGCTGAAGCTGGTCAAGGGAAAGGTGCCGCTGATCATCGAACTCAAGGGCCGGCCCGGCGATGATGACGGCTTTGCCGATGCGGTGGTCGAGTGCCTGGAGGATTATGACGGGCCGGTGGCGCTGATGAGCTTCGACGACGCCCTGCTGCGCCACCTCAAGGCCAGCGGCGCCACCTGCCCGCTCGGCCTCACCGCCGAAGGCGTCAAGCCGGAACGGTTCTTCATCCATGAGGAGGCGATGCAGCTGGGGCTGGATTTCATCTCCTACTGCGTGCACCACCTGCCCAACAGCTTTATCGAGGCCCAGCGCAAGCAGGGCGTACCGGTGATCACCTGGACGGTGCGGGATGCCGCGGCGCGGGCGTTGACCAAGGCGCATGCCAACCAGATGACTTTCGAGGGCTTTGATCCGGACACGGTGGTGGACCCCTGACCTTGCCAAATCGCGCATCGTTCATAAGTTGAAGGCCGGGGCGGCGACACCGCCGTCCCTGTTGAGAACGGAATGTCATGACCCCTGAGCAGACAGATCACACGCTTTCGACCATCGAAGGCATGGCGGCGGTCACCGCCGGGGAGTGGAGCCGTCTCGGCGGCGCGGCGCGGCGCTCGCCAACTCCATCAACCGGCTCGCATTCCGAATCAAGCGGCTCCCATGCTGAGTCCGGAATTGTCTATAACCCCTTTGTCAGTCACGCTTTTTTGTCGTCGCTGGAAGAGTCCGGCTCGGTTTCGGCCAAGACC
>LADQ01000003.1 GCA_000961635.1 Hoeflea sp. BRH_c9 | reverse complement strand
GACGCCCGAAGCCGGCGGCTACCGGCGCAAATGCCAGGCTTGCGGCCATGTGGCGTTTCCGCGCACCGATCCGGTCGGCATCATGCTGGTTGTCGACGAGGCCTCCGACCGCTGCCTGCTCGGCCGCAGCCCGCATTTTCCGCCCGGGATGTTTTCGTGCCTGGCCGGCTTCATCGAGCCCGGCGAAACCATCGAGGACGCCGTGCGCCGGGAAACGCTGGAAGAATCCGGCATCAGGGTCGGCCGGGTGCGCTATCACGCCAGCCAGCCCTGGCCGATGCCGCACACGCTGATGATCGGCGTCTACGCCGAGGCAATAAGCCTGGACATTACCCGCGACACCGCGGAACTCGAGGATTGCCGCTGGTTTGACCGCACCGAGACCGCTGCCATGCTGGCGAGCGTGCTGGGCGAGGCTGACGCCTCTGCCCCGCCGCCCGGCGCCATCGCCCATCGCCTGATGCGCGACTGGCTGGACTGGGGCCGGTAGCTGATCTGTTTCGAAGCCGGGCGTTTCAGCCCTCGGCCTCTTCGGCGTGCGATCCGTTTTGCATGAGCCGGAACGGATGAGCCGGATAGACGCCGAGAATCCGCAATTCCTTGGAGAAAAAGGCCAATTCCTCCATGGCCCGGGCCACCGGCGCCTCGTCCGGATGGCCCTGGATATCGGCATAGAACTGGGTGGCAAAAAACTTGCCGCCGATCTGATAGCTTTCCAGCTTGGTCATGTTGACGCCATTGGTGGCGAAGCCGCCCATCGCCTTGTAAAGCGCTGCCGGAATGTTGCGCACCCGGAACACAAACGTCGTCACGACCACCTCATCGGCCACCGGGCGCGGCGGGATTTTGGCCTGCCGCGACAACACCACAAACCGGGTGACATTGGTTTCGGTGTCCTCGACATTTTCCTCGATTATATCGAGGCCGTACAGTTCAGCGGCCAGGCGCGGGGCGAGAGCCGCCATGGTCCGGTCGTTGCTTTGCGAGACGAGCCGGGCGGCGCCGGCGGTGTCGCCCGCCACAACAGCCTTCCAGCCATTGGCGCGGACAATCTTGCGGCACTGACCAACCGCATGGACATGGCTGTGCACCGTGCGGATTTCCGTCTTGTCCACGCCCGGCAGCACCATCAGCTGGAAATGGATCGGCATGAAATATTCGCCGACGATGTGCAGCTGCGATTCGGGCAGCAGGTAATGGATATCGGCCACCCGGCCGGCGATGGTGTTTTCGATCGGGATCATCGCCAGATCCGCTTCACCCTGTTCAAGCGCGTTGAACGCATCCTCGAAGGTGGCGCAGGGCAACGGCAACATGTCCGGAAACATGTCGCGGCAGGCCATGTCGGAATTTGCGCCAAACTCGCCCTGAAAGGCGATGCGGTTGGTGGAAGCGGTCATCATATCTGTCCGTTTTGAGGAAAGGGCGCCTATTTCGGCGCCAGGATTTGGCGGGCGCGCTCAAGATCGGCGGGAGTATCAACACCGAGGGGAACGGAGTCAACGATGGCCACATCGATGCGCATGCCGTCTTCAAGCGCACGCAACTGCTCGAGCGATTCACGTTTTTCCAGCGTTGAGGGGCGCAGTGCCACAAAGCGCTGCAGCGCGGCGCGGCGCCAGGCGTAGAGGCCGATATGGTGATACAGAGGTCCCTCGCCATAGGGCGCGGTGGCACGGGTGAAATAGAGCGCCCGCAACAGCCTGTCGCCGATCGGCGAGCCGATCACCTTGACGATGCTCGGATTGGTTTTCTCGGCTTCGTCGGTAATTTCCACGGCCAGCGTGGCGAGATCGGCGGCCGAGCTCAAAAGCGGCAGGGCGGAGCGGCGGATGGCTTCGGGCTCGATGGCGGGAATGTCGCCCTGAACATTGAGGATGATCTGCGCGCGTCCATCGGGATCCAGTTTCATCGCCGCCTCGAACACCCGGTCCGACCCGGACTGGTGATCGTCGCGGGTCATCACAGCCTCAAAGCCTGCGGCCTCGACCGCGTCAGCGATCTCGCGCGAATCAGTGGCGACGGCGACACGGCCGACGGAAGCGCGCATCGCCTGGCGCGCCACCCAGACCACCATCGGTTCGCCGCCAATGTCGGCCAGCGGTTTTCCAGGCAGCCGGGCGGACGCCATTCTGGCCGGAATGATGACGAGCGTATGCTCTGGGCCCTCTGCCATATCGGTTCGATCCTCGGGTTGTTCGGCGCAGGTGTCAAAAAGTCTCATCGCCGTTGTCACAAACGCTGTTGCAACGATCCTGCAAAAGACATAGGTTCCGCGCGATTTCAAGACTGGTTCGGACATTGCTGGAATCTGGGCGGGACGCCGGACCGAAACGGAGCTACGGAACATGAACTCCTCATATTTCAACTCGGCAGCAGGCGGCTTTCTCGGCATTCTGTTTGTCCTGATGACCCTTTCCATCGTGTCGGAAGGGATTTACCACACAGCGGCGCCCGAAACCGAAGGCTTCATGATCGAAGTTGCCGAAGGCGGCGGCGAAGCAGGCGCCCCGGTCGAAGAAGCCGCGCCTGAACTGGTGGCGCCGCTGCTCGCCAGCGCCGATCCGGCCAAGGGCGAAGCGATCTTCAAGAAATGCGCCGCCTGCCACACCAATGACGCGGCCAGCGCAAACAAGGTTGGTCCCGGACTTTGGAATATCGTCAACCGGCCGGTCGCCACCCATGAGGGCTTCAAATATTCCGCCGCGATGACCGAATTTTCCCAAGGTGGGACTGTCGCCTGGGATTATGAGCAGCTGAGCCAATTCGTCACCGCGCCGAAGAAGCATGTTCCCGGCACGAGCATGGGCTTCGCCGGTCTGAAAAAGATCGAGGATCGGGCAGACCTGCTCGCCTATCTGCGCACGGTGGCCGATACGCCTGCGCCATTGCCCGCCGAATAGGCCACCCTTCAGACTGCATGAAAGCCGGGCTCGCGCCCGGCTTTTTTGTGATTTGAATTGGCATGCATAGCGCGCATCGGATCATGTAACCGTCAGGTTCCATCAAGCCGGTGTTTATGCGCATGGCACAATGTTTCCGTCTCCGAAGTTGTGGTATCAGTGAAAATCCGGGCAAAACGGTTGGTGGAGATGAGCAGACTGCATTCCGAGAAACACAGTGTCCACAAGATCGGTTGGCTTAGAGCTGCGGTTATGGGAGCAAATGATGGCATTGTTTCGATTGCCAGTCTGGCTCTCGGGGTCGCCGCCGCTTCTGCCACCACGGGTGAAGTTCTCACGGCAGGCATTGCAGGCCTGGTAGCCGGTTCAATGTCGATGGCTGCGGGAGAATATGTGTCTGTCAGTTCCCAGGCGGACACCGAGAAAGCAGATCTGGACAGAGAACGTCTGGAGCTGGTCGAGCAACCGGGTTTTGAGCTTCAGGAGCTCGCGGATTCATTTATTGCCCGCGGCGTCACGCCAGATATAGCCTCCATTGTTGCCCAACAACTGACAGCGAAAGATGCGCTTGGAGCACATGCGAAGGAAGAATTGGGCATATCGGAACTTACATCCGCACAGCCGCTACAAGCCGCAATCGTTTCGGCCATCACTTTTGCAATTGGTGCCGCGCCTCCCATCATAGCGGTGCTATTGTCACCTCCGGAAATGCTGATCTGGTCGGTGGTTATTTCAACCGTGGCCGTGCTGGCGCTTCTTGGTGGACTTGGAGCGAAGGCTGGCGGTGCAAGCGTACCGACCGGGGTCGCGCGCGTGACGTTCTGGGGCATCGTTGCCATGGCCATAACATCCGGCGTTGGATATATTTTTGGCGCCGTGGTTTAACGGTCAAGAAATGAAAACGATGAAACTGGCCGCAAAAGCCATGATTCCATGCCGTTTTCCGCATCAGGCCCTGCACTCGTCGCAGAACTGGCCTATTGTTCCCGCAATGACAGAGATCAACGGAGGATCCGCCCCCATGACCATCCGCATTGCCGCATCCACCCTGGCGCTATCCGTCCTGGCCCCCGCCCTGTTGGCATTGGCCGGACTGAGCGCATGCGTATCGGCTTCACTTGCCGGGGAACCGGGCTGGCGGCATGCCACGTCAATGATTGGCGAGCCGAAATATCCCGAAGGCTTTGCCCGGCTTGATTATGTCAACCCGGACGCGCCCAAGGGGGGAACGCTGCGCCTGTCGGAGGAAGGCACTTTCGACAGCTTCAATCCGGTCCTGGCCAAGGGCGAATTGGCGGCGGGGCTCAGTCTGGTCTTCGACGCGCTGATGAAATCCTCGGAAGACGAGGTTTCCTCATCCTACGGACTGCTCGCCGAAAGCATCTCGTTTCCCGACGACATATCGCAGGTGACGTTCCGGCTGCGCGCGGAAGCCAGATGGGCGGATGGCCAGCCGGTGACGCCGGAGGATGTGGTGTTCAGCTTCGACAAGGCCAAGGAGCTCAATCCGCTGCAGGCCAATTATTACGCCCATGTCGTCTCCGCGGAGAAAACCGGGGAGCGGGAAGTGACCTTCCTGTTCGACGAAAACAACAATCAGGAACTGCCGCAGATTCTTGGCCAGATCCTGGTCTTCCCCAAACATTGGTGGGAGGGAACGGACGCGGCGGGCAACCAGCGCGACATAGCACGCACCACGCTGGAGCCGGTGATGGGTTCGGGGCCCTACCGGATCGCTTCGTTCAAAGCCGGTTCGACGATCCGTTACGAGCTGCGCGACGACTATTGGGGCAAGGACCTCAACGTCAATGTCGGACAGCACAATTTCGGCGCGATCGAATATGCCTATTTCACCGACAGCAATGTTGAATTCGAGGCCTTCCGCGCCGGAACCATCGACTATTATCAGGACAACTCGGCAAGCCACTGGGCCACGGCCTATGATTTTCCCGCAATCCAGACCGGCGAGGTCGTCCGCGAGGAGATCGAGAATCCGCTCCGCGCCGTCGGCATCATGCAGGCGATGGTGCCGAACATGCGCCGCGACAAGTTCAAGGACATAAGGGTGCGCAAGGCGCTCAACTTTGCCTTCGATTTCGAGGACCTCAACCGTAATCTGGCCTTCGACGCCTTCGAACGGATCGACAGTTATTTCTGGGGCACGGAGCTTGCCTCTTCCGGATTGCCGCAAGGCCGCGAGAAGGAAATTCTCGAAAGTCTGAAGAGCGATGTGCCCGAGGAGGTCTTCACCACCCCCTATACCAATCCGGTCAGCGGCGACCCGCAGAAGGCCCGCGCCAATCTGCGCCAGGCGCTGACGCTGCTCGAGGAAGCCGGCTACGAGCTGAAAAATGGCCAGCTTGTCCAAACCAGCACAGGCGAGCCTTTCGAGATCGAAATCCTGCTGTCGAGCCCGTCGCTGGAAAGATCGGTGCTGCCCTACGTCAAGAGCCTGAAGAAGATCGGCGTCGATGCGCGGATCCGCACCGTCGACCCCTCGCAATACACCAACCGGGTGAGAAGCTTCGACTACGACATGATCTGGAACGTCTGGGGGCAATCGCTCAATCCGGGCAACGAGCAGGCAGGCTATTGGGGCTCGGCCGCGGTTGATCGCGAGGGATCGCGCAATTATGCCGGCATCGCCGATCCGGCGATCGACGAACTGGTCCGGATGGTGATTTTCGCGCAAGACTACGAGGAAAAGACCGCCGCCGTTCACGCGCTCGACCGGCTGCTGCTGGCCCATCACTACGTGGTGCCGCTGTTTTACAGCAAGGCGGTCAAGGTGGCCTACCGCAAGACGCTCGCCCATCCCGGGGAACTGCCCTATTACGGGCTCGGATTCCCGGAAGTCTGGTGGATGAAGCAGGCCGAATGAGACGTTTTCGGCCTTGCACCCCATCCGACATTCGATTCTGTATGAGGCTGCAACGAATCAGCCGGATGCCCGAAAATCCGGTCGGAAGGACGCGCGATTGACCAGAACACCACCTGACATGCGCGATGCGCCCGCGGCGACGGACAGGAAAGGCGCCTGATGGGCAGCTATATCCTTCGCCGTCTGCTGTTGATGATACCGACCGTCGTCGGCATCATGGCGATCTCGTTCGCGGTGATCCAGTTCGCGCCCGGCGGGCCGGTCGAGCAGGTGATCGCCGAACTGACCGGTCAGGGCGATTCTGCGATCGACCGGATTGCCGGCGGCAGCGACACGGTCGGCAGCGCCCAGCAGGATTTCGGCGATTCGATCTCCTCGCAATATCGCGGTGCGCAGGGGCTCGATCCCGAATTCATCAAAAAGCTGGAAGCCCAGTTCGGCTTTGACAAGCCGCCGCTCGAGCGGTTCATGAACATGATGTGGGACTATATCCGCTTCGATTTCGGCGAGAGCTATTTCCGCAGCGTCTCCGTGCTCGACCTGATCGTCGAGAAAATGCCGGTGTCGATTTCGCTCGGCGTCTGGATCCTGCTGTTGTCCTACATCATCTCGATCCCGCTCGGGATCAAGAAGGCGGTGTCCGATGGCTCCCGGTTCGATGTCTGGACCTCCGGCCTGATCATCGTCGCCTATGCGGTGCCCGGATTTCTGGTCGGCATCATGCTGATCGTGCTGTTTGCCGGCGGATCGTTTTTCGACTGGTTTCCGTTGCGCGGCCTGACCTCGGACAATTTCGCCGAGCTCAGCCTGATGGGCAAGATCGTCGATTATTTCTGGCATCTGGCGCTGCCTTTGATCGCGCTGTCGCTGGCGGCCTTCGCCACGACGACGCTTCTGACCAAGAATTCCTTCATCGACGAAATCCGCAAGCAATATGTCACCACGGCGCGGGCCAAGGGGCTGACCGAGAGCCAGGTGCTCTACAAGCATGTGTTCCGCAACGCGATGCTGATCATCATTGCCGGCTTTCCCGGCGCCTTCATTTCCGCCTTCTTTTCCGGTTCGCTGCTGATCGAAACCATCTTCTCGCTCGACGGTCTGGGCCGGCTCGGCTTCGAATCGGTGATCCGGCGCGACTATCCGGTGGTGTTTGCAACGCTGTTCATCTTCTCGCTGATGGGGCTGGTGGTCGGGCTGATCTCGGATCTGGTCTACACCTGGGTTGATCCGCGCATCGACTTTGAAAAGAGGGATGTCGGATGAGTGCGCCGGCTTCCAGCAATTCCCAGGCCTATGACGCCAGTGGGCGGCCGAAAGGCTGGCTGTCGCCGACCAACAAGCGGCGCTGGGCCAATTTCAAGGCCAACCGGCGCGGTTACTGGTCGCTGTGGCTGTTCCTGTTCCTGTTCATCGCCAGCCTGCTCGCGGAATTCATCGCCAATGACCGGCCGATCCTGGCATCCTACAAGGGCGAAATCCTCTATCCGGTGCTGATTGACTATCCGGAGGAGAAGTTCGGCGGATTTCTGGCGCGCACCGATTACCGTGATCCGTTCATCCAGGACGAGATCAACGCCAATGGCTGGATGATCTGGCCGCCTATCCGCTATTCCTACACCACCGCCAATTCCTATATTCCGCATTCGGCGCCGACCGCGCCGTTCTGGCTGCTCGACGATGGGGTGGCGTGCTCGGCCTATCCGCTCAAGGACGAGGATCCCGGCTGCACGCTTGGCAACATGAACTGGCTCGGCACTGACGACCAGGCCCGCGATGTCACCGCCCGGATGATCTACGGCTTTCGCATCTCCGTGCTGTTCGGCCTGACGCTGACGATCTTCTCGGCGCTGATCGGCGTCAGCGCCGGCGCGGTGCAGGGCTACTTCGGCGGCTGGACCGATTTGCTGATGCAGCGCTTCATCGAGATCTGGTCCTCGATGCCGGTGCTCTACATCCTGCTGATCATCGCCGCCGTGCTGCCGCCGGGGTTCTGGATCCTGCTCGGCATCATGCTTCTGTTTTCCTGGGTGTCGTTCGTCGGCATTGTCCGGGCGGAATTTTTGCGCGCCCGCAATTTCGAGTATGTCAACGCGGCCCGCGCGCTGGGCGTCGGCAATTCCACCATCATGTTCCGGCATCTGTTGCCCAACGCTATGGTGGCGACGCTGACTTTCCTGCCCTTCATCCTGTCCGGTTCGATCACGACGCTGACCTCGCTGGATTTCCTCGGCTTCGGACTGCCGCCGGGATCGGCCTCGCTGGGTGAACTGATCGCCCAGGGCAAGCGCAATCTGCAGGCGCCGTGGCTGGGCATGACGGCATTCTTCACCATCTCGATCATGCTGTCGCTGCTGATCTTCATCGGCGAAGCGACCCGGGACGCCTTCGACCCACGAAAGACGTTTCGATGAGCGGCGCCACTGAAAAACCTGACGACGCGCTGCTGTCCGTGCGCGATCTGTCGGTGGAGTTCCACCAGTCCGGCGACAGCCAGTTGGCGGTCGCTCACATCTCCTTTGACATCAGGCGCGGCGAGACGGTGGCGCTGGTGGGCGAATCCGGCTCCGGCAAATCGGTTTCGGCGCTCTCCATACTGCGGCTCCTGCCCTATCCCGCCGCCAGTCACCCCTCCGGCGAGGTTCTGTTCAAGGGCCGGGATCTGCTCTCAGCGCCCGAACCGGTGATCCGCGATGTGCGCGGCAACGACATCACCATGATCTTCCAGGAGCCGATGACCTCGCTCAATCCGCTGCAGTCGGTGGAAAAGCAGATCTCCGAGATCCTGCATCTGCACCAACAGATCCGGCCCGAGGCGGCGCGGCGGCAGGTGCTGGAGCTGCTCGATCAGGTCGGCATCCGCGACCCGGAAAAGCGCCTCGCCTCCTATCCGCACCAATTGTCCGGCGGACAGCGGCAGCGGGTGATGATCGCCATGGCGCTCGCCAACCGCCCCGAACTCCTGATCGCCGACGAGCCGACCACCGCGCTCGACGTCACCGTGCAGGCGCAGATCTTGGAGCTGCTGAGCAATCTCAAGAACCAGCACGGCATGGCGATGCTGTTCATCACCCATGATCTCGGCATCGTGCGAAAGTTTGCCGACCGGGTCTGCGTGATGACGGACGGCAGAATCGTCGAATCCGGCCCGACCGCGGAGATTTTCGCCAATCCGCAACATGCCTACACCAAACATTTGCTCGCCGCCGAGCCCAAGGGCCAACCGCCCGAGCGCAAACCGATGGCGGACGACGTCATGCGCGGGCGTGACATCAAGGTCTGGTTTCCGGTCAAACAAGGCTTCCTGCGGCGCACGGTTGACCACATCAAGGCCGTGGACGGCGTGTCCCTCACCCTCAAGGCGGGTCAGACACTCGGCGTGGTCGGCGAGTCTGGCTCGGGCAAGACAACGCTGGGACTTGCGCTGATGCGGCTGATCCGCAGCGAGGGCGAGATCTTTTTCGAAAACCAACCACTGCATGCCCGTTCCTTCAAGGAGATGAAGCCGCTCAGAAGCGCCATGCAGGTGGTGTTCCAGGACCCGTTCGGGTCGTTGAGCCCGCGCATGTCGATCGCCGATATCGTTGGCGAGGGTCTGGCCATCCACGCCCGCGATCTCTCGGCGCGGGACCGCGACCGGCTGGTTGCCGAGGCGCTGGAGGAAGTCGGGCTCGACGCCGCCACCCGCTGGCGCTACCCGCATGAATTTTCCGGCGGCCAGCGCCAGCGCATCGCCATCGCCCGGGCGATGGTGCTCAAGCCGCGCTTCGTCATGCTCGACGAGCCAACCTCGGCGCTCGACATGAGCGTTCAGGCCCAGGTGGTCGACCTGCTGAGGGACCTGCAGGCGCGGCACGATCTGGCCTATCTGTTCATCAGCCACGATCTGAAGGTGGTCCGGGCGCTGGCCAATGACGTGATCGTCTTGCGCAACGGCAAGGTGGTCGAGCAGGGCACGGCCGACAAGATCTTTGACCGGCCTGAAACCGACTACACCAAGGCGCTGATGGCGGCGGCTTTCAATCTGGAGGCCGCCGACAGCACGGTGGTCAGCGAATAGGCGAAGCAATGACAGACAACTCGGCCAAGGGACGCATCCTGCTCGCACTCACCGGTTGGACGCCGGAGGTGTGGATCAAGGAACTGGCCAAAGCCGCGCCGGACCGCGCGGTGACGCTGGAGCCTGACGGCGAGGCCGATCCCAGCATCCATTATGCGGTGGTGTGGAAACAGCGCCCGGCGCTCTTGTCAAAACTGCCCAACCTGAAGGCGATCTTTTCGCTCGGCGCCGGCGTCGACCATGTCTTCGCCGATCCGGATCTGCCCGATGTGCCGATCGTGCGCGTGGTTTCGCCTGACCTGACCACAAGGATGAGCGAATTCGTGGTCTGGCAGGTGCTCGATCATCACCGGCTCGGCCCGCGCTACCGGGCGCAACAGGCGGATCGGATCTGGCACGAGGATCGCGGCCAGAAAGCCGCCAGGGACATCACCGTCGGCATCATGGGACTGGGCGAACTGGGCCGCGACGCGGCAGCGAAGCTTCGCGTCATGGGGTTTGAGGTTTCCGGATGGTCGCGCACCGAAAAACAGGTCGACGGCGTCACCTGCCATGCGGGCGAGGCCGGGCTTGGCCCGTTTCTGGCGTCGGCCGACATCTTCGTGGTGCTGCTGCCGCTGACGCCGCAAACGCGGAGCATTCTCAATCGCGACCTGTTTGTGCGGATGAGCAAGCGCGGGCCGCTGGGGGCGCCGGTGCTGATCAATGCCGGGCGCGGCGGGCTGCAGAACGAGGCCGACATCCTTTCCGCGCTTGACGAAGGGCTGCTCTCGGCGGTGACGCTGGATGTGTTCCAACAGGAACCACTTGATTCCGAGAGCCCGTTCTGGAGCCGTCCCAAGGTGACGATCACGCCGCATGCGGCCGCCGCGTCGGTGCCGTCATCGCTGATCGTGCCGATCGTGCGTCAGATGGATGCTCATGAGCGCGGAGAACCGCTCAGCAATCTGGTCGACCGAAAAGCCGGCTACTGAATTTGGTTATGGCCGGCGATAGGCGGTCGGCTGACCATAGAGCCTGCCGATGCGGCTGATGGCGTCGCGCAGCGGTTCACGGGTGACAGTCATGGTGCCGCCCGAGGCGTGCAGAAGCGTGTCGGGATCTTCCAGGAAGCCGACATGGCCTTTCCAGAACACCAGATCGCCGCGCTGCAGACCGTCGCGTTCGAGATCGATGGCGATGCCCAGGCTCATCGCCTGCTGATCGGAGTCGCGCGGCGCCGGCTTGCCGGTCATCGCCAGCGCCATCTGCACCAGGCCCGAGCAATCGATGCCGAAGCCGGAGCGGCCGCCCCAGAGATAGGGCGTCTCGAGGAACCTGGCCGCGATCGAGACAGCGTCCTCAACCGCCGCCACACCCACCGGCCGCAGATGCGCGGCGATCATCGCGGCGCCGCCGTCGAGCAACGCATACTGCGTGCCCCTGGTCTCCGCGGTTCCCGTCAGCTTGACGCGGCTGCCCATCGACAGGGCCATTTGCAAGGGGAAGCGAAGGTCCGCACCGGGATAGACGAAACTGCGCGGCACCGAAACGACATGGGTGGCTTCTCCCGCGCCGTCGCTGATCGCCTCTTCGCGCACATATCCGACATAGCCGTCGGCGGCGAGTTGTACCCACGCCCAGCCACCGGACACGTCGAACACGGTCAAGGCCTCACCGTAAAGCGCCTCGGTGTCCATGCTGCAATGGGGATCGGGCCTGGGACGGACAGCGGCCACCGGCACAATCACCTTGCCCGGCGCGCCTTCAGCATAATGATCGGCCTCGACCCTGCCCTTGAGCCGGATATCGGCCAGATCGGGGCGGAAGGCATGCAGGCGGCGGTCAAGTTTCTCACTCATGCGTCTGATCTTTCGGCCAGTGACAGTTTGCGGCCTTCGGCGATGATGATGTCGCCAAGTCTTTCGACAAAAAGCGCGCCCTCCACCGTCCGCTTGATGATGACATTGCGCCGGTCGCGGTCATCGCGCACCCGGCGCACCAGCCCCATATGGCCCATGGTGTCGAGCGCCCTTGTGATCACCGGCTTGGTGACGCCCAGCGTGGCGGCCAGTCCGCGCACCGTGTGCGGCGGCGGCGCCAGATAGATGTGCAGCAATATGGCAAGCTGCCTGATGGTCAGATCCGGTCCGATGACACGCACATGCTCAAGCGTGGCGGCATGCCACAGCCCGAGCGCATCGGAGGGCCGGAGGTCAAGTGACATGAAGCACGCCTGTATCGTTTCGGTACCGGATTATATTGGCCCAAACCAGGACAGCGCGCAAGTCACACCCGGAACGTACCGTATCCGATCACAGGGGATGCCGTTTGCTGATCACGTCGAACAAGGCCCGTATCCCTTGCGCCTCGCCGCCCATCGGCGCGTGCGGCTTGTCCTTCGGCGACCAGGCGAAAATATCGAAATGGGCCCAGCTTGTCTGAGGCGTGACGAAGCGCTTGAGAAACAGCGCCGCGGTGATCGAACCGGCAAAGCCTCCGGCTGGCGCATTGGTCAGATCGGCGATCCTGGCCTTGACGTCGGCCTCATAGGGCTTGAAGAGCGGCATCCGCCAGAGCGGATCGACCACTTCACCCGATGCGGTGGCGATCTCGCCGGCCAGGGCGTCGTCGTCGGTGTAAAACGGCGGCAGGTCCGGACCGAGCGCCACCCGCGCGGCGCCCGTCAGCGTCGCCATGTCGATGAGCAGGCCGGGATTGTCCTCGCAGGCATAGGTGAGCGCATCGGCGAGCACCAGACGTCCCTCGGCGTCGGTGTTGTCGATCTGGACGGTCAGGCCCTTGCGGCTCGCAAGCACATCGCCGGGGCGGAAGGCGGACGCCGAAATCGAGTTCTCGACCGCCGGGACGAGCACGCGCAGATCGACCGGCAGCCCCGAATCCATGATCATCATCGCCAGCGCCATCACATTGGCCGCACCCCCCATGTCCTTTTTCATGGTGAGCATCGAAGAGGATGGCTTGATGTCGAGGCCGCCGGTGTCGAAGCAGACGCCCTTGCCGACCAGGGTCAGTTTTGGCGCGCCCTGCTGCCCCCATCGCATCTCGAGCAGGCGCGGCGCCTGATCCGCGGCGCGGCCGACCGCGTGGATCATTGGAAAGCCCTTCGCGACAAGATCGTCGCCCTTAACGACGTCTACCTTGGCCTTGTAGTGCTTGGCCAGTCCCCGGAAAGCCGCCTCAAGTGCGTCGG
>LADQ01000193.1 GCA_000961635.1 Hoeflea sp. BRH_c9 | reverse complement strand
GGGCCGATCAGCGAGGCCATCACGCCGGCGCGGAATTCGCCCAACTCGTTGGATGCGCCGATGAACACCATGTTGACCGCGCTGACCCGGCCGCGCAGTTCATCCGGAGTCCACAATTGCACCAGGCTTTGCCGGACATAGACCGAAATCATGTCGGACGCGCCCATCACGATCAACGCCGCCATGGTCAGCGGCAGCGACTTTGACACACCGAAGACAGTGGTCGCGGCGCCAAACACGCCGACCGCGATGAACATTGCCCGGCCGGCATGTTTGCGGATCGGCCGCGAAGCCAGATAGATCGCCATGCCGATGGCGCCGATGCCGGGGCTGGCGCGCAGGAATCCCAGACCCCAGGGCCCGAGTTCCAGCACGTCGCGGGCAAACACCGGCATCAGCGCAATCGCCCCGCCCAGCAGCACGGCGAACATGTCGAGCGAGATGGCGCCGAGCACGATCTTCTGGTTGCGCACATAGCTGAACCCGGCCACCAGCGTCTGCCAGCTCTGGGCCTGCCCGCGGGCGCGTTTGAGCGGCGCCGGCACCAGGGTGATGGCAATGATCGCGGCTGCAAAGAACAGGAATGCGGTCAGATAGGGAACCACGGCGCCGAGGCCATAGAGCAGGCCGCCGGCAACGGGACCGACAATGGTGGCGGTCTGCCAAGAGGTCGAATTCCAGGCGATCGCATTGGGCAGATCCTGCGCCGGCACCAGGTTTGGCGCGAGCGATTGCGAGGCCGGCGCGAAAAACGCCCGCGAAACGCCGATGACGAACAGCACGGCAAATATCGGCAACGGCGAGGTCAGGCCTTGCCAGGCCAGATAGACAAGGGCAGCGGCCGCCAGGGCGATGATGGTCTCGCAGATCATCATGATGGTGCGGCGGCCATAGCGGTCGGCGGCGGCGCCGGTGAACAGGATCAGCACCAGCGCCGGCAGGAACTGGATCAGGCCAACCAGACCGAGGTCAAACGGATCGCGGGTTAGATCATAGATCTGCCAGCCGACGGAGACGGAGATGATCTGCAGGCCGAAGGTCGAGAGAAAGCGCGCGATAAAATAGAACGCGAAGGCGCGATGGCGAAAGGCGGCGAAACGGTCTTCCGCCCGGGCAGGGGATTGCATGGTGTTTTTCCGGTTTGTGCAGGGTGAGCTATACACCAGCCATCGCCCGGCGCCACACTCTTGTGACGCGCCCTGAGCCGTTCTGAAGGTTGACCGGTCCGTGCTCTTGCCGCTTGGGGTGTGAATGTCTACATGTCTGTCACGCCACACCAGCCGGAGAAGCTTATGATTGCCGTCTTTTCAACCATCGACATGGTCCTTGGCCTTTACACCTGGATCATCATCGCCAGCGCCATTTTCTCCTGGCTCTACGCCTTCAACGTCATCAATTCGAACAACCGCTTCGTCGGCATGATCGGCGAGTTTCTCTACAAGGCGACCGAACCGGCGCTCAGGCCGATCCGCAGAATCATGCCGGATCTGGGCGGCCTCGACATTTCGCCAATTGTTCTGCTGATCGCGATCTACTTCGTGCGCATCTTCCTTGCCACCTCGATCGCGCCGATATTCATCTGAGCGGCTGGTTCAAAATCCAGGACGGCGCTGTCGATCTCGCCGTTCGTCTGACGCCTGCGTCTTCCACGGACGCGATCGACGGGCTGGTCGAGGATGCGGCGGGCGCGATCCGACTCAAGGCGCGGGTCCGGGCCGTGCCTGAAAACAACAAGGCCAACCGCGCGATCGAGAAGCTGATAGCCAAGCGGCTCAAGATCGGAAAATCCACGGTCCGGGTGATTTCCGGCGAGACAAGCCGCAACAAGACCATCCGGATCGATGGCGATCCCGGTGATCTTGGTGCAGCGATAAAGGAGCTGGCCTGATCCGCAGGATCAGCCCTTGGTCTTGGCCCGCTCTATGGATTCGACGATCAGTCCGCGGGCGATTTCGGCATTGCGCCAGCCGCCGATCTTGACCCATTTGCCCGGCTCGAGATCCTTGTAGTGCTCGAAAAAATGCTCGATCTGCTGCAGCGTGATTTCCGGCAGATCGCCGTAATCATTGACACCGGCATAGCGCTGGGTCAGATGCGCCGACGGCACGGCGATGATCTTCTCGTCCTGTCCGGCATTGTCTTCCATGATCAGCACGCCAATCGGCCGGACATTGATCAGGCAGCCGGGAATGAGCGGCCGTGTGTTGCAGACCAGAACGTCGATCGGGTCGCCATCATCGGACAATGTGTGGGGCACAAAGCCGTAATTGCCCGGATAGGTCATCGGCGTGTAGAGGAACCGGTCGACCACCAGCATGCCGGCGTCCTTGTCCATCTCGTACTTGATCGGCTGGCCGCCGACCGGCACCTCGATGATGACGTTGACGTCGTGTGGCGGGTTCTCGCCGATGCTGATGGCGTCTATGCGCATGATCGCTCCAATCCGGAAATCTGGTGCATGAGTCGCCAAGCGGGAGTCTTGGCCGAAACATGCGTCAATTCAACGCCCGCCATGCGCCTGCGCCCTCAAGGCGCCGCGCAGCATATCGGGCGGCTCCGGAATTAAGCCCAAACCTGCCGCGGCGCAACAGGACTTTTGGCGCGAACCGTCACCGGCGCGGCTCAGGGCCAGACGAAGGCGAGTTTCTTGAGTGTCTTGCCGTCGAAGGTTTCATGGCCCTCGGCCACGTCGCGACCGCCCTGGAACCGGTAGAAATCGACAGACGAATGATTGTCCTCGAGACACCAGACCACCGCGCCCTTGCAGCCGAGCGAGTCGAGCAACTGCCGGGCTTCGGTGAACAGCCGCTTGCCCAGCCCGACGCCCTGGAATTCCGGCTTGAGATAGAGTTCGTAAATCTCGCCTTCCTGCGGCAGCGAGCGCGCCCGGTTCAGACCCAGCGTGGCGTAACCGGCCACGGTGCCGCCGACATCGAGCACGAGAATGGATGTGGAGCCTCGAATGGCGCGCCGCCACCAGCCGACATTACGACGCTCGAGCATCTGCCTGAGCGCCTTGTAGGGCAGAATGCCGGTATAGGCGTGGCTCCAGGCCGCCCGATGGGTGCCGGCAATGGCTTCCGCATCCTGCGGCTCAGCGTGCCGTATGTCGATTGTTAACGAACTCATGGCCTCATTGTACCGCTCCAGCGACATGCGAAAAAGGCAAAAGCCGTCCTCCTTCGGGGTCTGCCCACAGCATTGTTCTGTGGACGGCGTTTGATGAGTTAACCGTCTGTTAAGGAATTATGCAAGGGAAAGCGGCGCCCGGGCGCCAATGTTCAGGCGGCGTCGGCGAACCGGTCGAGGCTTGCCTGGGCTGCTTGGAAGAACTGGCCGACCTGCAATCCGTCCACCAGCGCATGGTGCACCTGCACGGCGACCGCACAGCTCCAGCTTCCGTCAGGGGCCTTTATGAACTTGCCCCAGGAGAAACGCGGGATGCAATCATCCGGCCCGGGCAGCGCATTGTCGAGCGCGGTGAAATCAAGCCAGGGCAGGCAGGAGAGATAGGCAAGATCGTGTCGCTCGCCGGTATTGGCGCCAAGATCGGCGCCCTTGGCGGTTTCCTCGATGATCGCCTTGCAGCTTTCGTCGAACCGGATCCAGTCATCGCAATAGGGAATATAGCAATAGCCGAAGCTATCGCCCGCGCGCGGCACCGTCGCGGACAGGGAAATCGAATTATATTCGAGCACCCGGTTGCCGATGAACCGCATCTTCAGCGCCGGCACCGCGTGGACGCCCGCGCCAATGGCGAAAATGAAGGCCCGGAAGGGTGAGACGCCGCGTGGCTTGGCACGCGTCATCAGGGCGGTGACGTCAACGCGCGCGGTGGTGGCGAAATGAGGCCGGTCATAGGTCCTGAACAGTTCAAACTGTCCGGACCTTGACCAGCTCTCAAGGTCGACTTCGCGCGCGTCAGACATGTCAGGCGGCGGAAGCGCCGGCCTTGCCAAACCGCTTGCGGTCGGTTGCGTCGAGGTAACGCTTGCGCAGACGGATGGATTTCGGCGTCACTTCCATCAGTTCGTCGTCCTGGATCCAGGACAGCGACCGGTCCAGCGTCATCCGGATCGGCGTCGTCAGCTTGATCGCCTCATCCTTGCCGGCGGCGCGGATGTTGTTGAGCTGCTTGGCCTTGAGCACGTTGACTTCAAGGTCATTGTCGCGGGTATGAATGCCGATGATCATGCCCATGTAGACCTTTTCGCCCGGCTCGATGATCATCGGGCCACGGCTTTCAAGGTTGAACATGGCGTAGGCGACGGCTTCGCCGGACATGTTGGACAACAGCACGCCATTGGTGCGCCCGGCGATGTCGCCCTTGTAAGGCTCATAGGCATGGAACAGCCGGTTCATCACCGCGGTGCCGCGGGTGTCGGTCAAGAGTTCCGACTGATAGCCGATCAGGCCACGCGTCGGCGCATGGAACACCAGCCGCAGACGGTTGCCGCCCGAGGGGCGAAGCTCCAGCATCTCGGCCTTGCGCTCGGCCATCTTCTGCACGACGATGCCGGAATGTTCCTCATCGACGTCGATGACGACTTCCTCGATCGGCTCGAGCAGCTTGCCGTTCTCGTCATTGTGCATGACCACGCGGGGGCGAGACACGGCCAGTTCAAAACCTTCGCGGCGCATGGTTTCGATCAACACGGCCAGCTGCAATTCGCCGCGGCCGGAGACGAAGAACGAATCCTTGGCGCTCGATTCCTCGATCTTCAGGGCGACGTTGCCCTCGGCCTCGCGCATCAGACGGTCGCGGATGACGCGGCTCGTCACCTTGTCGCCCTCGGTGCCGGCGAGCGGCGAATCATTGACCATGAAGCTCATGGTCACGGTCGGCGGATCGATCGGCTGGGCATGCAGCGGTTCGGTGACCGAGAGGTCGCAGAACGTGTCGGCGACAGTGCCCTTGGAGAGGCCGGCGATGGCCACGATGTCGCCCGCCTGGGCGCTGTCGACCGACTGGCGCTCAAGCCCGCGGAAGGCGAGGATCTTGGAAATGCGTCCGGTCTCGATCTGGGTTCCGTCGCCATGCAGAACCTTGACCTGCTGGTTGGCCTTGACGGTGCCGGAATGGATGCGGCCGGTGATGATGCGTCCAAGGAACGGGTTGGCTTCCAGAATCGTGCCGATCATGCGGAACGGGCCTTCGGCAACCGTCGGTTCCGGCACATGTTCGAGGACCAGATCGAACAGCGGCGCCAGGGTTCCGCCATCTTCCGGCCGGTCCGGACCGGTCGACATCCAGCCATTGCGGCCCGAACCGTAAAGGATCGGGAAATCGAGCTGCTCGTCGGTGGCGTCAAGGGCTGCGAAGAGGTCGAAGACCTCGTTGATCACTTCATCGACGCGGGCGTCGGGACGGTCGATCTTGTTGATGGCGACGATCGGACGAAGCCCGACCTTGAGCGCCTTGCCGACCACGAATTTGGTCTGCGGCATCGGGCCTTCAGCGGCGTCAACCAGCACGATGGCGCCATCCACCATCGACAGGATACGTTCCACCTCGCCGCCGAAATCGGCGTGGCCAGGGGTGTCGACGATGTTGATGCGGCTGCCCTTCCATTCCACCGAAGTTGCCTTGGCGAGAATGGTGATGCCGCGCTCCTTCTCGATGTCGCCCGAATCCATCGCGCGTTCCTGGACGCGTTCGTTTTCGCGGTAGACACCGGATTGCTTGAGCAGTTCGTCGACAAGTGTGGTCTTGCCATGGTCAACGTGGGCGATAATCGCAATATTGCGCAGGGACATAGGTAAGGTCTCATTCTGGAGAATACAAAAGCGCCGGACATGGGATCCGGCGCCGGCCGGCCTAGACCGGACTTTGGGCGGCTTATACAGGTTTTTTTGCAGTTGCGAAAGATATCTTTGCTCCAGAGGCCCAACGCTAGGGGAGAAGGGCGCTAACCGCCCTTCTCCATGGTGTTGTACCGGTTACGTAACAATTAATCAGGCGTTGCGGACCGGATCGAGCGTGATTTTCCAGAGTTCCTGATCGTCACGATTCATCAGGCGAACGGTAAGCTGTTCACTGGCGCCGTCGATATCGACGAGACCGAAGAACTGCAGTCCCATCGATGGCGGCAGGTTGGCGCCCTGTTCCTCGGTCGGGGCGGCGACGAACTTGACTTCCGGGCCGAAGGTCATGTCGAGCGCGTTGGGACCGAAGGTGCCGGCATGCAGCGGACCGGAGACGAATTCCCAGAACGGTTCGAAATCCTGGAACTGCGCCTTTGACGGATCATAGTAATGCGCCGCGGTGTAATGCACGTCGGCGGTGAGCCAGACCGTGTTGGTGATGCCGGCATTCTTGATGTAGCGCAGCAGGTCGGCAACCTCGAACTCACGGCCTTTGACGGCGCCGTCATCGGCATTGGCGATGGCCTCGAACTTGGTGTCGCCGTCGCGCACGACCAGGCTGATCGGCATGTCGGCGGCGATGATCTTCCAGGTCGCCTTGGAGTTGGCGAGTTCGCGCTTGAGCCAGGCGATCTGTTCCTGGCCAAAAAACACGGTTGCGTCGCTGGGGGCGTCCTGCATGTTATCGGTATTGCCACTGCGGTAAGTGCGCATGTCGAGGAAGAACACATCAACCAGCGGGCCATAGGCGATCTTGCGGTAGACGCGACCGGGTTCAGCCGGCGTGTAGCTGATCGGCGTCATCTCGTGGAAGGCGCGTGCGGCGTTTGCGGCCAGCACATGCACCGATTTCTCGGTGTAGCGGTCATCGCCGGTCAGGTCCTTGGAATCCGACCAGTTGTTGATGACTTCGTGGTCGTCCCACTGGAAGAAGGTCGGGCAGATGGCGTTGAGCGCACGCACATGCTCGTCCATCAGGTTGTATTTCCACTGGCCGCGATATTCATCCAGCGTTTCGGCGACCTTGCGCTTTTCGTCGATCAGCACCTTGTTGATCCATTTGCTGCCGTCCTTGAGTTCCACCTCGTCTTTCATCGGACCGTCGGCATAGATGGTGTCGCCGGAATGAAGGAAGAAATCGGGTTCATGCCTGGCCATCGTGGCGTAGGTCTTCATGCCGACCTCATCGATGCCCCAGCCCTGGCCTGCGGTGTCGCCCGACCAGGCAAAGCGGATGTTGCGGCGCGAAGCCGGCGCGGTGCGGAAACGGCCGACAATCGGCTCGGACACGGTGTTGATGTCCTGCAGATCGGCAGCGCTGAAGCGATAGAAGATGTCCTGATCCGACGGCAGGTTCTCGATCAGCCGCTTTGCGGCGAAATCGCTATCTGGAAGCGCATTCATCGGTGGCAGCTTGATGGAATTGGTGAAGCTCTCGACGGTGGAGATTTCCATGTTGATCCGCGACGGGCGGTCGACCCGTGCCCAGATCATGCCGGAATTGGTGTTGACGTCGCCGGACTGGACGCCGTGGGTGAAGAGCGGGCGCTGGGCGGCGCGGACATAGGCGGGCATTGCAAGGCCGGAAGCGGTCACCAGCGAGGTGGCGCTGGCGGAAACAAGAAAACTGCGGCGTGACAGGGACATCGAATCTCTCCTGGGTGAAGTTGCCTGGGTGGATTGTGAATGTGCTCACCAGGCTCTCTCGCAAGGAAATGTGACGCGGCTTTCTCGTTTGGATGAAGTCTTTATCAAAGTTTGATGACAGCCTGTCTGGTTTGGCAGTCAGATTATGGAGCCGGCTTACGCTAAAGCCGGTCCGCGTTTTGCAGCATCGCCTTGGCAACAGGCATGCCGGCGCCATGATCGCGGTTTTACCGCTCCGCCCGGATGAGGTATTAAGAAGGAAACGGGAAGCAGCGGGAGATCACCATGCGCAAATTGCAGGCACAGGGCATCCACCACATCACGCTGGTCGGAGCGGACCGGCAAACCTCGATCGATTTCTGGGAAGGCGTGCTGGGCATGCCCTTCATTTTCGAACAGCCCAATCTCGACAGGGCTTCGGAAAGCCACCTCTATTTCGATCCGGGCGACGGGCGGTTGATCACCATCTTCACCGATGAAAGCCGCAGGCCTGACCGCTCCCGCACCTCGACCGATCCCGGCGCCGTGCACCATCTCGCCATCAATGTGTCGAAGGCCACCTTTTCCCAGGCTGTCGAGCGGCTTGATGAACGCGGCATCGACCACAGCGGCGTCAAGGACCGCGGCTTCATGGATTCGATCTATTTCACCGATCCGCTGGGATTTCTGATCGAGCTTGCCGCCTACCGGTTCGAACCGCCGACGGGGTCATCCCATGCCGAGGTGCTGCTCGAGGCGCACCGGCTCAGGGTCGCCAGAGGCGACTACAATATTGCGGAAATCCATCTGGCCGACGCGATCGAGACATTGACCGAAAGATCGCGGCGATCGCTGTCGGATGACCGGGCGCCAAAAAAGGCCTATTAGGTGCTTTCGTGGAGCCCGGCGCCAGTAGCGCCGTCAGGCCAGCCCGCGTTTTTCCAGCATCGCCGTGGCGTCGGGCATGCGTCCGCGGAACGCCTGGTAGAGTTCGCCCGGATCGCGCGAACCGCCGGCCGAGTAGACATGGGTCAGCAATCTCTCGGCCATTTCGGGGTGAAACGGATCGCCGGTTTCCTCGAACGCCGCAAAGGCGTCGGCGTCGAGAACTTCCGACCACATGTAGGAATAGTAGCCGGCGGAATAGCCTTCGCCGGAAAACACATGCAGGAAATGCGGGCTGGCGTGGCGCATGGCGATGGCCTCCGGCATGCCGAGCTTTTTAAGCGTTTCCGCTTCGAAGGTGGCCGGATCGGCCTTTTCGCCCGCCGTGTGCCAGGCCATGTCGACCAGCGCCGACGCGGTGAATTCGACAGCGGCGAAACCCGCATTGAAGGTTTGCGCGGCCAGCACCTTGTCCAAGAGCGCGCGCGGGATCGGTTCGCCGGTCTTGTAGTGGCGCGCGTGTTTTTCGAGGATTTCCGGAACCGTCAGCCAGTGCTCGTAAAGCTGCGAGGGCAGTTCGACGAAATCGCGGCTGACCGAGGTGCCCGACAGTGACGGATAGGTCACGTCCGACAGCATGCCGTGCAGCGCGTGGCCGAATTCATGAAACAGCGTGCGGGCGTCATTGAGCGACAACAGTGCTTCCTGTCCGGCCGCCGGTTTGGCGAAATTCATCACATTGGTGATGATCGGCTTTTCACCGGAGGAGCCGTCGGGCATGCCGAGCTTGTGCTGGCTGCGCATCCCGCTCATCCAGGCGCCGGAGCGCTTCGACGGCCTGGCGAAATAATCGGCGATGAAGGTGGCGATCATTTCGCCGTCGCGTCCCCTGACCTCGAACACGCGGGCATCCTTGTGCGGCCCCTTGATGTCCTTGCGTTCGATCATGGTGACGCCGAAGAGACGGTTTGCAACATCGAAACAGGCCTCGATCATCCGGTTGAGCGGCAGATAGGGCTTGAGCTCGGCTTCGGAAAAATCAAACCGGCGGGCTTTGAGCTTCTCGGCGTAATGCCGCCAGTCCCAGGCCGCCACCTCGTGGTTGCCGCCTTCTTCCGCGATCAGCTCCGCCAGGTCGGCGCGATCGATGCCGGCGCGTTCAACGGCGCGGGTCCAGACATCGCCCAAGAGCGCCTCGACCGCTTCGGGGGTCTTGGCCATGGTGTCATCAAGCTTGTAGGCGGCGTAGCTCGCGTAGCCCAGAAGCTGCGCTTTCTCGGTGCGCAAGGCGATGATCTGAGAGATCAGCGCGGCGTTGTCGGTCGCCCCGCCCTTGGCGCCGCGGGCGATCCAAGCCTTGAACGCAGTCTCGCGCAGATCGCGGCGTTCGCTGGTGCTCAGGAACGGCTCGATGATCGAGCGCGACAGCGTGACGGCGTATTTACCCTTGTGACCGAGATCCTCGGCGACGGCCGCCATGGCCGCGCGCAAATCATCCGACAGCCCGGCCAGATCCGCTTCGTCTTCCAGCAGCAGCAGGTAATCGCGTTCGTCTGCCAGCACGTTCTGGCCGAATTGCGCGCCGAGGCCGGCCAGCTTCTCGCCAACTTCAGCAAGCCGCTTCTGTCCGGCCTGATCCAGAGCCGCGCCCGATTTGACGAAGGATTTCCAGATCCGCTCCAGCAGGCGATCCTGCTCCGGTGTCAAGCCAATGTCGTTGCGGTTCCGGTACAAGGCGTCGACGCGCTCGAACAAGGCGGGGTTCATGGCGATCTTCGAATAATGCCGTGACATAAGCGGCGCGATGTCGCGCTCCAACGCCTGGATGGCGTCGTTGGTGTCGGTGCCGGCCCGGTTCCAGAACAGGCTCGACACCTTGGAAAGCTTGTCGCCCGCGAGTTCCAGCGCCACGATGGTGTTGACGAAATCCGCGGGCTCCGGATTTGCGGCGATCGCCTCGATCTCGGCGTCATGCTCGGCAAGCGCTGTGTCAAAGGCCGGGGCAAAATCCGCGTCAGCGATCCTGGCGAATTCCGGCAGGCCGAGCGGTGCGCTCCAGTCGAACATGGGTGAGGCGGATGAGGTCATGAAAGGCTCCTTGTCTTGGGCCTTCATGTAGACCCGGCGGCGGCCCGGAACAAGGCGGCGGGCGGAAGCAATTCCGCGCAGCTCATACAAAACGGGCGGGACCTTGCGCGGTCCCGCCCGTGATTATTCCATTGCGTGCGGGCGTTAGCCCTTGCGGTCGCGGGCGGCGAGTGTGCGCAGCCGCAACGCGTTCAGCCGGATGAAACCCGCCGCATCCTTCTGGTCATAGGCGCCGCGGTCGTCCTCGAAGGTGACCAGCGCGTCGGAATAGAGCGATTTCTCGCTTTCCCGGCCGGTGACCATGACATTGCCCTTGTAGAGCTTGAGCGTGACTTCGCCCTCGACATGTTTCTGGCTCAGATCGATCGCCGCCTGCAGCATTTCGCGTTCTGGCGAGAACCAGAAGCCGAAATAGATCATCTCGGCGTAACGCGGCATCAGCTCGTCCTTGAGATGGGCAGCACCTCGGTCGAGCGTAATCGATTCCATCGCCCGGTGGGCGGTGAGCAGGATGGTGCCGCCGGGCGTCTCGTAGACGCCGCGCGATTTCATGCCGACAAAGCGGTTTTCGACCAGATCGAGCCGGCCGATGCCGTTGTCGCGTCCATAGGTATTGAGTTCGGCCAATATGGTCGCCGGGCTCATGCGAACGCCGTTGATCGACACCGCGTCGCCCTTCTCGAAGCCGACCTTGATGATGGTGGCCTTGTCGGGCGCCGCTTCCGGCGAGATCGTGCGCATATGCACATATTCGGGCGCTTCCACCGACGGATCTTCCAGCACCTTGCCCTCCGATGAGGAGTGCAGCAGATTGGCGTCGACCGAGAACGGGGCCTCGCCCATCTTGTCCTTGGAGACCGGGATCTGGTGCTCCTCGGCGAACTTGATCAGGTCGGTGCGGCTCTTGAACGACCAGTCGCGCCAGGGCGCGATGATCTTGATGTCCGGGTTGAGCGCATAGGCCGACAGCTCGAAGCGGACCTGGTCATTGCCCTTGCCGGTGGCGCCATGGGCAATCGCGTCGGCGCCGGTCTCGCGGGCGATCTCGACCAGCCGCTTGGAAATCAGCGGCCGGGCAATCGAGGTGCCGAGCAGGTAGACGCCTTCATAGACCGCGTTGGCGCGGAACATCGGGAAAACGAAGTCGCGGACGAATTCCTCGCGGACATCCTCGATATAGATGTTCTTGTCCGGGATGCCGAGCATCTCGGCCTTCTTGCGCGCCGGCGCCAGCTCTTCGCCCTGGCCGAGATCGGCGGTGAAGGTGACGACTTCTGCGCCGAGCTCGGTCTGCAGCCATTTGAGAATGATCGAGGTGTCGAGGCCGCCGGAATAGGCGAGAACGACCTTCTTGACGTCCTTGTGCGATGCCATGGATACTGTCTTCCTGTTTTGGTGCTCTGCCCCTGAGGGTCTGGAAACTCGGGGGCCCTGAATTTTGCGGCACTTTTAGCCGGTTTGCGGCGTCATGCAAGGGTCAGGGTGCAGGCTCCGGCCTCGGTGAGCGGAACCAGCATGGCTGAAGTTTGTTTGACACAGTGTTGTCTCAGACTTCTCCGACAATCCGACCAGATAAGAAGTGGCCGATCGGCCAAGGAAATGGGAGACGAAGATGGCGCATTTTCAATCCGTGGTGGACAAGGCCAGGGTAGCGGTGGTGACGGGCGCTGCCTCGGGCATCGGGTTGGCCGCGGCCAAGGTCTTTGCCGCGCGCGGCATGTGCGTGGTGCTGTCGGACATCGACCGTGAGCGGCTGGCCGACGCCGAAAAGCAAGTTGCGGCGCAGTCGGCAAATCCCGCCACCGATGTGGTATCGATCCAGACCGATGTCAGCGATCGCGCCGATGTCGAGGCGCTGGAGCGGACTGTTCTGGAGCGATTCGGCCGCGTTCACCTGCTGATGAACAATGCCGGCATCCAGCCCGGCAGTTCGCTGTTCGGCCCGCAGGCCAACTGGGACAAGGTTCTGGGCGTCAACCTGATGGGGGTCATCCACGGAACCCGCGTGTTCGGGCCGGGCATGATCGCCCATGGCGAGCCGGCGATGCTCATCAACACCGGATCCAAGCAGGGGATCACCACCCCGCCCGGCGATCCCGCCTACAATGTCTCCAAAGCCGGGGTGAAGGCCTTCACCGAGGCGCTTGCGCATGAATTGCGCAACACGCAAGATTGCCAGGTCAGCGCCCATCTGCTGATTCCCGGCTTTGTCTTCACGCCGCTGACGGCGCGGGGGCGGAGTGAGAAGCCGGGCGCCGCCTGGACCGCGGACCAGACCGTCGATTTCATGATGGAGAGTCTTGCCCGGGGCGATTTCTACATCTTGTGTCCCGACAATGACGTCGACCGCGCCACCGACGAGAAGCGCATCGCCTGGGCCGCCGGCGACATCATCGAAAACCGCCCGCCGCTGTCGCGCTGGCATCCGGATTACACGTCGAAGTTCGAGGCTTTCCTGAAAAAATAGGAACGAATGGCCGAGCCGCGAAGGCTTTAATCATCTGCCTTGTTCAGCCGGGCAAATGGGTGGATTGGCTGTGCGCTGAAACTGGCATAAGACAGTCTTTTCGCTGATCTGGATCATCAAGATGTTGACGAACTTCATTCCCGGACTCCCCGTTCTTGCGGCTTTCAGCCTCGCGGTACTTCTGCTGGCGATCACGCCCGGTCCCGACATGACTCTGTGGATGAGCCGGACCATTCGCGACGGCCGGGGCATCGGCCTGATGACCCTGCTCGGCACCAATCTCGGCATCGCCATTCACACATTGCTGGTGGCCTTCGGCGTGTCGGCGCTGATCGTCGCCTCGCCGGTGGCGTTTCTTGTGCTGAAAACCGGCGGCGCCGGCTACCTGCTCTGGCTCGCCATTCAGGCGGTGCGCAACCGGTCGGTTCTGGCCGTTCACTCCAGCGGCAAGCGCCAGGCGTCGGCGTGGAAGGCTTTTCTCAATGGTCTCTGGGTCAATCTGCTCAACCCGAAGGTCATCATCTTCTTCATGACCTTCCTGCCGCAATTCGTCAGCGTCAATGATCCGCATGTGACCGGCAAGCTGGTCTTTCTCGGCGTGCTGTCAATCATCATTGCGCTGCCGGTCGCTATTGCCGTCGTGTTCGGCGCCAACCGGCTGGCGGATTGGCTCAAACGCACGCCGCAGGTGATGCGGATCGTGGATTATGTCTTCGCCACGGTGTTTTCGGTGTTTGCGGTCAAGATCCTGCTGACCCAGAGCCGCTGATCAGCTTTTTTCGGGGTCGGCAGTATCCACGGGTGTCGCCTGTTCGCTGGGTAGCCAGCGGCCGGCATTGCGGCCGCAAACCAGCCAATAGACGCTGGCGCCGATGATGCCGCAGGCGACGTGAATTGCGATCAGTTGCGCGGGCTCGCCCGGCATCGCCGCGCCGGAGCCGATGCCGGTCGCCAGCGGCA
>LADQ01000237.1 GCA_000961635.1 Hoeflea sp. BRH_c9 | reverse complement strand
TCGCTCAAATGAATCCATTTGAGCGCGACATGCATTAGTTGCACGCATCCTTGAGGCCCTTGCCGGCCGAGAATTTCGGCACGTTGCGGGCCGGAATATCGACTTCATTGCCGGTCTGCGGGTTGCGGCCCTTCGAGGCCTCGCGGCGCGACACCGTGAAATTGCCAAAACCGATCAGGCGCACGTCGCCGCCGTTCTTGAGTTCGCCTGTGATGGTTTCAAAAACCGCCTCAACAGCCGATGTCGCGTCTCCTTTGCTCATGCCCGATTTCTCGGCTACAGCAGCCACGAGTTCATTTTTGTTCATTTCCGTCCCTTTCCTGGCGTTTCGTCGACTCAGTTTGTTCGATGCGGTGATCCTACGCATCTCGCCGGTCCGCGCAACCAAACTCCCCGGAAACCCACGCTTTATATGGTCTTTTCACAGACAATTCGGTGCAGACCGGCCGCTTGGCCGGGCAAAGGACCTATGATGTTAACAAAAAGTTACGAACGCGGCCGAAATCGGGACAGGTGATCTGAAAGCCAAAGCGGTCGCTGCCGGCCCAGCCGGGCGTTTCCCGGCCGTCCCGTCACTCAAGCATCGTTTAAAAACAAGGATGCTGCTGCTCGACGCAATCGGGCCCGCGCGTCGGAAAAACGCGCGGGCCCGGTAATGCTTTAAACCGAGACATTGCCGCTCAGTTGATCCCAACTGAGGAAAGGTCTCAGTGAGCGATGGCAGCTCCGCCCTCGTCGCCCGCATCCGCTGCGATCGGGACTTCCGGCTTGGCGTCGGGATCCCAGGTGATCGCTTCGGGCATCCGGACCAGCGCGTGACGAAGCACGTCGCTCATCTTCGCCACCGGAATGATCTCCAGGCCGTTTTTGACATTATCCGGGATCTCGGGGAGATCCTTGGCGTTGTCTTCCGGGATCATCACCGTCTTGATGCCGCCACGCAGTGCCGCCAGCAGCTTCTCCTTGAGGCCGCCGATCGGCAGTACCCGTCCGCGCAAGGTGATCTCGCCGGTCATGGCGACATCGCGGCGCACCGGAATGCCGGTCATGGTCGACACAATCGCCGTCGCCATCGCGACACCGGCCGACGGGCCGTCCTTCGGGGTGGCCCCTTCCGGCACGTGGACATGGATGTCGCGCTTGTCGAACAACGGCGGTTCGATGCCGAAATCAACCGCGCGCGAACGGACATAGGACGCCGCCGCCGAAATCGATTCCTTCATCACGTCCCGCAGATTGCCGGTCACGGTCATCTTGCCCTTGCCCGGCATCATCACGCCTTCGATGGTCAAGAGTTCGCCGCCAACCTCGGTCCAGGCCAAACCGGTGACCACGCCAACCTGGTCATGGAACTCGGCTTCGCCATAGCGGAAACGCGGCACGCCGAGGTAGTCGGCGAGATTGTCGGCATCGACGCGGACCGATTTCACCCCGGTCTTGAGGATCTCGGTCACCGCCTTGCGCGACAGCTTCATCAGTTCGCGCTCGAAGTTTCTGACGCCGGCTTCCCGTGTATAGGTCCGCACCACCTGCAAAAGCGCCTCGTCGGTGATCTGGAATTCCTCCGGACGCAGCGCGTGGTCACGCACGGCCTTGGGCAGAAGGTGCCTGCGGGCGATTTCCAGCTTCTCATCCTCGGTATAGCCGGCGATGCGGATGATCTCCATCCGGTCCATCAGCGGCGCGGGAATGTTGAGCGTGTTGGCCGTGGTGATGAACATCACGTTGGACAAATCATACTCAACCTCGAGGTAATGATCCATGAAGGTTGAATTCTGTTCCGGATCAAGCACCTCAAGCAGCGCCGACGACGGATCGCCGCGGAAATCCTGGCCCATCTTGTCGATCTCGTCGAGCAGGAACAGCGGGTTGACCTTCTTGGCCTTCTTCATCGACTGCACGACCTTGCCGGGCATGGAGCCGATATAGGTGCGGCGGTGACCGCGGATTTCGGCCTCATCACGCACGCCACCCAAGGCCATGCGGACATACTCGCGGCCGGTCGCCTTGGCGATCGATTTGGCGAGCGAGGTCTTGCCGACGCCGGGAGGTCCGACGAGGCAGAGGATCGGGCCCTTGATCTTCGATGACCGCGCCTGCACGGCCAGATACTCGATGATCCGTTCCTTGACCTTTTCCAGGCCGAAGTGATCGGTCTCGAGCACCTGTTCGGCGGCATTGAGATCGATCTTGATGCGCGATTTCTTACCCCAGGGCAGACCCAGCAGCCAATCGAGATAGTTGCGCACGACGGTGGCTTCCGCCGACATCGGGCTCATCTGCTTGAGCTTCTTGAATTCGCCGTCAGCCTTTTCGCGGGCTTCCTTGGAAAGCTTGGTCTTGGCGATGCGGCTTTCGATTTCCGCCATCTCGTCGCGGCCATCCTCGCCGTCGCCGAGCTCCTTCTGGATCGCTTTCATCTGCTCGTTGAGGTAATATTCGCGCTGGGTCTTCTCCATCTGCCGCTTGACGCGGGAGCGGATGCGCTTTTCGACCTGCAGCACCGAAATCTCGCCTTCCATGAAGCCGAGCGCCTTTTCGAGGCGGCCTTTCACGGAAATGGTCGACAGCATGTCCTGCTTTTCGGGAATCTTGATCGACAGATGCGACGCCACGGTGTCGGCGAGCTTGGAATAATCGTCGATCTGGCTCGCCGCGCCGACCACTTCGGGCGAGATCTTCTTGTTGAGCTTGACGTAGTTTTCGAACTCGGAGACCACCGAACGCGACAACGCCTCGACCTCGACCGCATCCTCTTCAGGTTCGGCGAGTTCGATGGCGCGGGCTTCGTAATAGTCTTCGCGGTCGGTGTAGCCGACGATTTCGGCGCGCGCACGGCCTTCGACCAGCACCTTGACGGTGCCGTCGGGCAATTTCAACAATTGCAGAACATTGGCGATCGAGCCGATGTCATAGATGCCCGCCGGCTCCGGATCGTCGTCGCTGGCGTTGATCTGGGTGGCAAGCATGATCTGCTTGTCCGAACCCATGACTTCCTCAAGCGCGCGGATCGACTTTTCGCGTCCGACGAACAGCGGCACGATCATGTGCGGAAAGACAACGATGTCGCGCAGCGGAAGAACGGGATAGATACCTGCCTCTGCGGGCGAATGAGTTGAACTCACTTTTTTATCCGGCATTTCATTTCCTTTCGTGGCCCGTCGGGCCGATTGGCAACGCGGGAGGCGGCCCCGGATCATCCAGCAACCGCAATTTGCGTTCTTACAAAGGGCAAATCCCTTTGTATTCTACTTGGAGAACCGGGGGTCCGTTTTCAAGTCAGGGCCACGCCGGATAATGCTCCAATATCGATTCGTGACGATAGTAGAGAATGAAAGTGGCCGGAAGCTGGAGCCGCGCGAAAGGCCAGGGCAAATGTCTGCCCGGTTCAGTTCCCTCGCTGAGGTCATGACCACAGGTTTGCGCGATCCATGTTCAGTCGGACACCGCCAAATCTGCGCGGCGTAAACGGACCAATAAAAAACCCGCGGAGAGCCATCTCCGCGGGTCTTGTCTTTTGGCCGAGACAGAGAGCGCCAGGATCAGGCTGAAACCGACCCCTTGGTCTCGCCGTCGCGTTCGGCGTAGATGTAGAGTGGCCGGGCGTTGCCGATGACCACGTCGTCGGAGATGACCACTTCGCGCACGCCTTCCAGTTCCGGCAGTTCGAACATGGTGTCGAGCAGGATCTTCTCCATGATCGAGCGCAGTCCGCGCGCGCCGGTCTTGCGGATGATGCCGCGCTTGGCGATCTCGACCAGCGCGCTTTCATGGAACGTCAGCACCACGTCTTCCATTTCGAACAGGCGTTGATACTGCTTGACCAGCGCGTTCTTCGGCTCGGTCAGGATCTGGATCAGCGCGGATTCGTCAAGATCCTCCAGCGTCGCAAGCACCGGCAGACGGCCGATGAATTCCGGGATCAGGCCGAACTTGACCAGATCCTCGGGCTCGAGTTCGCGCAACACTTCGCCGACGCGGCGTTCGTCCTGGGAGCGGACGTTGGCGCCAAAGCCGATCGAGGTCTTTTCACCTCGCGCCGAGATGATCTTGTCGAGACCGGCAAAGGCGCCGCCGCAGACAAACAGGATGTTGGTGGTGTCGACCTGCAGGAATTCCTGCTGCGGATGCTTGCGGCCACCCTGCGGCGGCACCGAGGCAACCGTGCCTTCCATGATCTTCAAGAGCGCCTGCTGAACGCCCTCGCCCGAGACGTCGCGGGTGATCGAGGGATTGTCCGACTTGCGGGAAATCTTGTCGACTTCGTCGATATAGACAATACCGCGCTGGGCGCGTTCGACATTGTAGTCGGCCGATTGCAGCAGCTTGAGAATGATGTTTTCGACATCCTCGCCGACATAACCGGCTTCCGTCAGCGTCGTGGCGTCGGCCATGGTGAAGGGCACATCAATGATGCGCGCCAGCGTCTGGGCCAGATAGGTCTTGCCGCAACCGGTGGGGCCGACCAGCAGGATGTTGGATTTGGCCAGTTCCACTTCGCCTGACTTGGACGAATGGTTGAGGCGCTTGTAATGGTTGTGAACCGCCACCGAGAGGATCTTCTTGGCCTGACGCTGGCCGATCACATATTCATCGAGCGTGGCGATGATTTCCTGCGGGGTGGGCACGCCATCGCGCGATTTCACCATCGAGGATTTGTTTTCCTCGCGGATGATGTCCATGCACAATTCCACGCATTCATCACAGATGAACACCGTGGGACCGGCAATGAGTTTGCGCACTTCATGCTGGCTCTTGCCGCAGAAAGAGCAATATAGGGTATTTTTGGAATCGCCGCCGTTGCTGCCGCTGACCTTGCTCATTTCACTTTCCTTCCCGCAATCCCGGCATCAAACCGGGATGTCTGGCACCTGGCTGCCCGTTCGCCGGAGCGTCTGAACAGTCAGGCAATTCGGGGTACAATCCCGGTCTTCAGGTAAACAGTCCCAAAGCCGGAGGCAACGAATCCCCGTCAATCTGACGATGCTATGCCACAGAATTTGAACATAGACTTAACATCAATACTAGCGCGCTGCACAGGGTGCGCCACCCCAGTCACACGAAAACGTGTTGCAGGTGTGGCGCAGTCGCTGTGAAACCGCCGTTTTGGCCAATCAAAGACCCCGTTCCGCTGCCTATGTCGGGGTTTCGATGTATTCGCGCTTGTCGATCACGCGGTCAATCAAACCAAACGCAAGCGCTTCGTCCGCCGTCAGAAAATGGTCCCGGTCGAGAGTTTTCTCGACTGTCTCGTAATCCTGGCCGGTGTGCTTGACGTAGATTTCATTGAGCCGGCGCTTCATCTTGATGATGTCCTGGGCATGGCGCTCGATGTCGGAGGCCTGTCCCTGGAAGCCGCCCGAGGGCTGGTGAACCATGACGCGGGCATTGGGCGTGGCAAAGCGCATGCCCTTTTCGCCGGCGCAAAGCAGAAGCGACCCCATCGAGGCGGCCTGGCCGACGCACAGCGTCGAAACCGCCGGGCGGATGAACTGCATGGTGTCATAGATCGCCATCCCGGCGGTGACCACGCCACCGGGCGAATTGATGTAAAGCGCGATTTCCTTCTTCGGATTCTCGGCCTCGAGAAACAGAAGCTGGGCGCAGACCAGCGTCGCCATGTGGTCCTCGACCGGACCGGTGATGAAAATGATGCGCTCCTTGAGGAGCCGCGAATAAATGTCGTAAGACCGTTCGCCGCGATTTGTCTGTTCAACGACCATGGGCACCAGGGCCATGGCGTTTTCAACTGTATTCTTCATTGCGCTTCCCTTTTACGGCCCGGCAGACGCCACGGCCCGCAGGGAATCAGTCTGTTTGAACCCACTACATAGAGTGTGCCCCCCCGTCGCTTCAAGACGCAAGGCGGCGAAACGGCTTGGTGGTGTTGTTCACGAGTGACGTTAAGGACAGGTTACGGTCCCGCGCTTTCCGGCTTGTGAAACCGATCCCGCCTGAATTTGCGCAGGTTTTCTTCATTCTCCGGGACCGCCACGGAAGACCGCGGCACGGCGCCGGCTGGTCGGGAGACTGCAAGTCTTGCAAGAATTTTTGACGGCTGGAGAGAGGGATCCGCGTCGCTCTGCGCCGTACTTCTTGTAGAGTATCAGTTTTGAGCCAGTAGAATACAACCTATTAATCGCACGATACTCTAACGACGGATTAATGTTTTCCTTTCTTCAGAGCCTGGATTGCGGCAAACTCTTCTGGATAAAAACGGAGACGGAGTTTTAAAGCCCGCTGCCGCTGTCAGGGAGTGTATCATGTCCGAGAGTTCGTCCATTCGCCACCTGATCCTTGCAACTGTTCTGGCCACATCGGCCGCCTCGCCGGCGCTTGCTGGCGGCAACGCCCTGGCCTGTTATCAGCAGGTGCATCAGCCCGCCCTATATAAGACAATTCATCAGCAAATCGTGGTCCGGCCAGGCGGTGTGGTGCACGAGACCCTACCGGCGCGCTATGGCCAGGTCACCGAACGCGTGTTGATCGAGCCGGAACAGATCTTTGCCCGGCATGTTCCGGCGGTGTACGGCACCGTGCACCAGACCGTGATGGTACGGCCCCAGTCGATCGGCTGGGAATGGCGCCATGTCCACGGCGTCAAAACCCTGTGCAAGGTGGTGCATCCGGCGCAATACGCCACCCAGGCCCGCACCGTGATGGTGCAGCCCGCCCACACCGCGCATGAGCGGATCCCCGCGCGGTACGCGCACCGCAGTCGCACCGTGCTGATCGAGCCGGCGCGCACCATCGCGCGCCATGTGCCCGCCGTGGTCAGGACAGTGGCCCGCTCGGTGGAAATCCGTCCCGCCACGACCGGCTGGGTGCAGGTTTCGGGCAAACGCCGCTGCTATTGAAGGCCGGCTCTAGCTGGCGCGCTGTGCGGGGAGATGCCGCAGCAGGCTTTGCAGCAGCAATCCGATCATGACGCCATTGAGGATATGCCAGATGAAATGCGTGCCAAATCCGGTTGCCGCGCAGGCCGTCAGGTCGATGGTTCGAAAACACAGCGACAGCAGGAAGGTGATCGCCGCGCCGGTCACATAATAGCGCGCCGGATGGCGACGAACCAACGTCACCGCGGCAAAACCCGCCAAGGCCAACAGGGCTGGCAGGTATTGCAGGGACCCGTTCAGATATCCCGGTCCTGATGCGTCATCGGTTGTCACATCGCCCGATGTGATCCAGAAAACGACGCCAATGCTACCGACCACGATCAACGCGATACGGGCGGTCGCCCAAAGCCTTTCGCCCGTCAGGCGATAGATCGTCACCAGCACAAAAATCGCGACGAAAGTCCAGATCGGGATCACGTCCGCCAGTTCCGACCAGCCGTTTGCGAAAGTATGGAACAGGAACGATCCGATGCCGATGGCGGCGGCAAGAATGATCAGGATCAGATCCAGCGCATCGTGCCTGCCCCTCTGGGCGTAGACGCGCCAGGCAAACCAGGCGGCGACCAGAAACGCGGCATTGCTGAGCGCGTTGATCGGCTCGTTCCAGAACCCCGGCGCCGTGCGCTCACAATACAGGTCAATGTAATCAGGCAGGTTCATGATCAAATCCGTTTTGTTGCAGTCCACCGCGCCGTCGCGTCACTGCCGGTGGTTGTTCCGATTATACCCGGCGAAATCAGTACTCCGCGTAGATCTCGAGGATGTTGCCCTCGGGATCCCGAAAAAACAGCGTCCGGTGGCGCCAGTCCGGCAGATCGGTCGGCGCGCGCAGGATTTCGACGCCCTTCTGCACAAGCTCCGAATGGCACACATCGACAGCTTGTGGCGGCACCCTGAAAGCCAATTGGACCGCAGCCGCTCCCGGCGCCGCGTCGCCATCATCGCAAACGGACCATTTGCCGCGCGGCCGCAGTGTCAAAAGGGTGGCGCCCACACGGAAGCTGACCCAGTTTTCTCGATCGACTTCCAACGGAAACTTCATGACATCGCGATAGAATGCCCGCGTTTCCTGCAATTTGCGGCAGAGAATGACAGTATGATCGAGACTGTGGATTTCATTTAGAGACATGCATGTTTTCCTTGGTGCACCGGGGGCGCGTGCGTAGGTGAACAATCGGGATATTTATTCCGGAAAAACCCTATCTTCATAAGGATAAAGGATTTTATCGAGTCACAATCCACGATACAGCTCAGCCATGACACTCAAGCAACTCTCCGTTTCGCAGGATCCCCGCGATCCCGGCTTCGTCCAGGACCCGTACAAATTTTACGCCGAAATGCACCACGCCTCACCGGTTTTCTTCTGGCGGGAGTATGGCATGTGGTGTGTGGCGGGCTATGATCAGGTCAATAGCCTGCTGCGTGACCGGCGGCTGGGCCGCGAGAACCGTTGGGGCGCGCCGCTGAACCCGGTTGCGGGCCGCGAACATCTGACGGAGTTCGACCGGATCGAAAGCGGCTCGCTGCTCGAGCGCGAACCGCCGGCGCATACGCGGCTCAGAACGCTGGTCAACCGCGCCTTTGTCTCGCGCTCGGTGGAGCGGCTGAGGCCGCGCGTCCATGCGCTCGCCCATTCGCTGGTTGACGCCCTGCCCGCTGGCCAGCCCTTCGATCTGCTGCCGTCATTCGCCACGCCGATCCCGCTGACGGTGATCTGCGAATTGCTCGGCGTCCCTGTCGAGCGGGCCGATGATCTGCTTTCCTGGTCACACGCCATATGCGAGATGTATGTGCCGCACCGGTCGCGCGAGACCGAGGACCGCGCCAACCGCGCCTCGGCAGAGTTTGGAGCGTTCCTGACCGCCCACATCGATGATCACCGGCACAACACTTCAGATGATCTGCTCTCGGCGCTGATCGGCGTGCGCGACACCGGCGAAAAACTCTCCGACGCGGAGTTGATCTCGACCTGCGTGCTGCTGCTCAACGCCGGGCACGAAGCCACCGTGCACCAGACCGGCAATGCGGTGAAGACGATCCTGGAGCAAGGCGGCGATCCGCGCCGGTTCTTTGCAACGCCCGAGCTTGCCGCCGCAAGCGTCGAGGAGGCGCTGAGGTTCGACGCGCCGCTGCACATGTTCACCCGTTATGCCTATGAGGCCGTGGACCTCGGTCCGGTGACCTTGAAACCGGGCGAACAGGTGGCGCTGCTGCTGGGCGCCGCCAATCGCGACCCGTCAGCCTATGAGGCGCCGCAGGACTTCCGTCCCGGCAGGACTGACCAGAAGAATGTGAGTTTTGGCGCGGGCCTGCATTTCTGCATCGGCGCGCCATTGGCGCGGCTTGAATTGCAGCAATCGCTGGCGGTGCTGTTTTCCCGCCTCCCCGACCTCACGCTCAGACAGCCGCCGCGCTACCGCGACAGCTACCATTTTCATGGACTCGAAAGCCTGATCGTCGGTTGATCCCCGGGCGGCGTTAAAGCCGGATCACATAGTCCTTGCGAGTCGTTTCAAGCACTTCCCAGCTTCCCTTGAAGCCCGGTCTCAGGATGAAGCTGTCGCCGGCCTGGACCGTGACCGCCGCGCCGCCGTCCTCGGAAATCACCGACACGCCTTCGAGAATGCGGCAATATTCCCATTCATCATAGGATATCCGCCATTTGCCCGGCGTCGACTGCCAGATGCCGCAATAGAGCCCGTCGCGCTCCTCGAGATTCCATGTGGTGTGGACCGGATCGCCGGAGATCACTTTTCCGGCGTCGGGCCTGGAGACCTCCGGTTCAACGGATTGTGTGACGGGGATGAGATGTTCGTTGGCCATGGTCACTCGCGCTTGCAGGGATTGCTGTCCAGATTGCCCTGAGCCTGATCGACAAAGCAAGCAGAAGCGTCGCGATGACAGCAATCAGCAGACCTGAACCCCGCATTCGGAGATGGTGAACTCTTCCGCAGGCTCGATCAGCGATCCGTCGAACTGGCGGCCATCGGCGCACTGGGCGCGCGCTTCGAATGTCCGCCGCCCGGCCAGATCGCCCTCCGTGATGTTGACATAATACTCAACCGCGCAATCCTTCTCGACCGACAGTTGCTCCGACAGATTGTCGAGCCAGGCCGGATTGGCCGATTGCGCCTGGGCAAAGGGCGCCAGCGCCAGGATCATGGCGGATGCGATGAGGAGAGTCTGAAGATTGGTTCGCGGCATCGGGGCCTCCATTGATTGGGTTCGTCGAAAGCCTAGCGCGTCTTGCGGTCGTTGGACTTGTCGCAGATCAATCGGCCCGGCATCGCGTGCCGGGCCTTGGTGTCAAACGCGTTGGGCTCACGCCTTGGCGAGCGCCTGTTCGAGGTCGGCGATGATGTCCTTGACGTCCTCGATGCCGACCGACAGCCGCACCACGTCGGGACCGGCGCCGGCCGCGACCTGCTGCTCGGGGGAGAGTTGCCGGTGGGTGGTCGAGGCCGGGTGGATGACCAGCGAGCGGGTGTCGCCGATATTGGCCAGATGCGAGAACATCTCCAGCCCCTCGACGAATTTGACGCCCGAATCGTAGCCGCCCTTCAGTCCGAAGGTGAACACGGCGCCGCCGCCCTTGGGGGCGTAGCGCTGCTGCAGCGCATGGTTTTCATGCTCGGGCCGTCCGGCATAGGAGACCCAGCTGACCTTGGGGTGATTGGCGAGCCAGTTGGCGACCTCAAGCGCGTTGTCGGAATGGCGCTGCATCCTGAGCGGCAGGGTCTCGATGCCGGTCAGGATCATGAAGGCATTGAACGGCGAAATCGCCGGTCCAAGGTCACGCAGGCCGAGCACGCGGCAGGCAATCGCAAAGGCGAAATTGCCGAAGGTCTCGTGCAGCACGATGCCGCCATATTCCGAGCGCGGCTCCGACAGGGATGGATATTTGCCGGACTTGGACCAGTCGAAGGAACCGCCGTCGACGATGACGCCGCCCATGGAATTGCCGTGGCCGCCGATGAATTTGGTCAGCGAATGGACGACGATGTCGGCGCCATGGTCGATCGGCCGGATCAGATAGGGCGAGGCCATGGTGTTGTCGACGATCAGCGGCAATTCATGCTTGCGGGCGAGTTCGGCAATGGCGTTGATATCGACAAAGGTGCCGCCCGGATTGGCCAGGCTTTCAATGAAGATCGCCTTGGTGCGCTCGTCGATCTGGCTTTCGATGCTGTCCATGTCGGCCGGATCGGCCCAGCGCACATGCCAGTCAAACGACTGGAAGGATTTGCCGAACTGGTTGATCGAGCCGCCATAGAGCCGGTTGGCGGCGATGAAATTGTCGCCCGGGCTCATGATGGTGTGGAACACGATCAACTGCGCCGCATGGCCGGAGGCGACGGCCAGCGCCGCGGTGCCGCCTTCCAGCGCCGCGATCCGCTCCTCGAGCACGGCCTGGGTCGGGTTCATGATGCGGGTGTAGATGTTGCCGAAGGCCTTCAGCCCGAACAGCGAGGCGGCGTGATCGGCGTCGTCAAAGACAAAGCTGGTGGTCTGGTAGATCGGCGTGGTCCTCGCGCCCGTGGCCGGATCCGGCTGGGCTCCCGCGTGGATGGCCAGTGTGTTGAAACCCGGCTGATTGGTCGACATGGTTTTCTCCCCTTATGCCCGACAATTGAACTGCGGGGGTTATCCCGCATGCGCGCGCCGGGGTCAAAGAAGATTTTTGCGCGAACCTCTCCCCGCGAGAACTCGGCGGCGCGTTTTGTGCGGGCTGAAAGCAAGCCGCAACCGGCAATGCCCGCCAGCGCGCAAATCCGTTGAATGTCCGGCGCTCGCGTAAAAACCGGCGGCAGTCAGCACCTCAGGGCCGGCTTTGCCAATCCTTGGTGTCCAATGCCAAAGTATCCGCCGCTTCCGGACCAGGCATGCCGGACTCGCAGTCGGGCATGCGCGACAACAGCCAGTCGCGCGACGGTCTGACCTGGCCGGGCAGATCCTGCAGAACCTCGTCGATCACCTCGGCCGAGACGGCGCTGACCTCGCAGCCATAGTCCTCGACATCGCCGTCGGGGTTTTCCTGTTTCCATTCCAGATAGTCCTGGCGTTCGAAAGCCACGGCCGCGGCGATGCCGGCAATGGGCAGCACCACCAGCGCGCGGCGCAGCCTTGCCTTGGCCTTGGTGCGCACAATGGCGGCCGCGATGGCCTTGCGATGGG
>LADQ01000089.1 GCA_000961635.1 Hoeflea sp. BRH_c9 | reverse complement strand
ATGCGGCGGGCACTTTGCGCGCTGCCGGTCAAGCCCGGCTTCGCGCTGGTCGATGGCCGCGATGTGCCGCCCGGACTTGATTGCCTGGCGCGGGCGCTGGTCAAGGGCGATGCCCGCTCACTGTCCATCGCCGCGGCCTCGATCGTCGCCAAGGTCACCCGCGACCGGATGATGATTCGCGCCGCGATCGACCATCCGCTCTACGGCTTTGACGCCCATATGGGCTACGGCGCGCCAAGACATCTCCAGGCCATTGCCGACCACGGCCCCTGCCCGCTGCACCGCATGACTTTTCGGCCTCTGCGCAAGGATTGACCCGGGCGCCGGCACGGCCAATTTCAGCCGCGGCCAGAACCCAAGAACAGCTTGAAAACGCGCTTCCCAAAACGAAAAAGGCCGGGAGACGATCCCGGCCTGAAATCCAACTTTCGACGTGAAGGCTCAGTTGAGCCGCGTCTTCAGATCGCCAAGCGAAGCCTTGAACAGATCGTTGGACACCTTGGCGTCGACTTTCGAGCCGATCAGCTTTTCGGCCGCGATCATGGCCAGATTGACGGCTGAGGCGCGAACCTCGTTGATCGCATCGGTTTCGGCCTGCGAGATTTTCATCTCCGCCATCGCCGTGCGGCGGCTGATATATTCCTCGGTCTTGGCCTTGGCGTCCTCGCGCAGGATGGCGGCTTCCCGCTCCGCCGCGCTGAGAATGTTCGCCGCCTCGGATTCGGCTTCCTTGCGCTTGCGCTGATACTCGGCAAGCAGTTGCTGGGCTTCTTCGCGCAGCTTCTTGGCCTGTTCGAGTTCATTGCGGATCTGGTCTGCGCGCTTGTCAAGCGCAGCCGTTATCATCCCGGGAACCTTCACATAGGCGATGATGCCGAGGAAGATGATGAGGCCGACGAAAGCAAAGAATGTAGCGTCCATGATCGATTTCCCTGCTTACTTGCCGGATGCGGCGCGGATCGCGGCTGCGACCTCGGCCTTGGTCACGGAACCGCCGAGAAGGTGCTTGACCATATCGGTGGCGGCTTCCTCGGCGATGGTGTCAACGTCGGCCAGCGCCTTGGCCTTGATGGCAAAGATGCTCTTTTCGGCATCAGCCATCTTGGCGCTGAGACCGGCTTCGGTCGATGCCCGTTCGGCCTCGGCCGCCGCCTTGGCCTTCTCACGCGCCGTCTCCGCGATGGCCGAGGCTTTCTTGCGCGCGTCCGCCAGTTCCTGCTCATAGGCAGCAATGGCGTTGTCGGCCTCTTCCTTCAGACGGCTGGCTTCATCGAGATCCTGGGCGATCCGGTCACGCCGGTGCTCCAGAATGCCGCCAATGCGCGGCACAATGACCCGCGACATCAGCAGATAAAACAGGCCGAAGGTGATCGCCAGCCACAAAAGCTGCGATGCGAAGGTCGATGAATCGAAGGGCGGAAAGACGCCGCCACCGTGGGTTTCGCCACCTGGTAGGCCGGTTTCCGAATGGGTCCCTTCGGCGGGGTCGGACTGGGCCTGAGCCGGGGTCACAACAGACATGATCACCTCCAGATGAAATGCCACGCCGGTCATCCGGCGTGGCAAGCCTTGCTCGTTCGTCGATTAGACGGCGAAGAGCAGAAGAAGGGCAACGAGCAGCGAGAAGATGCCCAAAGCTTCGGTCACGGCAAAGCCGAAGATCAAACGGCCGAACTGACCATCAGCCGCCGACGGGTTGCGCAGGGCGCCCGCCAGGTAGCTGCCGAAAATGTTGCCCAGGCCAATGCCCGCGCCGCCCATGCCGAGACATGCGATGCCGGCGCCGATGTACTTTGCTGCTTCTGCTTCCATGATAAAACTCCTTTGGAATGGGATGGATGCGATGTGCTGGCGGCGAACCGCCGGTGATTGGATCCTAGTGGCCGGGATGCAGGGCGTCGTTGAGGTACATGCAGGTCAGCACCGCAAAGACATAGGCCTGAAGGAAGGCGACGAGGAATTCGAGACCGGTCAGCGCCACGGTCATCGCCAGCGGCAGGATCGCCGTGCCGATGCCAAGCGCGCCCATGCCGCCAAGCGAGGCGACAAAGCCGGCGAACACTTTCAGCGTGATGTGGCCGGCGAGCATGTTGGCGAACAGACGCACGGACAGGCTGATCGGGCGCGACAGGAAGGAGATGACTTCAATCATCACCACCAGCGGCATCAGGATGCCGGGCACGCCCTGGGGAACAAACAGATTGAGGAAGTGCAGACCGTGCTTCCAGAAGCCGTAGACCACCACGGTGCCGACCACCAGCATGGCCAGCGCGAAGGTGACGATCAGGTGACTGGTGATGGTGAAGAAATAGGGGAACATGCCAAGCAGGTTGGCCACCAGCACGAACATGAACAGTGAAAACACCATCGGGAAGAACCGCATGCCCTGCGAGCCGGCGCCATCGCGCAGCATGGAGGCCACGAATTCATAGGACATTTCCGAGACCGACTGCAGCCGCGAGGGCACCAGTCCGCGATTGGCGGTGGTCAGGAACAGAAACCCCGCGGCAAGCGCGACAGTACCCACCATGAACAGCGAGGAATTGGTGAACGACAGGTCCAGCCCGCCAATTTCGATGGGAACGAGCTTGGTGATCTGGAACTGATGGATCGGATCGTTGGCCAACTGACGCCTCTTTCTCGTTTCCCGGTCAAACCGGACATTATTTCCCGTCGTCTTCCTTGTCCGCCCCGGCTTGGCTCCGCCCCGCCGGACCGGACTGGGCAACCGCGCCGGTCGAGCGCAGAACATTCAATACCCCGGCGCAAAAGCCGAGCAGCAGAAAAACTATCAGTCCCCAGGGCGAAGTGCCCAAAAACCGATCGAACAGATAGCCCAGCAACGCTCCCACGATCACGCCGGCGATGAACTCGCTCGACAGCTTGACCGCCAGTGCGTAACCCTGCGCAGCTTCCTTGTTGGAGCTCGCTCCCGGCGGCGCCTTGCGGTGCGCCAGAAGGTCGGCATCCAGGCGCTGACGCCGGGTTTCAAGGCTATCGGACCGGCCTGTTTCCGTCTCATCGCTCGCGCCCGGTCTGTCCGGGCCACCAGTTCCGCGCTTTTCAACCATGAATGCGCACTCCTGACACGCCAGCGAAGACCGGAAAAGGCCGCTTCGAAGTCGGGCGCAACATAGTTTTAGGCCGGGGCATAGTCAAGGCGCGGCGAGGCCTCAGCGCGCGGCATTTTATCTCTGATTTATCAATTACTTGAGACGTTATTTGCGGGGAGCCCTACAGAAGTATCAGAAAAATCCCGGCCGCCTGCGTCAGACTCACGCAGATCGCGCGGGCCAGGGCCGGCTGTCTGTAAGACCAGCCGCCACCATAGGTCCGGTCGGCTCTAGGACCAGCCGCCGCCATAGGTGATGTAGAAAACGTGCAGTCCGATCTGGCCGACCTTGCGCATTTTCCGCGCCCAGGGCGGGCGGACATAGGTGGCGTGATAATGGGTCGAGGATCCCACTTCCGAAAGCCAGATCTTGCCGGCTGTCGTCGCCAGCGCGATTTCCTCGGCCATGTCCCAGTGCCGGGGCGATTTGACCCGGTCCTTGATGCCATCGCAGGCGAAGGAGAACTGGCAGCGGTTGCGCCAGCTTTCATTCTGGTAGACCACGCCGCAGACCGTGTTCGGATAGGTCGGGTTGCGCACCCGGTTGAGAATCACCTGGGCGACCGCGGCCTGGCCTTTGACGGCCTCGCCACGGGCTTCAAAATAGATACCCGCCGCCAGGCAGCGCTGTTCGGATTCCGAGAAGGCGGTGGCCGGCAGGGCGGTCTGCGCCCAGTCGTGATCATATTTGCCCACCGGCGGAATGAAGCGGCCGCGCTGCGGCTGATCGCGAAGCACCGAACTGAACGGCGACTGCTTGGCATAATCAGGCTTGGGCGGCGCATAGGCGGTGGCGAGAATGTCGGGATTGTCGTTGGTGACGAGGCTCGCCAGCATCGCCGGCACCTGCGGTTGGGCTTTCTGCTTGCCGGAGACATAGAAGGCCGTGGCGATCTCGAATTCCTGGCCGCGAATGTCGGGCTTGAGGAAAGCCATGGTGTTCTTCGCATCGAGCGAAGGCTGAAACAGGCCCGACTGCCGTTCAAGCACGGATCCGGCGGAAAAATCCTTGGGCGGCTGCACCGGCGCCACGGCGATGACCCGGCCCCGCTTGAGATGGCGGGTAACACGGTCGGCGTCGGGACGCGGGTCGGCGGCGCCGATCTTGCCCATGAAGGCAATCTTGTCGCCATTGGGCAGGGTCACACCCGCGCCCGATGCAATCGAAGAGGTCAGGATCGGATCGGCGAATTCCAGTTCGGCTGCCTGGATCGATCCGGCCGGCGACGCGGTGAGAAAGGTTTTCCAGCGGGCGTCGCTTGCCTCGCTGCCGGCCAGCATGGTGGCCATGTCGGCATGCGATGTCATCGACGGGGTGGCGAGGAAGGCCGCGAGTCCGAAGACCACGGGCGCTGACAGGCGGCCAAGCAGGGATTGGCCGCTGCCGGGCAAACGATGCTTATGACGCAAAACAACAACTCCGGGACGCGGGGACAGTTACACGGTACAGTCAGCGAGAATGGAGGATTAACCTTGATGGAGCGTTAATTATCGACCCTGAATATGCACCCGGACCTGTGCGGCAACGGAACAGTCCCCGATGCGGCACAAGTTGGCCGCCTCATCGGTACGGCGTCAGCCGCGCCGCTTTGGCGCCGGCTTTCCCGATTTGGTGTTGCGCGCCGATTTTTTCGGCATCACCGAAGCCCGCTTGGTCTTGCCGTCCTTGGGCGCGTAGGGATTGTCGCCGCTGCGATAGACCAACCGCAACGGAATGCCGGGCATGTCGAAATCCTTGCGCAGCGAATTGAGCAGATAGCGGGTGTAGGATTCCGGAACCGCTTCAGGCCGGGTGCAGGAGACCATGAAACCCGGCGGCCGCGATTTTATCTGGGTCATGTATTTGAGCTTGAGCCGCCGTCCCGACACCGCCGGCGGCGGGTGATGACCCTGGGTGTGATCGAGCCAGCGGTTGAGCTTGGCGGTGGACACGCGCTTGTTCCAGGTCCTGTGGACCATGGCGATGTTCTCCATCAACCGGTCCAGCCCGTCGCCGGTCTGGCCGGCCACGGTAACGGCGCGGATGCCGCGGATCTGCGGCAGCAGCCGGTCGGTCATCTCGCGCAATTCGGCAAGTTTTTCCTGGCGGTTGTCGATCAGGTCCCATTTGTTGAAGGCGATGACAGGCGCCCGGCCTTCGCGCACCACCAGATCGGCGATCTGCAGGTCCTGCTTCTCGAAGGGGATGGTCGAATCAAACACGATCACCACCACTTCAGCGAAGCGGATGGCGCGCAGCGCGTCGGCGACCGAGAGTTTTTCGAGCTTTTCCTGGACGCGGGCCTTGCGGCGCAGTCCGGCGGTATCGAACAGCTTGATCTTGCGGCCCTGCCACTCGAAATCGACAGCGATGGAATCCCGGGTGATGCCGGCCTCTGGCCCGGTGAGCAGCCGCTCCTCGCCCAAAAACCGGTTGATCAGCGTCGACTTGCCGGCATTCGGGCGGCCGACAATGGCGACCCTGAGCGGTTTGGTCTCGTCATAATCGGGACCTTCATCCTCGTCGTCGGCGCCGCCGGGGATCGGGATGTCGACATCGGTGACGGCCTCGGCCAGCGGATCGTTTTTGGAAGGGAAGCAGCGTTCCTCGCCGAAGGCTTCGACAATGGCGTCACGCAGGTCGAGCATGCCGCCGCCATGTTCGGCCGAGATCGGACAGGGTTCGCCAAGGCCCAGACGGTAGGCGTCGTACATGCCGGATTCCGAGCCCTTGGATTCGGCCTTGTTGGCGACCAGGATCACCGGCTTGCCGCGCTTGCGCAAGATGTCGGCCAGCAATTCGTCGGCCGGGGTCAATCCGGACTTGGCGTCGATCAGGAACAGCGCGCCGTCGGCCTCGTCCATCGCCATTTCGCTCTGAGCGCGCATGCGGCCTTCCAGCGTGTCGGGACCGGCCACTTCCAGACCAGCGGTGTCGATCATGCGAAAGCGCAGATCGACCAGGCGCGCGTCGCCCGGCCGCCGGTCGCGGGTCACCCCGGGGGTGTCGTCGACCAGCGCC
>LADQ01000072.1 GCA_000961635.1 Hoeflea sp. BRH_c9 | reverse complement strand
CGGTCGGCGTCACCGCTGACGAGCGCTTCTTCTGCCAGCCGCCGAAGATCGAGACCCTGAGCGCGGTCGGCGCCGGCGACAGCATGGTCGCGGCCATCGCCATGCAACTCGCAGCCGGCGAAAGCTTCCGTAACGCCGTCCGCCACGGCGTCGCCGCCGCCGGATCGGCGGTGCTGACGCCTGCGACGGAATTGTGTTCGAAGCAGACGGCGGACGAGATTTTGGAGAAGGTGGTGACGAGCGGGATATGAGGCCAGCCTCAAAACTTCAGCTTCGACGAAAACCCCGAAATCACCTCGGCGCTTCTTTTGAGCGCCGCGCGTTCGTCGGCATTGAGGTCCGGCATCAGATTGGCGATGATGCCTTCGCGGCCGACGATGCGTGGCAGCGACAGCGGCACGTCCTTCACGCCTTCGATATCGTCATTGACCTGGGAGACCGAAAGCACGGTGCGCTCGTCGTCGATGATGGCGCGGACGATGCGGGCGAGGCCTGCGCCGATGCCGTACCAGGTGCCGCCCTTGCCTTCGATAATGGTGTAGGCGGCGCCGCGGACCTGGTCAGTGATCAGGGTTCGCGCCGCCAGATCGAGCGGGCGGCCGATCTGTTCGGCGAAAGAGACGATCGGCACGCTGCCGGCCATGGCGCTCGACCACACCGCCACTTCGCTGTCGCCATGCTCGCCCAGCACATAGGCATGCACCGAATTGGGCGCGATGCTCAAGTGATCGCCGAGCAGGTGTCTCAGCCGCGCGGTGTCGAGTATGGTGCCGGAGCCGATGACGCGTTCGGGCGGCAGGCCGGAAATGCGCTGGGCGGCAAACGTCATCACGTCGAGCGGATTGGTGGCGATCAGCAGGATGGCGTCAGGCGCCGCTTTCATGACGCCGCCGATAACGGACTTGAACACCGCGACATTGCGCTCAAGCAGCGCCAGCCGGTTTTCGCCGGGCTTCTGGCTGACCCCGGCGGCAATGATCACCACCGCAGCCCCCTTGAGATCGGCATACTCGCCCGCCTGAATGGCGACCGTGGTGGCAAATGGCGTGGCGTGTGAAATATCCTGCGCCTGGGCCAGCGCCAGCGCCGGATTGGAGTCGACCAGCACGATTTCGGTGCCGACGCCCAACAGCGCCATGGCGTAACCCGCCGCACTGCCAACCATTCCGGTTCCGACGATTCCGATTTTCATGTGATCCGTGCCCTGTCTCAGGAAGCCCGCGCGTCCTGCGTTGCGTCGATCGCGCGGCGCAAATAGGTGTCGCGGCCATAGACATCGGCGTAGTAAGTGACCACGCCCGCGTCATCGGGCCAGGCGGTGAAATAGGCAACGTGCACCGGGATACTCTGCGGCAAATTCACCTGCTTGTTCTGGCCGCCGCCAATGTGAGCGCCAATGTCATCCACCGAGGTGCCGAGCACCTTGGCGGCCATGGCGCGCGGGTCCTTCAGCCGGATGCAGCCATGGCTCAAGGCGCGGGTGTCGCGGTCAAACAGCGATTTTGACGGCGTGTCATGCATGTAGATGGCGTGGGAATTGGGGAACAGGATCTTCAGTTCCCCCAGCGCATTGTCACCGCTTGGTGGCTGGCGAACGCCGATCCCGCTGCCCTTGCCCACCGCATTCCAGTTGATCGCGCTCGAGGACACGGCGCTGCCAGCCAAGGTCACCTCATAGCCGAGCCGGTCGAGATAGGACGGATCAGCCCGGAGCTTGGGCAGCATCTCGTTGATGATGATCGACTGCGGCACGCCCCAATAGGGATTGAATTCGACAAGTTCGATCTGGTCATCGAAGAAATAGGTCTGGTTGGACTTGGTGCCGACCACAACCCGCATGGAGAGATCGGCCTTGCCGCCACTGTAATAGGTGGCGGTGTAGGCCGGCTGGTTGATGAAGACGCGTCGCGAGGCCAGCACGCCGGGCAGCCAGCGCGACCGCTCCATCGCCAGCCGGACCTTTTCGATCTTGTCGGAATTGGTGATACCCACCAGCGCCTGCCGCGTGGCGGGACCGACAACGCCATCGGGCTTCAGACCGGCTTCCTTCTGGAACCCCTTCACCAGCGTGACGATCTCGTCATCATAATCCGGCTTGCCGGCATAACTGGCGAGCAGAAGCGCGTTGTCGACCTTGAGCGCATCGCTGCCCTTGAGCACGATGGCAGCAACCACATTGGCGAGTTCCGGACTGGATTGCCCGGGCTTGAGCAACAGGTCTTCGGCAATGGTGATCCGCTCGCCGTCATCAAGCGCCTGGAGCCGCTTCAGTTCGGCTTTCAGCGCCTCGAAATGGGTGCCTTGCGGATTGTGCGCGAGCAGGGCTTCGGCGGGATCGGCGGATTTGGCCAGCGCTTCGATCCGGTCGGCCAGATCGGGGCTCTTGCGCTTGAAATCATGATATCCCGAGATCCGGTTGGGATCGACGCGTCCACGGGTGGCGTCAAGGATGTAATTGGCAACCGCCACCGACAGCTTCATTTCAAAAGCCATCAATTGCTTTTGCCGCTCCGTGCCGCGGGTGATGTCAAAAGCCTCGGCCGGCGCCTCGACCTTGTAGTCGCGGGCCGAAAGACCAACGGCATCGGCATCGTCAAGCACGGCCATTACCGCGCGCGCACGCTCCGTCATCGCAGTGCCAGCGACCCAGATATAGGCGGGATTTTGCGAATAGTAGTCCACCACCGCCTTTGCGGCTTCCGGCAGCGCCCGGAGCGACAATTCGGCCAGCACCGGGCGGCCTTCGGCAAAGGGATCAATCCCCAGCGGGGACAGCATCATGTCGCCAATCGCACCGGTGATGACGGGATCGGCGAGCTTGCTGAAATCGACCTTGACCAGGCTATCGGGCTTGTAGGTGCGGTATGTCGGACCGCTGACGCGGGCGACGGGCTTTGGCGCCCGCACCGCTGCTTCCGCTTCCGCTTCCTGCCGTGCCCGCTCCCGGGCGATATATTCGCGTTGCCGCTGGGCCGGGCGGTTGAACAGCGCGTCAAGCAGGCCCTGCGCCCGAACCGGTGGCGTTGGCGCGATCACGCCGGTAAAAGTAACAGCGATGGCGATCATCGCCACGCTTGCTCGCATCCTGAAATTCATGCCCTACCCAGATCGTTGTGCAAGGCCTGCCGAGCCCGCGCGTTCAAATCAAATCGTCCCGTGAGCGCGGACCGTAACAAATCGGGGTCATAAAGAAAAGAACGGCGGATCATTGCACAGGAATTTGATCCGGGGCCAGCGATCGGCAATTCCCTGCCCGCCAAACCAACCGGGGCCGCGGTCAGGCGGCGGCCGCCGCCGGACTATTTTGAGGTTTTGACAGCCGTTCGCCGCGACAGGGCGGGCGCCAATTCGTACCAGCCCTTCGACCGGTTGACGATCCAGACCAGCGACAGCATGACCGGAACCTCGATCAGCACACCCACCACCGTGGCAAGCGCCGCGCCTGAATTGAAGCCGAACAGGCTGATGGCCACGGCCACGGCGAGTTCGAAGAAATTGCTGGCCCCGATCAGCGCGGAAGGCGCCGCGATCACATGGGTCTCGCCGGCAACGCGGTTGGCGAAATAACCGATGCCGAAGATCAGATAGGTTTGAATGATAATCGGCACCGACAGCAGCACGATGATCATCGGCGAGGCGAGGATCGCCTGTCCCTGGAAGGCGAACAGGACAATGAGCGTCGCCAGCAACGCCGAGATTGCCAGCGGCTGCAGCTTTGAGAGAAAGCGCTCAAGTCCCGCCTCGCCGCGCGCCGCCAGAATGCGGTTGCGCAGAACCTGGGCGATGATCACCGGCACCACGATATAGAGCGTCACCGAGAGAAGCAGGGTCTGCCAGGGCACGGTGATCGCCGAAATGCCCAGGAGCAGCGCCACGATCGGCGCGAAGGCAAACACCATCACCAGATCATTGAGCGAGACCTGGCTGAGCGTGAACAGCGGATCTCCCTTGGTCAGATTGCTCCAGACGAAGACCATGGCGGTGCAGGGTGCGGCGCCAAGCAGGATCAGGCCGGCGATGTAACTGTTGATCTGGCCGGCCGGCAGCAGCGGCGCGAACAGCCAGCCGATGAAGAACCAGGCCATGACGGCCATGGTGAAAGGCTTGATCAACCAGTTGACGATGAGCGTGACCGAAATGCCGCGCCAGTGCCTGCCGACCTCTCCGAGCGAGCCGAAGTCGATCTTGACCAGCATGGGAATGATCATCAGCCAGATCAGGACCGCGACAGGCAAATTGACATTGGCGATTTCGGCGGATCCTACAGCCTGGAAAAAGGCCGGGAACAAATAGCCAAGCGCGATGCCGACTACGATGCACAGCGCGACCCACACGGTCAGGTACCGCTCAAATATCGACATTCTCATCTTCCTGTTCAACAAACCGGCGGCGCGCCGCCATGGCCGAAACCGTGATGCCGAGTTCTATGCGGTTCAGCCAATGATATCAATTCCACAAATCATGATATTTTGAATTATTCAAGCAGCCCTTCCCTCCGACCGCCCGTTTCCCTGCGACCTATGCCGCAATTGCATTCCGGCAATCTTCATCCTAAGACCCGGACTGACCTCAATCTGGCGACCGGAAAGGAAATCCGTGGCAAACGATCTGTTCCCTCTTGGACCCGACACGACCCCTTGGAAAAAGCTGACCGACCAATATGTCGGCGTCGAGGAATTCCGCGGCCAGGAGATATTGACGGTCGAGACCGACGGGTTGCGGCTGCTGGCCGAAGCGGCGTTCGGCGACATCAACCACCTGCTTAGACCCGCCCATCTTCAGCAGTTGGCGGCGATCATGGAAGATCCGGAAGCAACCGAGAATGACCGCTTCGTCGCGCTCGATCTGCTCAAGAACGCCAATATCGCCGCGGGCGGCGTGTTGCCGATGTGCCAGGACACCGGCACTGCCATCATCATGGCCAAGAAGGGCCGCAGGGTCTGGACCGAGGGCGGCGATTATGAGGCTTTGGCCGGCGGCGTGCGCGATGCCTACGAGCGGCGCAACCTGCGCTATTCCCAGCTCGCGCCCTTGTCGATGTTTGAGGAAAAGAACACCAAGACAAACCTGCCAGCTCAGATCGACATCTATGAGGAAGGCGTCGACAGCTATGACTTCCTGTTCGTCGCCAAGGGCGGCGGCTCGGCCAACAAGACCTTTCTGTTCCAGGGCACGCCATCGCTGCTGACCCATGACCGGATGATCGAGTTCCTGCGCGAAAAGATCCTGACGCTGGGCACCGCGGCCTGCCCGCCCTATCATCTGGCGATCGTCATTGGCGGCACCTCGGCGGAAATGAACCTCAAGACCGTCAAGCTCGCCTCCACCAAATATCTCGACGAACTGCCGACCAGCGGCTCGCAGGACGGCCATGCGTTCCGGGACATCGAGATGGAAGCCGAGATCCACAAGCTCACCCAGCAGATGGGGGTCGGAGCCCAGTTCGGCGGCAAATATTTCTGCCACGATGTCCGCGTTATCCGGCTGCCGCGCCATGGCGCCTCGCTGCCGATCGGGCTCGGGGTCTCCTGCTCGGCCGACCGGCAAGCCAAGGGCAGGATCACCAGGGACGGAATCTTCCTCGAACAGCTTGAGACCGAGCCATCGAAATACCTGCCCGATATCGACGAGGAAAAGCTCTCCGAACACGTGGTTCCGATCGATCTGAACCAGCCGATGAGCGAGATCCTCGCCGAGTTGTCGCGGCATCCGATCAAGACGCAGCTGTCATTGACCGGTTCGATCATTGTGGCGCGCGATCTGGCGCACGCGAAAATCCGCGCCCTGCTGGAAGAAGGCAAACCGATGCCCGCCTATTTCAAGGACCATCCGGTCTATTATGCCGGGCCCGCGAAAACGCCGGAAGGCTATGCATCGGGCTCCTTTGGCCCGACCACCGCCGGACGGATGGATTCCTATGTCGACCAGTTCCAGTCCTTTGGCGGCTCCATGGTGATGCTGGCCAAGGGCAACCGCTCGCGCGCGGTGCGCGAGGCCTGCGCCCGCCATGGCGGCTTTTACCTCGGCTCGATTGGCGGCCCGGCCGCACGCCTGGCTCAGGATTGCATCAAGAAGGTGGAAATCGTCGAATACCCCGAGATGGGCATGGAAGCGATCTGGCGGATCGAGGTCGAGAATTTCCCCGCCTTCATCGTCATTGATGACAAGGGCAATGATTTTTTCAAGGAACTGAATCTGGGCTGACCGCATGCTGATCTGGCTGAACGGCGGGTTCCCAGTAATGCCGCATGGTTTGCATGCGATTAACAATTCCCAAACAATTGTCTCGTAATAATTACCGATCAGTTTCGTGTTTGTTACGTTTGGGGACATAGGATGTCGGCTGTAACTGCAAAAAGAGTCCAGACCTTGGACACGCCCACAATGGTTCTCGCAACCATGCGCAGGCGTGGCATTTCAGGACTGCCCCGCAATTACGAGCTGGTCTATGAGGCTCTCAACGCCTCCAATCCGCGGTTGACCAAGATGTTCGACGCGCTGGGGCGCAATCCGGCGCAGGCCGATCTGGACGCGCTGGGCAAGGAGCATTTCCCCCACCATCACCGGACCGGAGTGGTCGAAGGCGCCCATGACAAGATTGCCGGTGAACTGGAGGGAATGCTGCGGCTGCTCAAACAGGAACAGTCCTCGCTCGAAAGCTACTCGAAATTACTGGGCGAAACCTACACCCGCATTTCCACCAAGAGCGCCTCGAGCGCCGACATCCTGACAAGCGTCATCGGCATTTTGAGCAACGCCACCGGCGACACCATGGAAAAAGGCAAGGTCGTGGTCGAGCATATGGTCGAACGCGCCCGCGAGATGGAGCAGGTCAAGCTCGAGCTCGATGAATACAAGCGCATCGCCAACACCGACCCGCTGACGCGGCTGGCCAACCGGCGCGCCTTTGATGAAGTGCTGTCGGGAATTTACGACGAGAAGCGCAACGCCATGTACTTCTCGCTGATCGTCGCCGACATCGACCACTTCAAGAAGTTCAATGACACCTATGGCCATCCGGTCGGCGACCGTGTCCTGGGCGTCGTCGCGGCGATCATGAAAAGCACGCTGCGCAAGGATGTGTTCATCGCCCGCACCGGCGGCGAGGAGTTCGCGGTGGTGCTTCGGGGCACTAGCCTGGAAGTGACCATGGAAATCGCCGAGCGCATCCGCAGGGCGGTTGAATCAACGCCGCTCAAGAACCAGAAAACCGGGGTTGATTACGGCCCGATCACCCTGTCGCTCGGCATGTGCATGGCCACCGAGGCGCACTGCGCCGAAGAACTCTACAACAAGGCCGACCTGGCGCTCTATGCCGCCAAGAACACCGGACGCAACCGGGTTCATCTCTACACCCCGGAACTTGATCACGAATCCAACAAGGCCTGGGTCATTTACAAGAAGTGAGGCGGGGAAAGTAATACCGGGCTGGCTCGCAATCGGTCATTGCCGGGTTTGCCGGCCGCGGAACGGCGCCTATTCCCGCCACATTTCCGCCTTGATGCTGGACAGCCAAGCGCGAAGCAGGTACCGATTGTCGACAGGCGGTCAAAGTCTGGTCAATGGACTGGCGCTGGGCGCGACTGAATTTCAACGAAAGCTCCGGAACTCGATATGAAACGCCTCATCTCTTCCGCAATTCTCGCAGTGTTCCTGCTGGCGCCCGCTTCCGTGCAGGCTCAGCCGGCCGGCCAGACCTCGACAGAGTCCAAATCCCTGCTGCAGCTGCTGTTCCCGCCATCGGACAATTACAACAAATTCCGCCGCTCGGACAAATCGCCGATCAAGCGCAAGGTCATCTCGTTCAAGGAGAACCACGCGCAGGGCACGATCATCATCGATACGTCCGACCGCCGGCTCTATCACGTGACCGGCAAGGGCAAGGCAACGGTCTACGGCATCGGCGTCGGCCGCGAGGGCTTCACCTGGCAGGGCCAGAACAAGATCACCCGCAAGGCCGAATGGCCGGGCTGGACTCCGCCGCAGGTGATGCGCGACCGGGTCAAGCGCCAGGAAGGCCGCGTTCTCCCCGCCTATATGGAAGGCGGCCCGGACAACCCGCTCGGCGCCCGCGCCATGTATATCGGCTCGACGATCTACCGGATTCACGGCACCAACCAGCCCTGGACCATCGGACAGGCCATGTCTTCGGGCTGCATTCGCATGGCTAACGAGGATGTCGTTGACCTCTATAACAAGGTCGGGGTCGGCACCAAGGTGATCGTCCGCCAGTAGTTTTTCTGATCACCGGTCAGACATCGATAAACCGGCCGTCCTGGCCGGTTTTTTTATCACCACATGCTGGTTTTCGCCCGTCCGGGCCATTCCTTGTCATAGCGTTGACTGTCGAAATCCGTCTTGAATTCCTGCAGCAACCGGCCCGGCGTCGGCAATGCGGCGCGATCGGGCCAGGCCTCGGGATCCCAGATCCTGGCGCGCATCAGCGCCCTGGCGCACTGGAAATAGACCTCGTCAATGCTGATGATGACCGCCGAACGAGGCGTCTTGCCTTCCCGTTCCAGGCTGCCCAGCAAATCAGCGTCAACCGAGATGATTGCGCGGCCGTTGACCCGCAGCGTGCTGTCCGATCCGGGGATCAGGAACAGCAGCGCAACCCGGCCATCGCGGACGATGTTACGCAGCGAATCAATCCGGTTGTTGCCGCGGCGGTCGGGAAGGATGAGGGTCCGGTCATCGCTGATTTCAATCACCTGCCCCGCATCGCCGCGCGGCGAACAGTCCAGTCCCTCCGGTCCCGAAGTCGCCAGCGCCATCAGCGGCGAGGCCTCGATCAATTGCCGGTAGCCCGCGGTCAGCCGGTCACTGACCTTGATAACCGCGGCTTCCGAGGTTTCCCCGTAAATTGCCTCCAGCTCGGCAATCGACGTGATGATGGTCATGCAAGCCTCCGGCGTCTCCCGTTTTCGCTGGCCGGCAGAGTAGTGATTCTGGCTGAACAGGGAAGCGGCAAATCGACAATGCCGGCGTCCTTGCCGCCGTCACTGAGAAAGTCCGCGACCGCCGCGGTCACCGGGGCCGCCGAGACAATGCGGCGATGGCCGAACCCGTTGGCCTTCATCAGGCTGACATGCGGACCGGTGCGGGCAATCGCCTCGGCGTTGGAGAAGGCCACTTCCTTGTCGTCCTCGGCATGGATGACCAGCATCGGAATCCGCAGATCATGCAGCATCCGGTCAACCCGGAATTCCGACAGCGGGCGCCCGGCAATCCTGAGCACCTGCCGCTCGAAAGCGCTCTGCGCCGCCGGGCCCAGCCCCATGTAGCCGCCGGCCCAGCGGAAAACATCGGCCATGTCCGACGGCGCCGCGATGGTGACAATGCGGTCTGGCGTCCGCCGCGGCACGTGCAGGATCGCGCCGACGGCGGCGGCCATCACCGAGGGGCCGCCAAAGGAGTGACCGACATAGGCCTCGAATGGCCCATGCTGGCGCCAGGCCGCATCGATGGCTTCAACCGCCTTGCCCAGATGCAGTTTGCGTCCGGAAGAGGCCCCGTGTCCGGGAAGATCGAGGCAAACCACCGTCTTGCCGCGCGCCACAAGCGCTTCCGCCATCGTCATCATGTGGTCGCTGCGCGAGCGGTATCCATGCACGATCAGCACCCGGCCGCCATCGTCGGTGTCCGGCTTCGGGCGGAACACATGGGTGGCGACAACGCCGCCGCCAATCACCAGCCTGACCGAATCCGCCTCGGCCATGCGGGTCCTGGCATTGGCGATGGCGCGGCGCTCCTTGTCGCCTTGCGGTTTGGCGCGTGGCGTCCGCGCGAACAGAAAAAACGCCAGTTCGCCAGCCTTTTCAGGCGATTGCGCCGCGACAAGCCGCAGCGCCGCACGGGTGACCTTTTCAACAAGAGATGCCATAGTGGGAATCCTAATTGGTTCAACTATGAACAGAATTGTACAACTATGAACAAAAATCAAGACCTGCCCTGGGACAAGCCGCGCTTTCGCAACTGGATCGCTGTCGCCCGCGCCTGCCATTTGATGGGCCAGACCCTGACCCGCGAGTTGCAGCCGCTCGACATCAAGACCCCGCATCTCGACATTCTGATCAATCTCTACAAGACGCCGGGAATTTCCCAGCAGGACCTGGCCAACAAGCTGCTGGTCGGTCGCTCCAACCTGTCGATGCTGCTGCCGCAAATGGAGACCCGCGGCTTGATTACCCGGCGCGGCGATCCTCAGGATAAGCGGATCCTGCGGCTTGAGCTGACGCCCGAAGGCAAGACCCTGACCGAGGAGGCAATCCGAATTCAGTTTGCATTGATCGACAGGACCATGAGCGTTTCGACAACTGAGGAATGCGATCTCATCGGAAACGTGATGACACGGCTCGTCCATGAATTGACGGCATCAGGCGATTTCGGCCTGGCATCGGATGCAAAAACCGAACAGGACGGAGCCTGAACAATCCCGGCGACCGGGTTTCACCTCAGGTCCGGGACATGCCCTTGTCCGCCAGTTCCTTCAGATATTCGGTCCAGCGCCGGTCTTTTTCGTCTCCCAGCTCGGACAGGAACGCCCAAGTGAAGATGCCGGTGTCGTGACCATCATCAAAGACCAGGCGGACAGCGTAATTGCCCACCGGCGCCACTTTGGAAATGGTCACATCCGCCTTGCCGCCGACAATCACCCGCTGCGCGGCGGAATGGCCCTGCACTTCCGCCGAGGGCGAGCGCACGCGGAGCAACTCGGCCTCGATCGCATGCGACCGGCCATCGGTGAAGGCGATCGTCAGCATCTTGCGATCCGGCGACACGCGCAATTCCTTCGGCCATGCAGTGTCGTGATCGCCCATCTTTCGCCCTTCCCTGCGTCATTGCAAGTGACGGCTGGTGTAGAGTTGATCCGGCCGCTTCACAAGCAGCAAGCCCGAAAACATCTCCCAAACCGAGCCTTTCTCTTGACGGAACGCCGGTGGATGACGACATTGACCTTGAAGCAATGCGATTTTGACCGCAAGGCAATCAAGGACCATCCGCAATGGACAACACCGCTGCCCCCATCATGACCGACCCGTTTGGCCGGGCGGTGACCTATCTCAGGGTGTCGGTGACGGACCGCTGCGATTTCCGCTGCACCTATTGCATGGCGGAAAACATGACCTTTCTGCCCAAAAAGGACTTGCTGACGCTTGAGGAACTGGACCGGCTCTGCACCGTCTTTGTCGACAAGGGCGTGCGCAAGATCCGGCTCACCGGCGGCGAACCGCTGGTGCGCAAGAACATCATGCAGTTCGTCAGGCAAGTCGGACGCCACATCGACGCCGGCCGCATGGATGAACTGACGCTGACCACCAACGGCTCGCAACTGACACGGTTCGCCTCCGAACTGTTTGACTGCGGCGTCCGCCGCATCAATGTCTCCATCGATACGCTTGATCCCGACAAGTTCCGCAAGATCACCCGCTGGGGCGACCTCGACAAGGTGCTGGAAGGCGTGCGCGCGGCGCAAGCGGCCGGCCTGAAGATCAAGATCAACGCCGTGGCGCTGAAAAACTTCAATGATGCCGAGATCCCGGAAATGCTGAGATGGGCGCATGGCCAGGGCATGGACATGACCGTGATCGAGACCATGCCGATGGGCGAGATCGACGAGGATCGCACCGATCAATACATGCCGCTGTCGCTGTTGCGCGCCAATCTCGAGCGGCAGTTGACGCTTGAGGACATCCCTTACCAGACCGGCGGCCCTGCCCGCTATGTCCGGGTGGCCGAGACCGGCGGCAGGCTCGGCTTCATCACCCCGATGACGCATAATTTTTGCGAAAGCTGCAATCGCGTGCGGCTGACCTGCACCGGAACGCTCTATATGTGCCTGGGCCAGAATGACGCCGCTGATCTTCGCGCGCCCCTGCGCGCCTCGGAAGGCAACGAGCTGCTGTCGAGCGCCATCGACGAAGCCATCGGCCGCAAGCCCAAGGGCCATGACTTCATCATCGACCGCACCACCAGGCAACCGGCTGTCTCCCGCCACATGAGCGTGACCGGCGGCTGATCCGCCAACGGATGACTCCCCAGGCGCCCGATCGATCAGTATCCGTGATGGATCGGCAATCCTGCGCGGCTGTGCCACAGCCTCCAACAATGCTAGCCTGCCTGTCGAGCCAGCGATTCCGCGCCGGCGTTTTCCGGAAAGATCATGGCCATTTCCCCCAACATGCGCGGCGCCTTGTTCATGTCCCTGTCGATGGCGGGATTCACGATCAATGATTCGATCATCAAGCTGCTGACCAACGACATGAGCATTGCGCAGGTGATGTTCCTGCGCGGCGCGGTGGCGTCGGTGCTGATTTATCTGCTGGCCCGGCAACGCCGCGCGCTGCGTCCGGTCCGCCTCCTGATCAACCGCTGGGTGGCGATCCGGATACTGGGCGAAGTCGGCGGCACCGTCACCTTCCTGCTCGGCCTCGCCCATATTCCGCTCGCCAATGCCTCGGCGATCCTGCAGGCGCTGCCGCTGGCCGTCACCATGGGCGCGGCGATGTTCCTGTCCGAACCCGTGGGCTGGCGGCGATGGGGCGCCATTCTGGTGGGGTTCGCCGGCGTGCTGATCATCGTGAGGCCCGGCATCGAGGGATTTTCGCCCTATGCCTTGATGATTGTCGGCACAGTCATCTTCGCATCGGCCCGCGACATCGCTACCCGCAAGGTCGATTCGGCGATTCCGTCGCTGTACCTGTCGACGGTGACGGCAGTCGCGGTGACGCTGGCGGGCCTTGCCCTGATCTGGCCGATGGGCGGCTGGAAGCCGGTAAGCGCCACGGATTTTGGCCTTATCAGCCTCGCCGCCTGCCTGCTGCTGGTTGGCTATCAATTCATCATCATGTCGATGCGGGAAGGCGAAATCTCGTTTGTCGCGCCGTTCCGCTACACCAGCCTGATTTGGGCGGTGGTGATGGGCATGGCACTGTTTGGCGAATACCCCGATGTTTTCATGATCACCGGCGGCGCTATCGTCATCGGATCGGGATTGTACACGCTCTATCGCGAGCGCATCAGAAGCAGCGCCAAGCCCGCCAGCCGCGCCGCACCGCGTCATTCACCATGAGTTTGTCAATTACCGGACGAATCGGCGGACCGCACCGGCGCGATCCGTTCCTCCAGGTCCGGCAGAAGCGGGTCATCAGCGGATGCGCCGCCGCCAAGTTCCGCCTGCGCTTCCCTCATAAGGGCATCCGCCTCCCATTCGATGAGCAAACGCACATGCAAACAATCGCCCCATGGCGCATTGCAAAACGGGCATTGATCGGCGAAGTCGTAGCCGGGCATGCGGTTCCCCACCCCTGTCTATCAATATTCGGAAATATAAAAACCCCTAAGGAGTGATGGCTTCCAATTATTGATATGGACTGTGCAAAGTATAATCTATCCGTTGCCAATGCAACCATCCGCTTAACCCCGCCCACAGGCATCGGCAGCCGCATCACCGGCGCGTCGGATTTCATTTGCATCGCCGCGCGCGACAGAACAAAAGACTGGCAATGACCAAGACCATATTCCTCAATCGCGCCACGCCGCCGCACATCGTCACGCTCGTGGTGATTTCCGGCCTCAGCGCGCTCAACATGAACCTGTTTTTGCCGTCACTGCCCGGCATCGCCACCTATTACCGGGCCGATTATGCGCTGGTGCAACTGGCCGTCTCCGGCTACCTCGCCTTTACCGCCCTGCTCCAGCTTGTCATCGGTCCGTTGTCGGATCGCTATGGACGCCGCCCGGTGATGCTGGCGGGCCTGGTTGTTTTTCTGGTGGCCACCGCGCTGGCGCCGTTCGCGCCGACGGTCGAGAGCTTTCTGGTGGTCCGGATGATCCAGGCCAGCGTCGTCACCGGCATGGTGCTGTCGCGCGCCATCGTCCGCGACATCGTCGGAACCGATCAGGCGGCCTCGATGATCGGCTATGTCACCATGGGCATGACGCTGGCGCCCATGGTCGGTCCGGCGCTGGGCGGTATCCTGGAAGATCTGTTTGGCTGGCAATCCTCCTTCGCGCTGTTGTTCGTGCTCGGTCTGGGAGCTTTGCTTCTGACCTTCGCCGATCTGGGCGAAACCAACCTCAACCGCTCCCCGAGCATGCTCAAGCAATTCGGCGCCTATCCCGAACTGCTCCGCTCGCGCCGGTTCTGGGGCTTTACGCTGACCGCCACCTTCGCTTCGGGCGCGTTTTTCTCGTTTCTCGGCGGCGGGCCCTTCGTGGCGACCGCGATCCTTGGCATGAAACCCACGGAATTGGGCTTCTACTTTGTATTCATTGCCGTGGGATATATGAGCGGAAACTTCCTCTCCGGCCGCTTCGCGCAACGGATGGGCATCACCCGCATGATGGTAAGCGGATGCATCATCGCCAGCTTCGGCATGATGCTTTCCTTGCTGCTGTTCCTGGGCGGAATCTGGCACCCGCTGTCCTTCTTTGGCCCGATCTTCTTCGTCGGCCTTGGCAACGGCATTTCGCTGCCCAGCGCCAATGCCGGCATTGTCAGCGTTCGCCCGCATCTGGCCGGATCGGCCTCGGGTCTCGGCGGCGCCATGATGATCGGCGGCGGCGCGGCCCTTTCGGCTTTGGCCGGCGCGGTGCTGTCGGTCGAAACCGGCCCCTATCCGCTGATCATCGTCATGCTGGTCTCGTGCATCCTGAGTATTTTTGCGACACTTTACGTCCTGAAGGTCGAGCGCAGCCTTCCCGCCACGGCCCGGACCCGTTGATTTTCCACTTGCTTACCCCGTTTGAGATTGGGTAAGCGGGATTTCCTGTTGCAATCCCCGACAAAACAGTGGGAATATTCCGACCAGCGCGATGAGCACCATTCGCGACATGATGGAATGCGGCGGCAACAAGCCGCAATCCGGCCAACAGAGAGGACACCTATGCGTATTTCCAAGCGTTTCACCCTGGCAGTCACCGCCGCAGCCCTTGCCTTGACGATGGGCGCCACGGCACAGGCCGCGAGCCATGGCGGCATGAAGAAGATCGTCATCGGCACCGAAGGCGCCTACCCGCCCTTCAACAATCTTGAATCCGACGGCAGCCTTGTCGGCTTCGACATCGACATCGCCAAGGCGCTCTGCGAAGAGATGAAGGTCGAGTGCGAATTCGTCACCCAGGATTGGGATGGCATCATTCCGGCCCTTCTCGCCGGCAAGTTCGACGCCATCATCGCCTCGATGTCGATCACCGAAGAGCGCAAGGAGAAGGTCGACTTCACCAACAAATACTACAACACCGGACCGGCTGTTGCCGTGCCGAACGACAGCGCGATCACTGACGCAACCGATGCCGGCCTGGCTGGCAAGGTAATTGGCGCGCAGTCCTCGACCACCCACTCCAACTATGCGGAAGCCAAGTTTCCCTCCGCCGAACTCAAGCTTTATCCGACGCCGGACGAATACAAGCTCGATCTCGCCTCGGGCCGTCTCGATGCGGCCATCGACGATGTCATCGTGCTGACGGATTGGCTCAAGACCGATGACGGCAAGGCTTGCTGCAAATTGCTCGCCGCCCTGACCCCGGATCTGGTCATCAACGGCGAAGGCGCCGGCATCGCCATCCGCAAGGGCGAAACCGAACTGCGCGACATGTTCAACACGGCCATCGCCGCGATCCGCGCCAACGGCACCTACAAGACCATCAACGACAAGTATTTCGACGTTGACGTCTACGGCGAGTAAGCCGACCGTAAACCGATAGGACAAGACAAGGCGGCGGGCGAGATTTCGTCCGCCGCCTTACCGCCAAGACCGTGAACAATACGGCAGGGGTCAGGGGACAGCATGGAACCAACGGCATCGCTGGGCGGGCAGCTTTACGCGCTCGTCTCCCTGTTTGATCCATTTTGCGGCCCGGTGGGCATTCTCAATCTGCTTCCGGACGGCTCGCTGCTCTCGTGCGGCGACACCGGATGGGGCGACGAGGTGGCGAGAGGTTTCTTTGTCACCATCACGCTGGCCCTGTGCACGCTGCCGATCGGGTTGGCGATCGGCCTGTTTCTGGCGCTGGCGCAGCAAAGCGAAATCCGCACGCTGAAGATCTCGGCCAATATCTACACCACCATCTTTCGCGGCCTGCCCGAACTGCTGACCATCTTCATGATCTATTTCGGACTGCAAATCGCGGTCCGCGAGCTGGCAATGGCGCTGGGGTTTGCGAGCGGCTTCGACATCAATTCCTTTGTCGCCGGCACCATCGCCCTGTCGCTGGTGTTTTCGGCCTATGCGGCGGAGGTGCTGTCGTCCGCCTTCAAGGCCATCCCCAATGGCCAGTATGAGGCAAGCTATGCGCTGGGCCTGCGCCCGGGCAAGACCATGCGGCTGGTGATCCTGCCCCAGCTTGTCCGCATCGCGCTGCCGGGGCTGGGCAATCTCTGGATGATCCTGATCAAGGATACCGCGCTGATCTCGGTGATCGGACTGGGCGACACATTGCGCCAGACCGGCATCGCCGCCAAGGTGACCAAGGAAGCGTTCTTCTTCTATGGCACCGCCTGCCTGTTGTTCCTGGCGCTGGCCATGGTGTCCTCGGTGGTGTTCTCCAAAATCGAAATGCGCGTGCGCCGCTCAGGGGTGAACCGATGAGCGCGGTCAGGGAACTGATCGAACCGCAGCCGGCGCCGCCGGTTCCGGCATTCGGCTGGAGCCGCGCCCGCATTGCCGGCGCCGCGCTGCTCTCGCTGTGGGTCATCGCCGGTATCGCGCTGGTGGCCTGGCTGATCGGCGCCTGGGACATCGACAAGGTCATGACCTACGGTCCGAAAATGCTTTCGGGCCTTGGCACCACCCTGACCCTGGTGGGGATCTCGATCACGCTGGGCGCGGTGCTGTCGGTCCCGATCGCGCTTGGCCGGATGTCTTCGAACCGCATCCTGTCGTCGATTGCCTATGGCTATGTCTATTTCTTCCGCGGCACGCCGCTGATCGCGCAATTGTTCCTGATCTATTACGGCTTCGGCACCTACCGCGAGGAACTCGAGGCGTTGGGATTGTGGGTGTTCTTCCGCGACGCCTGGAATTGCGCCCTGTTCGCCTTCACCCTCAACACCGCCGCCTACCAGGCCGAAATCCTGCGCGGCGCCATCGAAAGCGTGGCGCGCGGCCAGCATGAAGGCGCGGCGGCCCTCGGCCTGACCCGGTTCCAGACCTTCCACCAGATCATCCTGCCACAGGCGATGATCGTGGCGCTGAGGCCCTATGGCAACGAGATCATCCTGATGATCAAGGGCTCGGCGATTGTCGCCATCGTCACCGTGTTCGACCTGATGGGCGAGACCAGGCGGGCCTATTCGCGCACCTTCGATTTCCAGACCTATATCTGGGCGGCGGTGTTCTATCTCGTCATTGTCGAGACCCTGCGCAACATCTGGGAAAAGCTGGAACAGCGCCTGACCCGCCATCTCAAGCGATAACGCGGCTTGGTATAATCGGCGGCTGTGTATAGAAGAGCGCGAAAGCAATTCTGGAGGCTGACGATGGCCAAGACCGATGACGACGCTCTGGCGGAAGCCTACAACCGCGCGCTGGCGCTGGAAAAATCCGGCGATTTTGATGGCGCCGCCCTCGCCTATGCCGAAGTGCTGGCGCTCGACCCCGAGGACCATGGCGGCGCCTCGGTGCGGCTGGCCTCGATGAAACGCGGCGATGTGCCCCTGCGCGCCCCGGAAGCCTATGTGACGACCCTGTTCGATCAGCACGCCGAGGTGTTCGACAAGGTGCTGGTCGAGGATCTCGGCTACCACGTGCCGATGCTGCTGAGGCAGCGGCTGACCGAGCTTGGCGAAACCCATTTCGAGCGCATGCTCGATCTCGGCTGCGGCACCGGGCTCACCGGCGGCGCGCTGGAAGACATGGTCGACGACGCCACCGGCCTCGACCTGGCCGAGAACATGGTCGAAATCGCCCATGAAAAGGGCCTCTACGACACGCTCTACGTCGCCGACGCGCTGGATTTTCTTGAGGACAATGACGACGATCCGTTCGATCTCGTCGCCGCCACCGACGTGCTGCCCTATCTCGGCGAACTCGAGCCGCTGTTTGAAGCGGTGGCGAAAAACGTGCTGTCAGGCGCGCTGTTCTGCTTTTCCAGCGAAACCCTGCCCGAGGAAGATTTTCAAGGCCACCCCTACACCGTGGGCGGCTTCCAGCGTTTCGCCCACACCGAGGCCTATGTCCGCGCGGCGCTTGATAAAACCGGATTTGACTGCATCGAAGCCGGCGACATCATCGTCCGCCACGAACAGGGACTGCCAATTGCCGGGCATTTGTTTGTTGCGCGGAAGCGGTGAGGATCGGGCGGTTACAGCAGTCGTTGCGAAGTGGCGCTTTTGATCGCTGATCAAACCGGCAACCTAACTGATCTCCAGACATGTATTTGCGACAAGGTTCTACGGCAGCCAAGCCATTGAACCAACCTTGTGCATGAACTGATGCCGCAACGCTGGCCGCGCCCTCTTGCAGTATCCGCACGGGCCGTTCAGCTGGCTTTGCGATACTCAATATTTATCACCTGCATAGACACATCGCTCACACGTTTTGCGTGAAGAAAATATTTTCGCCAGAATTGACGCCCGTCAATTCTGGCGAAAATTTATTCAACGATACTTAAACGAGGAGGTGCTTCCATGAACTATTTGACCATTGATAACACCGGAGCAAACACCGCGGAGATTGAGATCCAAACAGGCGACAGCACTGTTCAGCACTACATCAATCCGGAAAAAAGCTATGAAACAGGCCAGGGTTATCTGTTCACGCTTCGGTCCGCCGAAGGCGGTGATTTGACCGTGGATATTTCGAATACGTCGGAGCAACTGATCCACCATGTTTACATCGCGAGCGCTTCGGTCACCAGGCGCCAACGGGCGCTCATGCCAGGCCAAAGACGGACGGTAAGGATCAACGGGGATGACAGGTTCGTCCTGCTTCCTGTTGGCTCGCGGGAAGAATAGACCACAAGGAGAAAGCACAATGACCACCGATGCCAGAATTGAAGAGATCTTTGAGCAGCTGGAAAAGGGCACTGCCAAGCTGAATATCGAAACACTCGGGCTGATGTCTGTTCCAAAACGGATGCTCCACAGCTCGTTGACCATTCAGAATGTGGATACCGGCGGTCACCTGCTGGGCGTGAATATCGATTTCTCCGGCAACAATGCCCGCCTCCGCATCCCGCCCAACGGCAGCCAGACCATCGAGAATTTCAGTTATCTGACGATGTGGTATATTGAGCTGCATGTAGACCCGCCCGTGCGTTTGACCAACAACGCCAACAACACATGCTATTACGAGGTCAACAAGCTTCTGACCAATGGCCAGAATATTCAACAACCGTTCATCAACCCCCATGCCGGCGCGACCTGCATCTACAGTCTCGATGTTAATGACCGATTGATCGTCGTACCCGTGTCGATGAACCAGTATTACCTGCGTCACGCCAACCACATTCAGTGGGATACTCCGGATCAAGACCCGATGATGAAAGACGAGAAGTAGGTCCTTCAGTGAAAAAGGCATCCGTTGAGATCGAAAACGGCACCGGAGCGGGGGGCGTCATTGTCGCCCGCTTCGAGACAGCCGCGGAAGCCGTCGGCACGATCCATATCCCCGGCGGCGGCAAGCAACTTTTCGAAGAGTTTGACCGGCTGACTGTGTCCGCGCCTGATGCGGCCGGCCATTTGCGTCTGCTCAACCATTCCCCGTGGCCATTTGAGCTGATGCACCAGACCAAATCCGGCCACACAGATAACAAGCAGGTGAGTGAGGGTGGTTTCCAGGACCTGACCGTTTCTCCGGGCGATCAACTCTATATCGTGCCGCACCCTCCGGTTTTTTCAATCCCCGACCAACCATTGCTGCATTTCGCTCAATTTCGTCTGCAACATCCCCAGCCCCTGTTCGCTCCAAATCAGAAGCCGCCGGATTTTGCGGTGTATCTGGAGTGGAGCCATCCGATGCAAGGTCACCCGGAGCTCTGGGGCTATAATGTCTACCGTTCGGTCTATGAGGGCAACCGGCCGATTTCCCTGGACTGCATGAACGGCAAACCCCAGCAGGGAACCGGCGCCCATATTTTCGAGATCCGGCCACCGAAGCCTTTCAACCATCGCTATGCGATCACAGCGGTCAACAGGGAAGGCATTGAAAGCCTGTTTTCCAACATCCGCATACTGGATTGGCGTACGCGCGTTGATCTCCATGATGCCGGATTTATCCCGCTTTAGTCCTCGTACAGACCGGACCGACTCTCAGACTTCCCGCGCCGCGAGAGCAGCGATGCCGGTCAGGTTGGGTTGACCGCCGGGACCGATGACAACATAGGCCGCCCCGTCAGCCTTCCACGACACAAAGTCGAAGCCCTTGATGGTCTGTTGCTTGAATTCCGGGGCCGGCGCTGCGCCGCCGTTGGCACTGCTTTGCAGGCACAGCGCGATGACGGTGCCGTCCGCCAGCCGGTACATCAGCTGCGCCACGGGCTTGGCATTGGCGACCAGAAGCCGCCCGCCTTCGAAGGTCAGGCCAAACTGGCTGAGATCAGGGATCGAAAACGCAACCCCGACGGTGCCGCCCAGCCATGTTTGAATATGATCGGCCTCGTCCGCCGCCACTTCGACAAGGTGACGCTGCTGGCCTGCATAGACCGCGTGGTAATCGGCGATGTCGCTCAACCAGCCCGCGCTTGCGACCTCAGTGCCTGACGGAGCGATCTGGTCCTTGAGCAGATACCCGCCTGCCCCGCCAAAAATGAACAGGGCGAGACCGGCCGCAAGCGCGCCCGAAACCAGGCGCGGCGCCGGGCGCGCGACAGGCATGCCCACAGGGGACGACTTGATCTTCTGCGCAAGCGCCAGCGGAACCGGCTCCCTCAGAACTGCCGCGAACTGCTCCTGCGCCATCGCATCGGCGGCCATCAGCGCATCCAGCTCGGCTTGCGCGGCAGGGTCGGCTTCAAGCAAGGCTTCGATCGCCAGGGCATCGCCCGCTTCCAGCTCACCATCCAGATAGGCGCTCAATTTGATCGAGAGATCTTTCATGATGTGATCCGCTCCGCCTGGCCAAGGGTGGATACAAGCAGCTTTCGTGCCCTGTGAATGCGGCTCATGACGGTTCCAACCGGTATCTCCAATAGCTCGGAAACTTCACGGTAGCTGTAGCCTTCGGTGCAGATCAGCAGCAAAGGCTGGGAAAGCTCCGCAGGCAGTGCACTGACTTTGCCCTGAACCTGTTTGGCCGCAAGGGAGTCATCGGCATCCGCGGTCTGCAGCTCGGTGGCCTCTTCCGCGGGGATCTGGCCCTGCCCCTGGCGGACCTGGCGCTTGCGGATTTCGCTGATCCAGAGATTGCGGATGATGCGAAACATCCACCGGTCCAAAGGTTGCGCCGGGTCGTAGTGATGCCACTTTTGCAGCGCCGCAGCACACGCATCCTGCACCAGATCATCGGCATCAGGACCCGAACGGCAGAGCGTCACGGCAAACCGCCGCAATCGCGGCAGAAGCCCGATCATCTCGGTCCTGAACTGATCTGGCCTGAACTGGTCTGGCCTGAACTGGTCTGGCGTTGTCACCCTTGCCTCGTCCTTACCGGCTGCGGAGTGGCCGCAGATGTCCCGGACAAACTGGCCTCGAAGGCCCGTATACATCGGTTGCGCTCGTATATTGACCAATTCCACCACGGTTGCAATCCGCCTTTCCCCCGGGCCTGAACCCGAGCCCGGGGGCCGCGCTGACCGGTCGCGCGGCCTCCGGAAATGTCAGCTTTAGCGGGCGACGTGCCAGACGCCGCCGACGCCATCGCCAGTGGCCTCACCCGGCGCGGTATCGCCAACCCAGAAATAGAGCGGCTTGCCGTCCTTTGCCCACTGCATGCTGCCGTCCTTGCGTTCAATGGCGCTCAGCCCCGGCATGGTGGCGCCAGATTCTGCGATGAACGGAGGCCAGTTGACGGCGCAATCATCATAGCAAACGGAGGTGCCAGCCGTGTCCTTGTCGAAGGTGTAAAGCGTCATGCCATTTTCTGCCGTCAGGTTCGCGTGGGCCGCGGCATAGGCGCCGGTGCATGAAGCAGCCAGAACCGCGAGAGTGGCGAGGGTTGTAAATCTCATGGAAATCTCCTGATGATGTGTGACTGAGCTGCCAGGAATGGCGCTCACAGGAGGACTACGCCCTAAGCAGCCAGTTTATTCCCGACGGAACATGAAAATCAAACAAACCATTGAAATATATATCCTATTTTTCATGAAGCGGCGGCGGAGCTTACTTTGAGATCACAAAATCGTGATCACCGGAAATTTTTTGCGGTGCCGGGACGTATGCCGGTTATCAACTCAAACCAAAGGAACTCACCATGCGCCACCTTATCCTCACAGCCGCCCTCATGTTCCCCATGGCCGCCTTTGCAGCCGGCTCTTCCGACAGTTCCCCACCCGAGCCGACCAAGACCACCAAGGTCTGCAAAGACGGCAAGATCTGGGACGAGACGACAAAGTCCTGTGCCGATGCAAAGGAAAGCCGCCTTGACGACGACACCCGCTACGCCGCCGTGCGCGAACTCGCCTATGCGGGCAAATATGGCGACGCGCTTTATGTTCTGGCTGCCATGTCCGATCAGAGCGAAAGCCGCGTGCTGACCTATTACGGCTTCACCCACCGCAAGGCGGGCCGGGCTGATCTCGGGATGCAGTATTATCAAGCGGCGCTGAAGGCCGATCCGGACAATTTGCTTGCACGGTCCTATATGGGACAGGGCCTGGTGGCAGCCGGCGACATCAAGGCCGCCAAGGTTCAACTGGCGGAGATTGAAGCCCGCGGCGGCAAATCAAGTTGGCCGGAAACCTCGCTGCGCAAGGCGATCCAGACCGGCAGGACCTACAGCTACTGACCTATCTCTCCCGGTAAAAAAATGATCTGACAGTCGGCGGTTTCCGGCGCTGGCTGTCAGATCACGTCTTGTAGATTGTTATCCTCTCACCCGCCCGGGCTCAAGGTCCACACGCCTTCCGGATCAGCCACATCTGTCGCCGGGATCTCGATCGACTCCACATCGGCCCAGAGCGGCGCCATGTCGTTGTAGTGGCCTGAGAAGACGTTGCCGGACTGGCCGGTGGTCTGGATGTAGGTGGCGCGGTCGAGGTCGGCCAGATCGAAGACGCCGCGATAGCTCGCCGCGTTGGTGTTGGCATAGGGATCCTTGTCATCCTGGATCTGGGTGCGTCCGCGATCGAGTGTGAACGGTCCGCCGCCGCTTTCGACCTCGACATTGAAGAAGCCTTTGAGAGCGCCGACCTCGCCGAACGGGCGATGGGCGCCCTTGGCGTAATGGGCCGCGCCCCAGCGCCATTTGCCCGTATCCTCGCCATAGCGGGACTTGAGATCGGCCACGGCCGCCTGAAACGCTTGAGCCACGATCTGGTCGCAGCTTTCCACCGCTTCGGTGGATTTGACATCGCACCAGTTGCGCGCGGTCTCGCCGTCAAGCAGCCGTTCGAGCACCTTGCCGCGCACCTTGAACCAGTCCTTGAACAGGAAGCCGAGATCGTCCTCAAAGGTCAAAGTCATCAGCTGCCGCACCCAGGCCATGACCAGCAGCGGCTCCATCCTGTCGCGCGCCATGTCGCCTTCCCAGGACGCAATCCTGGCGACGAGCGCCCGGTCGGCCTCCGAGAGCGTCGCGGCTTCCAGCGACTTGAGAAGACGTGGCTTCAACCCCACGAAAACAGGCGAGAAAATATCGGCCTGCGCCTGCCGCGACATCTCCGGCGTGTGTTTCCCGGTGGCGCCGTTGATCAGCGTTTCGATGCGGTTCTGGCGATAGGGTTCTTCCCAGTCAAATGTCAGATGCACCGGGAAATCCGGGCCGACGATCTTGGTGTTGGCGGTGGCGATCAGACCGCCTTCCGGATTGTTCTGCCGCGGCAGATCCTTGTAGGGCGCGAAGCCGCGCCAGTCATAAATCGCGTTCCAGCCCGGCGCCGGCGCCCGGCCGATCAGAGTGTTGGCGGGATCGCGCTGCGGCACCCTGCCCGCCGCCACAAAGCCGATATTGCCCGACCTGTCGGCCACCACCATCGACTGCATCGGGGTGAGGAATTCCTTAAACCCGGCCTGGAAATCGTCCACCGTTTCCATGGCGTAGAGCCGCGGGCCAACCATCGCCGTGGTGTCATCATGAGCCAGCGCCACCCATTGCAACGTCGCCACCGTGTTCTCCGGCAGCAGCCGGTCGAAATGCTTGTAGCCTGCGGGCAACACCGGCCCGTGCCGGGTCCAGCGGCGGGTGAAGCTCTGCGCCTCGCCGCCGCGGATCTTGATGATTTCCTCATTCTGCCCGAAAGCCGCCCAGCCCGTCGGCGTCAGATACTGATCCGGATTGTCGGGATTGACCCGTTCGATAAACACGTCCTGGGCGTCAGACGCGGTGTTGGTGAAACCCCAGGCGATGTCATTGCCGCGCCCCAACAGCACATAGGGCGTGCCGGGCAGCGACGGGCCGATCAGATGTCGCGGCTCGTCGAATTCCTGGGTCACTTCCAGATGCGCCAGATACCAGATCGACGGCGCCATCAGGCCCAGATGCGGATCATTGGCGAGCAGCGGCAGGCCCGATTGCGTCCGCTCTCCGGAAATCACCCAATTGTTGGAGGCGCCAACGCCAAGCATTGCGTCGATGCCGGTGAAGGCGGAGGATGCGTCAGCGGTGATGACGCCCTGGCCGAGCGGGGTTTTGTCCAGTCCAAGCAAAGCCGTCAGATCCGGCATCGGCGGCGGCGTGTCGGCGTCCAGATAGGGCATCAGGTCGATCACTTCGGCCTCGCTGAAGCCAAGCCGGTGGAATCCAAGGCGCAACGCCTCGTCGCCGATATTCTCGGCCAGCGAGATCGACATCATCTTGATCGCCGTCAGCGTGTGCGCCGCGGTCCAGGCTTCGGGCTTGACGCCGAGGATCAGATATTCCGGCGGCAGTCTGGCCGAAAAAGCCTGCGGGGTGCGCTCCATCCAGGCGTTGACGCCGCGCGCATAGCCTTCCAGCATCGCCATTGTATCGGCGTCCATGACGCTGAGCGAAGCCTCGGCCGCCTCATAGATGCCCATGGTTCGAAGCCAGATGTCGGTGCCGACAGTCGCCTCGCCGAACAGTTCCGACAACCGCCCCTGCCCGGCCATGCGGCTGACTTCCATCTGCCACAGGCGATCCTGCGCATGCGCAAACCCCAGCCCCGCCGCCACATCGGCCCGCGTCGCCGCCTTGATGTGCGGCACGCCATTCTTGTCGCGGGTGATGCTCACCTCGGCGCCGAGACCGGCAATGGGCATCGTTCCGTCAAGCGGCGCCTGGGACCGTGAGACCCACAACATTGCAGCACCCGCGGCCATCACCGCGAGCGGCGTCAGAATGAGAATGAGCTTGATAAGCCCTTTGAGGATGCGCATCATTGCTCTATGTCCCTCCCAGGAGTCGGCGTTCAGCATTACGTAACTTGCAAGAAGGTCAGGCGTAAAGCGCATTCGTGACAAAAGGATAGAAGATATGGCAACAGTTGCATTCATTGGTCTTGGCGTTATGGGCTATCCCATGGCCGGTCATCTCAAAACCAAGGGCGGCCACGACCTCCGTGTCTATAACCGCACCGCGGAAAAGGCCAAGAAATGGGCCGAACAGTTTGGCGGCACTGCCTGCGACCTGCCATCGGATGCCGCCAAGGGCGCTGATTTTGTCTTCACCTGCGTCGGCAATGATGATGATCTGCGCGCCGTCACGCTTGCCTCCGGCGGCGTGATTCACGGCATGAGCAAGGGCGCGATCCTGATCGACAACACCACCGCATCGGCCGAAGTGGCGCGCCAACTGGCCGGCGCCTGCGCTGACAAGGGCTGCGGCTTTCTCGATGCGCCGGTATCCGGCGGCCAGGCCGGCGCCGAGAACGGCGCGCTCACCGTCATGGTCGGCGGCGATGAAGCGACCTTTGAAAAGGCCCGCCCGGTAATCGCCGCCTATGCCCGCATGGTCGGATTAATGGGTCCCGTCGGCAGTGGCCAGTTGACCAAGATGATCAACCAGATCTGCATCGCCGGTCTCGTCCAGGG
>LADQ01000060.1 GCA_000961635.1 Hoeflea sp. BRH_c9 | reverse complement strand
AGCTTCAGCGCCCGGCTGCCGCCGCCGAACAGCCGGGCCTGATCTTCGGAGATGAAGGACCAGGTGACGGCTTCCAGCATGCCGCGGCAGGCCAGCGCGCGCTTGGCGGCGCGGGTGCGGATCTGCAGCGTGGTCAGGATCTTGCTGTTGACGGTGCCCGCCGGATCGAGCGGTGTGGGCGTGATCTCGTCGACGCCGTGAATGCGCATCACTTCCTCGACCAGATCGGCCTTGCCGTCGACATCCGGACGCCAGGAGGGAACGGCGACCTTGACCCGCTCGCCACTGCCCGAGACCTCGAATCCGAGACCGGTGAGAATGGTGCGCGACTCGTCATTGGAGATGGTGAGACCGGTCAGCCGCTTGACTTCCGCGAAAGGGAAATCGACGATCTTTTTCTCATGACCCTTGAAGCCAATGACGCGGGCTTGCGCCGCCGTGCCGCCGCACATGTCGAGCACCAGTTCGGTGGTGCGTTCGAGACCGGGCGCCATGTAGTCCGGATCGACGCCACGCTCGAAGCGGTAGCGCGCATCGGAGATGATGCCGTGCGAACGGCCGGTCTTGGCGATGTTGATCGGATCCCAGAGGGCTGATTCGATCAGCACATTCACGGTGTTTTCATCGCAGCCGGAATGTTCGCCGCCCATGATGCCGCCGATCGATTCGGGGCCATTGTCGTCGGCGATGACCACATTGGCCGGGTTGAGCTTGTAGGAGCGGCTGTCGAGCGCCAGGATTTCCTCGCCCTCCAGCGCCCGGCGCACCACCAGATCGCCCTTGACCTTGTCGGCGTCGAAGACATGCATCGGCCGGCCCTGGTCGAAGGTCATGTAGTTGGTGACGTCGACGAGCGCCGAGATCGGACGGAGACCGATGGCCAGCAGCCGCTTCTGCATCCATTTCGGGCTCGGACCGTTTTTGACGCCGCGCACCAGACGCCAGGCGAAGCCGGGGCACAGGCTCTCGTCGTCGAGAATGATCTTGACGTTTTGCGGCGTCTCGCCCTCGACCTTGAATTCCGGCGCCTTGGGCTGCTTCAGCGTGCCGAGGCCGGAGGCGGCCAGATCGCGGGCGATGCCATAAATCGAGGTGCAATCGGGCCGGTTCGGCGTCAGGTTGATCTCGATCACCGGATCGTCGAGACCGGCATAGGACGCGAACGATGTGCCGACCGGCGCATCCTCGGGCAGATCGATGATGCCGTCATGGCTGTCGGACATGTCGAGCTCTTTCTCCGAGCACATCATGCCGTGGCTTTCGACGCCGCGGATATTGCCGACAGCGAGCGTCACATCGATGCCCGGCACGTAGGTTCCCGGCTCGGCCAGCGCGCCGATCAGGCCGGCGCGCGCATTGGGCGCGCCGCAGACGATCTGCACCGGCTTGCCGTCACCCTTGTCGACCATCAGCACGCGCAGCTTGTCGGCGTTGGGATGCTGCTCGGCGGAGACGACGCGGGCGATGGTGAAGGGCCTGTAGGCCGCCTTGTCATCGACATGCTCGACCTCAAGCCCGATCGCGGTGAGGCGCTCGCAGATCTGATCCAGCGTGGCGTCGGTCTCAAGGTGATCCTTGAGCCAGGAGAGGGTGAATTTCATTATTTCGCATCCATCCGTTTATTCGGTCTTGATCAGAATTGTCTTTTCAACCCGCGGCAGCCCGTCATGTAGCTCCAGCCAATCGAGCCGCCGTCCGGCAAATGTGTGTGCCGTCGGTGGAAAGTCATTTGGCCGATCCATGAAGCCCGTGTTGAAGAAAGTTGTATCCGCCGCGCTATCATGCTCCTGTGCGACTGGCGAGCCGCATTTGCCGCAGAACAGACGCGTAGCCGTGCCATTGCAATAGCGCATCAACGTTTCATCAGTCCCCCACTCCACCGCATCCTTGGGAAACCCGACGGAGGCGATGACCGGTGCGCCACAGGACCTGCGGCAATCGTCGCAATGGCAATAGACCGAAATATTCGGGACGGCATGGGCAACCATAACCACCGCGCCGCAGCGACAATGGCCGCGATGGGACACTGGCGCTGTACTGGCAGTTTGCAGGCTCATTGCCTACCCGCCTTCACATACTCCGACAACACATCGTTGATCCGGCTTTGCCAACCAGGGCCTGTCTGGCGAAAATACTCGACCACGTCCTTGTTGAGCCTTAGCCCGACCCGCTCCTTGACCGGCGCCTTCTGCGGTCCGCGCTCGCCGCGCTTCTTGAAGAAGTTGGCCAGCTCCGGAAACTCCGATGCCGGGCGTGCTCGCGCCATAATCTCGTCGGTCAATTCCGGACTGTCTTCGCCATGGGCAATTTCATACTCATCCAGCGTCACCTTGCCAGCATCGACATCAGCCAGCGTTGGCAGTGGGGGGCTTTGCCTTTTCGTAGACTTTGCGTTCGCGGTCATTGACCTTCCTCATCGAAATGATGCGCATCTTGGAATTTCTAGGAGTCCAGCAAACCCGACAGAGAACACCGTCCAGATAGCCTGTCCAGTTGTAGCGGATTTCCCCATAGTCGCGTCGCATATCCCGATCAATGACGACACTCTCCGGATCGAAGTACACGACATCAGCAAAATCCAACCCTCGCTCCCGGAGGATTCTCTGTCTTTTCTGCTCGTCCCACTCCAGTTCCATGCATACCACACATATTTATTTGTGGCCACAATTTAATATTACGCGCTCAGCCCTCCAAACAAGGTCGGCATGTCGAGCGGGCGGAAGCCGTAGTGGCTGATCCAGCGGACATCGGCGTTGAAGAAGTCTCGCAAGTCCGGCATGCCGTATTTCAGCATGGCGATGCGGTCGAGCCCCATGCCCCAGGCAAAGCCCTGATATTCGTCGGGATCGAGCCCGCCGGCGCGCAGCACATTCGGGTGCACCATGCCGCAGCCGAGGATCTCCATCCAGTCACTCCCCTCGCCGAACTTGACGATCGGGCCCGACGAGCGGTCGCACTGGATATCGACCTCGAAGGAAGGCTCGGTGAAGGGAAAGAAGGAGGGGCGGAAGCGCATGACGACGTTGTCGACCTCGAAGAAAGCCTTGCAGAATTCCTCCAGAACCCAGCGCAGATGGCCGACCGTGGCGGTCTTGTCGATCACCAAGCCCTCGACCTGATGGAACATCGGCGAATGGGTGGCGTCGGAATCCTGCCGGTAGGTCTTGCCCGGGATGACGATGCGGATCGGCGGCTTTTGCGCCTCCATGGTTCGGATCTGCACCGGCGAGGTGTGGGTGCGCAGAACCTTGCGCTCGCCATTGTCGTCCGGCTCAAGGAAAAACGTGTCATGCATTTCCCGGGCCGGATGACCGTCGGGGAAATTCAGCGCGGTGAAATTGTAGTGGTCGGTCTCGATGTCCGGACCTTCAGCGATTGCGAATCCCATGTCGGCGAAGATGGCGGTGATCTCGTCGACGATCTGGCTGATCGGGTGGATGCGGCCGCGCTCGGCCGGCGACGTGCGTACCGGCAGGCTGATATCGACGGTTTCGCGGGCCAGCCGTTCTGTGATCGCTGAATCGCGGAGGCCGCTCTTGCGCGCCGCGATGGCGTCGGCAATGCGGGTCTTGAGCCCGTTGATCGCCGGTCCCGCTTCCTGGCGTTCCTCGGCGGACATCTTGCCCAGGCCCTTGAGCAGTTCGGAAACCGAGCCCTTCTTGCCGAGCGCCGCCACCCGCACGGCCTCTATAGTCGCCTCATCGGCGCTGGCGGCAATTTCGGCCATGATGGAGGTTTCAAGCGTCTGGTACTGGCTCATGGTGTTTGTCTGTCCGTATCTGGCGAGGCGGTTCGCCCGTGCTTAAACGAATTGGCACTCTTGAGAAACAGGGGATATGCCTGATTGTGAAACGAAAGATCCCGCGCCAGCCATGCCAGCGCGGGATCCCAGATGGTCAATTGCAACTCTGCCTTCGGGAAAACGCTGGCTTAGGCGACAGCGGTTTCAAACTCGTTCGGCGTGGAGTCCTTGAGGTATTCAAGCGCCTTCTTGGAGGCGGCGATGAGCACGCCAAAGGCTTCCGCATCATGGATCGCCATGTCGGACAGGACCTTGCGGTCAACCTCGATGCCCGACTTGGTCAGGCCGTCAATGAAGCGGCCATAGGTCAGGCCGTGCTCGCGGACAGCGGCGTTGATGCGCTGGATCCAGAGTGCGCGGAAATTCCGCTTGCGGACCTTGCGGTCGCGGTAGGCATATTGCATCGACTTGTCGACTGCTGCCTTCGCGGCGCGGATGGTATTTTTGCGGCGTCCGTAAAAGCCCTTGGCTTTTTTCAGGACTTTCTTGTGTTTTGCATGGGCGGGAACGCCCCGTTTTACGCGTGCCATATCATGATCTCCTTAAATTCGGTGGTCCCGGCGCTTCTTAGAGGCCGTTGGGAAGGAACTTCTTGACGATCTTGGCGTCAGGATCCGAAAGGACCATGGTGCCGCGCGCGTCGCGAATGAACTTGTTGGACCGTTTGATCATGCCATGACGTTTGCCGGCGGCGGCGGCCATAACCTTGCCGGTCGCCGTGATCTTGAACCGCTTCTTGGCAGACGATTTCGTCTTCATCTTGGGCATTTCGCTACTCCTTGTCGGACCTTTAAACGCCAGTTTGACGTTGCGCGGCCATGTTCTTGTTGGGTGAGAGGCAAAGGGCGAAGACCCCTTTTGCATCCAGCGTCAGAAACCGCCTCGGCATGCCCTGCCGGCCGGTTTGAACGAGGCCTTATAGTGTGAAGGCGTTCGAGATGCAAGACCCGAAAGCGGACGGGTGATACTCAATAGGCGTTGAAGAACACCGGAAGGAGATCATGCTCCTGAAATACTTCGACAAGCTCGAGGAGCGGAAAGGCAAGGAAGAAGAAAGCGCCGTCGAAAAGGGTCGAATAGAGCCTGCGCGGCAGGATCTGAAGCGTCTCGGGCTCGACATAAAGCGAGGGCCTGGGAAAGAACATCGGCACGCGCTTCTCGTATTCCTCGAACTCAGCGCCAAACCTGGCTCGCAGGAAGCCCGCTTCCTGCCGGGCGGTGACTGTAAGGACGAGTGCGGTGATCAGCGCCGCCAGAGCGCCGACGAGGAGGCTGCCCGCCTGCATGCCCACGCCAAAGGCGCCGATGGTGGAAAAGACATAAAGCGGATTGCGGGTAACGGAATAGGGACCATCCTGCACGAGCTGGATGGATTTGCGCCCACCGACATAGAGCGTCGCCCACAGCCGGCCTGTGACGGCGATGCCGATCAGCCCAAGGCCGAGGAGTTCTATGGCGTCCTCGATACCGAGTCCGAAGGGCGCAGTATCCTCCCAACCGGAGCGAACGAACAGCAGCATCAAGCCGAGCATCACAGCGATGAGCCAGAATGCGGCAATGCGGATTTTCTGAACGCGACCGAGATCGATCCTGGCTGCCAGCATGCTTGTCCCCTACCCGCTATGAATGCGCCAACGGCAAACGAAAAAGACCGCGAAAACTCGCGGTCTTCCAAGAGATTAAAATTGCGGCCATTTCAGGGAATGGCAAGAACCAATCAGCGCGGCGCCAGAACCATCATCATCTGACGGCCCTCGAGCTTGGGCTCGGCTTCGACCTTGGCGATGGAGACGGTATCGTCCTTGACCTTCTGAAGCAGCTTCATGCCGAGTTCCATATGCGCCATTTCACGGCCACGGAACCTCAGCGTGACCTTGACCTTGTCGCCTTCGTCAAAGAACCGGTTCATGGCGCGCATCTTCACCTCGTAGTCATGGGTGTCGATGTTGGGGCGCATCTTGATTTCCTTGACCTCAACGGTTTTCTGCTTCTTGCGCGCCTCCGAGGCTTTTTTCTGCGACGCGTATTTCAACTTGCCAAGATCAACGATCTTGCAAACGGGCACGTCGCCCGCGGAATTGATCTCGACAAGGTCGAGGCCAACCTCTTCGGCCATGGCCAAGGCCTGTTCGGTTGGCACGACACCGTGGTTCTGGCCTTCGGAATCAATGAGCTGGACCGTCGGGGTCCGAATGTTCTGGTTTGCGCGGGGGCCTTCGTTGGCGGTTGGCGGCGCTCTGAATGGTCTGCGAATGGTTTTGGTCTCCTGATTAACGCGTCGGTTCCGCCTCTGACAGCGTGCGAGCGAAATTGTTTGCGCGCAATGTCGTCATCGGCAGGCCGGTGTCAATAGCATGGCTTTGCGAAAAAATCACCACAGCGACGGCAGAACGCCCGCGAATCTTGTAGAAGGGGTTCAAAACCAGGAAACGGGGCGCGACGGATATGATCCAACCAGAGCTCAGCACGCTGAATGTGGGCACAGGCAACCAGGCGCGGTCCATCTCGGCGCTGACCCGCAAGGCGACGAAAGCCGGCGCGGATCTGCCAGGATTCGTCTGGCTCGGCGGCTACCGCTCCGACATGACCGGATCAAAGGCCGAGGCGCTCTGTCAGCTGGCGGGACGGCAGGGGCGCGCCTCGCTCCGCTTCGATTATTCCGGGCACGGCGCATCCGGCGGCAGTTTTCGCGATGGCACGATATCGCGATGGCTGGAAGAGAGTCTGGCGGCGTTCGATCATTATACATCGGGACCGCAAATCCTTGCCGGGTCTTCGATGGGCGGATGGATCGCGCTCAGGATGGTGCAGGAACTCAGGGCCCGTGGCGAGGGCGACCGGGTGGCGGGGCTGCTGCTGATCGCGCCGGCGCCGGACTTCACGCTGGAGCTGATGGAGCCGGAGCTGACAATGGCGCAACGGCAAGCCCTCGAACATGACGGTTTTTACGAGGAGCCAACGCCTTACGGTCCGGATCCGAACGTCTTCACCCGGGCGCTGCTTGAGGATGGCCGCAACAACCGGGTTCTTGAGGGGCTGATCGAGACCTGCGCCCCGGTTCACATCATCCAGGGCATGGCCGATCCGGATGTGCCCTGGCGTCATGCGCTCAGGCTTATCGAGCATTTGCCCTCCGAAAACGTCACTTTGACGTTGATCCGTGATGGCGACCACCGGCTTTCCCGGGACGAGGACATCGCCCGGATTCTTGCCGCCGCGGACGGTCTGGCGGCGCCTGCATGATTTCCCCGTCGGCGGCAGGACTTCCCGGCGAATGCTGGTGTGGCCCGAAAGCCGCGGCCGGTAACCATGTCGCCAGAAGGCTCAGACCCCGCAATTGACTCTTCGCGCCATCCGATCTTAACTCTTTGTTAACGAATTGGGACGGCGTGGGGTAGACCGGAATGTTTTGCGGGCCGGGACGAACAAGATGGGCATTGATCGCCGCTGTGGCGTCAATTGCATTTCCCGTCGGGTCGATGGCCGATGGCAGGTCCATGGAGACCGGCCGGGTGACCTCGCAGCCCATCGGGCACTATGAATTCTGCAGGGAGTTTGCCTCCGAATGCAAGCCGGTGAAGGGTTCGGACGCTGCGCCGAAGGTCACCGACTATGGTTGGGATGTGGTCAGGGAAATCAACCAAGCGGTCAACTTTTCGGTGATGCCCAAGACCGACATGGAAATCTTCGGCAAGGAAGAAGTCTGGTCCTATCCTGACGTCGCCGGCGATTGCGAGGATTACGTGCTGCTCAAGCGGCACATGCTGATCGAGCGCGGATTTTCAGCCGCCGACGCGCTGATCACCGTCGTCCGCAAACCGGATGGCGAAGGTCATGCGGTGCTGACGCTGAGGACGTCCGAGGGCGATTTCGTGCTCGACAATCTCGTCGACGAGATCAGGAGCTGGCGCGACACGCCCTACCGCTATCTCAAACGGCAGGCATCGAACAATTCAGGCCGCTGGGTCACCATCGAGAATGGTTCGGATGTGCTGGTCGGCGCGGTGAAATAGCCGGCCAGGCCTCCAGGCTCGATTGGTCAGTCAGGCCTCGGCTCCCGCATGAACCGCACCAGCGCCAGCATCGAGATCATCGACAGAAGCGACGCGGCCACGAGGCAGCCGATTGCGGTTGCCGTTCCTACGCGTTCATTGAGGAAGATGATGGTGAAGGGCGCCGACGCCGCCAGCACCATGCGGAAGCCGGACAAGGTGCCGGTGCGGCGGCCATAGCCTTCCGGACCGAAGTAATGCAGCGGCAGCATGCCGCGCACAATCGATGTCAGGCCCTGGCCGACACCATACATCACCGCGAAGGCAAACAGGAAGGCCGGCACCAACGCCAGCAAGGTCATCCCCAACAGCGCCATTCCGAGCACCATGGCCGATGCGGCGATGATCGCCGTCATCGGCGGCGAGAAATGTCCGCGGCGCGCATATTCGAACAGACGCGCCGCCACCTGGGATGGACCGATACAGCTTGCCGCGATCGTCGCGGTGGCCGTGGCAAAGCCGATGTCGTCCAGAAGAATCAGCAATGACGCCCCTATGGCCGAAAGCACGAACCCGCCGCTCGCCAGGCTGATGCCGAGCAGGATCATCGGACGTCTGTCGCCAGGAACGGGCCTGCCGGACCGGACGGCCGGAGGCGCCGTTGCGTCTGCCGGCATCGCCGGCGGCGTCTGCCGTCCCTTTGGCATGGTCAGATGGATCGGCAGGGCGATCAGAAGGTTCATGGCGGCCAGCACCAGATAGACCTCGCGCCAGGTCATCAGGGTCAAGAGCCATTGCAGCAGCGGCCAGAACACGGTGGAGGCAAAACCGGCAATCAGCGTGACGAGCGTGATTTCGGCGCGGGCACCGCGGCCATAGCGCTGGGCCAGTGCGGCAAAGCCGGCTTCATACTGGACCGCGATCGCAACAAACTCCGCCATCAGCGCAAGAATGGTGAATTGCCAGGCATTCTGCATGACGGAAATCAATGCGAGGGTCGCCGCGGCAAAGAGCGATCCGGCGCTCATCACCGAACGGGCGCCAAACCGGTCAATCGTCCGGCCGATGATCGGCGCCGACACGGCCCCGGCCAGCAGCCCGATCGAAAAGATGGCAAAGACGAAACTCTCCCCCCAACCGAATTCCCGGGCGATCTCGGGAGCGAGCACAGAGAACGAGTAATAGAGTGTCCCATAGCCAATGGTCATGGTGACACCCAGACCGATGGTCGAGGGGAATATTTTCATGGAGCCGCTGATAGGTGATTTGGTTGGCGGCGGGATGACACTCCAGCTGCCGGCAAAGGTCAACCCCACCCGATCAGCAAGGCCGCTCAGTGATCTGTTTTGGCAATTCCGGCAGTGACTGGCGTCAATACCCTGCCGCATCCGGTTGCGGACTTCCGGGAGCCCGAGACAGGGGCTGATGGATCATTCGGCCTGCAGGCCCATTCCGGCAACGCGGCGCAGAAACTCGATCAGGCCGGCGTGATCTTCCGCGGCGATCAATTGTTCGAGCTCCTTGTACATCAGGTCAATGTCCAGGCCCTCGGGCGCCGATTCAGCTGCGACCGAAATCTTCTGGTGTGACGTAGGAGTGGCCGCCTCGACCGAGAAATACAGTTCCTCATGCATTTTCTCGCCCGGGCGCAGCCCGATTTCCCGGACGGCGATGTCACCATTCGGGTTGGTTTCGTCGCAGACAGTCAAATTCGACAACTGCACCATCTTGACCGCCAGATCCCTGATCCGGACCGGCTGCCCCATGTCGAGAAGGAATATCCGCCCCGGGAAATTGCCTGTCTCGTCATTCCGGCGGGCAAGGCTTCCGGCCTGAATGACCAATTGGGCCGCTTCCTCGATCGACATGAAATAGCGTGTGGTATCGGCATGGGTCAGGGTGATCGGGCCGCCGTTGCGGATCTGCTCCTTGAAGAGGGGAATGACCGAGCCACTGGACCCGATGACGTTTCCAAACCGGACCGCACAGAAGACTTTTCCGCGGTTCTGCCGTTTCGCCTTCTCCGCGAAATCCTGGACAATCAGTTCAGCCAGGCGTTTGGATGCACCCATGACGCTCGACGGGCGGACCGCCTTGTCCGTCGATATGAGGACAAACACTTCAACATCGCTATCGAAAGCAGCCGACGCCACGGAAAACGTCCCGAAGACGTTGTTCTTGACGCCTTCAAACGGATTTGCCTCAACCAATGGCACGTGTTTGTAGGCTGCGGCATGAAAAACCGTACTGACCTTATTCTCGGTCATCACCCGGCGCATCAACGCGGCATCGGTGACAGAGCCAAGCACCGTTACTTTCTCAAATCCAGCTTGCTTGGCGATCTCACGGTCAATCTGGTAGAGCGCAAACTCGCTCGAATCCATCATGATCAGTTTGGATACGCCAACAGCGCTGAGTTGCCGGCACAGCTCAGATCCAATGGACCCCCCGGCGCCGGTAACCAGGACAGCCTTGCCGCGGGTGTTGACCGCCATCAAGCCATGCTCCGGCGGCACCGCGTCACGGCCCAGGAGATCGCCGATCTCGACATCGCGGATCAAATCCACCGTGTGCTTGCCATCGGCGATGTCGACGAAGGCGGGAAGGATCCGAACCCGCAAGCCAAGTCCGGTCAATTCTTCGACAACCTCGGCCCGGCGCGCGGTGTTGGCATGCCGCATCGTCACGATCGCCTCGGTGATGCCGTATCGCTCGATCAAACGCTCAAGATCGTCAGTGCTTCTGATCTTGATGCCGCCAATCGTGGCTCCCCACAATGACGGATCATCATCAACCTGAAAGATCGTGATCCTGTAGCTGCTTTGCTTGAGTGTCGCGGCAATCTGCCGGCCGGCGTCGCCAGCGCCGTAGACAAGAATATTCCGGTGTGGCGTCGGTTCGCGGGTGAACTCCAGAATCAGCCATCGGGAGGTGTAGCGGAAGCCGGCGACCATCAACAACGACAGCAGCCAAAACAGCACCAGCACCGTCCTCGGCACCGCGCTGGAGCCTTCGAGCCGCACGCCGATGGCGACCAATGTCCACAACACGGCAGTCAGTCCGACCGCCTTGAACATGGTCCACAGTGCGTGTTCGCCGACATATCGGGTTATCGAGGTATAAAGGCCAAAGGCATACATGATCGGGATGCCGATGGCTGGCGCCGCAAGGATCAGAAAACCCTGCGTCATATCAGGGCTGTAAAGTACGCTGTAGCGGATCGAGTAGCCAAACCAAACCGCACAGGCGAACAGGACGAAATCAAACCCGACGAGGATGGATTGCTTGGTGCGCCGATCTCTCGCCGCGAGCCAGTGGATCAACCTACGGATCATGTTTATCGTCTCTTCCCACTTTTCATTCTACCGGCGAAAACACGTTCTCGGCAAGCCGCTCAATGGCACACCCCCCTGCACTTGGCAACTCACCGCGCCTGCCTGTCAGTTGGCAATGTAAACGGTTTGCGGTAAATGAGAGCCGCCGGCAGCACCAATACGGTCATTCAACCGCGAACACCGGGAAGCAACCTGCCGATCCGTCAAGGTGACGCGCAAGGTGGGCGCACACATCAGTCAATACGCCGGGACTCGCATTGCTTGCCATGTGGCGGTGTTGAGGCGGTACTTCGCGGCACCATTGGCTCTGGCGCAAAGCAACTCTGGGCGAGATCGATCATTTGCCGCACTGGCGCGGAATCAACGCAGTCGTCCGGCCCGTCACGCGATAGGCAATCAGGCCGATCCACTCGCGCACGCCCACGTTCAGGTCTTCGAGGTTGGCGGCAAATTTCCAGCCGATCCGCTTGCCAAGATTGCCGGTACGGTAATCCACCGGAAAAGGCGTGATGTCAGACCAGCCGGCAGCGCAAAACACGCCGAGACTGCGCGGCATGTGAAAGGCGCTGGTTACCAGAAGCGCCGGAGCCGAGACTCCCGCGCCAACCAGCCCGGCGCTCAGCCTGCCATTTTCGGCGGTATTGCGCGATTCGTGCTCCAGAAGCAGACGGTCGCCGCTGATCCCGGCCGCGGTCAGCGCCTCGGCCATGAGTGTCGCCGAACTTTGCGCCGATCCGGCCAGGCTGCCGGATCCGCCCGACAGGATCAATGTCGATTGCGGATAGGCAACCGCGAGCTCAATGGCGGCAAGCAGCCTTTCGCCGGCGTCGTTGACATTGACCATGCCTGTTGCCGCGGACTGTTCATTGGCTTCCGCGCCGCCAAGAACCACGACATAGGTCGGCTCTGCCACCTGCGGGCGCGCGGCAAAACGGTGCTCCAGGGGCGCCAGGAAAAAATCGCCCAATGGAACGGTGGCGAGCGAGATGAAAAACAGCAGCCCGGCGACCAGAATGCCAAGTCCGAGACGCCGCCGGTCGCGAAGGACCGCCAGTATGGCGCCAAGCAGCAACAGCCCGAACAGTGTTTCCGGCTTCACCGCAATCCACAGCGTTTTCGAAAGCACAAAGAAAAGAGTGTCCATGACTGCTCCGGATTGGCGCGCTTGCGGGGTCAGCTACGAATGCCGCGTTCCTTTGCCCGTGTCCAACGCATTATGCCGTTGCGCGGATCCGGATGCCCAGACTGGATGCCCGGTCCCGGTTGAAAAGGGCAGGAGCGGAGCGTTCAGCGTTGCTGGCTCCCGATTCAAGCATTGCCAATCAAAAGGCCCGCGGCAAAAACTAGGGCGCCGCCAAGGACCACCTGGAAAATGGCCCGGCTCCAGGGTGTTTCCATCCAATGGTTCTGAATCCAGGCAATGGCCCAGAGTTCGACAAAGACCACCGCAATGGCGACCGATGTGGCGATGGTGAAATCGGGGATCAGATAGGGAAGCGCATGGCCAAGCCCGCCTATCGCGGTCATGATTCCCGACGCCAGGCCGCGCTTGAGCGGAGAGCCGCGGCCGGAGATGACCCCGTCATCATGGGCGGCCTCGGTGAAGCCCATCGAAATGCCGGCGCCGACCGACGCCGACAGCCCGACCAGAAAAGTCGTCCAAGTGTCGCCGGTTGCAAAGGCGGTGGCGAAAATCGGCGCCAGGGTGGAGACGGAGCCATCCATCAGCCCCGCCAAACCCGGCTGGACATAGGTCAGGATGAATTTGCGGCGGGACGTCTCGGCTTCCTCGGCCTGAATGTCTTCGGGCGCGTGTTCGAGGCCCAGGCGGCGGGCCAGCGATTCATGCGCCTTTTCCGCCAGGGCGAGGTCACCGAGCAGCTTCCGTGTGTCGGCATCCCCGGTCCGGCGGGCCGCGGCCAGGTAGAAATTGTGCGCCTGGGCTTCCATGTCCTCGGCTGTCTGGCGGATCTTGTCGACAGGCTGGTTCTTGACCAGCCAATCCGGCTTGCGCTCATAATAGCCCCGCACATGCTCGCGGCGGACGAGCGGAATCCGGTCTCCAAACCGTGCCTTGTGGCGTTCGATCAGCAGCGCGCGGTGTTCATCCTCCTCGGCCGCCATTTCCTCGAACACCTTGGCGGAGTGAGGGTAATCGTCTCTGAGGTGATCCGCATAGGCGAGGTAGATGCGTGCGTCATCCTCTTCCGAGGAAATCGCCAGGGCAAGGATTTCCTGTTCACTGAGCGAGGCGAAGGGCCGGCGGTTGAAACCGATGATGCGCGTCAGCATGGCAAATCCTCAATTAGAATGATTCTAAACTATTCTGCGGCGATCGCGTTTTCAAGGCACGAAAACGGAAAGTTGAAGATTGCCGGGTTGATCCCGGCGGGCGCTCGGGTCAACTGTTACCCATGACCGAAGCAAGGGACATGTCCGACACCTTACTCGACCGCCTGGGGCGTTTTCTGGCGCGGCGGCTGCATTCGCCCAATCCGGGATACGAGCCCTACACGCCATCCGACCCCGAAACGCTGTCACGAACGCTCGAGCCGGGAGATATCCTGCTGATCGAGGGAAACGAAAAAGTCTCTACGGCAATCAAGTATCTCACCCAATCAACCTGGTCCCATGCGGGCATGTACGTCGGTGCAGCGCTCAAGCCGGAGGATGAAAGCGGTGAAGAGTTCCCGCAACTCATTGAGGTCAATCTGGGCGAAGGCTGCGTCGCGGTGCCCTTGTCCAAATACACCCGCTTCAACACAAGGATCTGCCGCCCGGTCGGGCTGACGCCGGAAGACCGGGCGATCATCGTGACCTATATGGTTGACCGGCTCGGCGTTCGCTATGATTTGAAGAACATCTTCGACATGCTGCGCTATTTCTTTCCCACGCCGCCGGTTCCGGTGCGCTGGCGCCGGCGTATGATCGCCTTCGGCTCCGGCGATCCAACCCGCGCCATCTGTTCCTCGATGATCGCCCAGGCCTTTCAGTCGGTGCAGTACCCGATCCTCCCGGAGGTGACCCGCGCGCCTGGCCGGCAGCGCGCCGATTCGGACTATTCCCGCCGGGAGATCCTGCATATCCGCCATCATTCGCTGTTTGCGCCGCGGGATTTCGACCTCTCGCCCTATTTCAGGGTCGTCAAGCCGACGCTCGAATACGGATTTGACTACAAGCGGCTGGAATGGGGCGCGGCGAAACCTGCCGAGGGGGGCGCCAAGCCGGAAACTCCTTCCCCGGCCGATTGACATCAGGGCCCTGCGAGCAGGAAGTGGCCGCCACGGCGCGGCGCAACCAACGAAACGCCGGCTTCCACCGGGGCGGCCAGAAAACGCGCTGGGATCTTCCATCCGAAGATCCGGACGACGCCGCGGCACACCGGAAGCAGACTGATCCGTTTAACCTTCAACGATGCGCTCGAGTTCCTCAAGCATCAACGTTGCTTGCGCGGTCCGGTCAAACAGCGGCGCATGGCGCACACCCGCAGCCGAGATCCTGACCCGCAGTTCTTCATTGGCGGACAGCCCGGCAATGGTTTCCGCAAGGGCATCAGCGTTGCCCGGCTCAACAAAGACTGCCGTCTGCAATGGCCGCAACAGCTCTTCTATTTCACCTTTGACATTGGTGACGATGGGCGTTCCGGTTGCCATGGCTTCAAAGATCTTGGACGGGATCACCGTCCGGAAAAGCGGGGAGTCGCGCAGCATCACGAGGGTCATGTCGCTTGCGCGCCAGTAGTTGATCACCTCTTCATGGCTCACCCTGTCGACGAAGACGATGTTGGAGAGCCCGCGCTTGGCGGCCTGATCACGCAACTGATCCCGCTCGGCGCCAGTGCCAAGGATCAGGAACACTATGTCCGGCGATTTCGCGCGCAGCTTCTCCGCCGCATCGAGCAGAAGGCCGAGGCCGTGAGCCATGCCGATGGTCCCTATGTAGGAAACAATCGTCTTTCCCTCGAGGCCATGCGCCGCGCGTATAGCCGATCCGTCGCCTCCCGAAAATTTCGTGATGTCGGCGCCATTGCGCACGACAGAAACCTTGGCCGGATCGATACCGTGTTCAACAAGATGGGCGCGAAACGCATTGGTTACACAGACAATTGCGGTGGCGCGCCTGTACAGGAAATGCTCGAGCGCCCGGATCGGGCCAAGCAGCCGGCTGTTTGCAAGAGCGCCGACGGCGACGACGGAGTCTGGCCACAGGTCTCTCAACTCGAACACGAAGGGACGCCGCCTGACCGCCGCGACCATCCAGCCGGCGGCAGCCGCAAAGAATTGCGGCGATGTCGCGATCACCACATCGGGCCGCCGCACCAGCCATCCCGCCAATGTTGCGGCCATCATGAAGCTGATAAAATCGATGATGCGCTTGAAGGTCCCAGCATTCGGGAAAATGAGGGTCGGCACCCGAATGACGGTAACGCCATTGATCACCGTCTTGCTGTAGGGCCGCTGCCGGTATCCGGCGAAGAGTTTTCCTTCGGGGAAGTTGGGAAAGCAGGTCACAACCGTCACGTCATGGCCCCGTGCCGCCCACACCTGCGCATGCGCGGCACTGCGCAACGCGCCGGCGTTGGATTCGGGAGGATAGTTGTCGGAAAGAAGCAAGATACGCATCAGATACTGAATTCCAGTTTCACATCCAGTGAAAGACTGTCCCGGGCCGTCCAGGTAAGCACCTGACGCGGCAACCTGACGCCGAAGGACTCGGCATAAAACCCATCTTCAATCCCGGACTGGACCGCGCCGGAGAGCGAGACATGGACATTTTGGCCCTCGCCCGTGACAATCTCCCACCCGTCCTCGCACAGCGACGCTGAGCGGACCGACGGATGCAAGGGAAAGCGCCCGATGACCTCGTGTTTGGCTGTCGCCTCATAGCGGTCGCGGACCACGACCTGGCCGGCGCTCACCTCGACCCTGCGATGGTGGACAGGAGCGCCTTTGAGATACCGGTAGCCGTTGTGGGAGGCTTCTGCAACATCGTGGTCCGGACCATGCGATACTTGCGGATCCAGCACCTGCGCCCGCCGCCCGACCCGGAAGCTTGCCCAGGTCTCCGACGAGTTTTCCCCGTCAATGCATAAGGTGGCGTGACTGGCGGTTCCACGCTCAGCTTCGCGAACGGGGCCCGTCGCATAGACGGAGGTTCCGCCATTTGTCACCAGCCGCGATCGCCCGACCGAAATCTCCAAGGAGAGCGTATCGGCATGAGCATGTCCCGGCAAATATGACGGCCCAATTCGAGCCATGTCCATCAACACGACCCATTGACCTCGCTCAAGTCGCACATATCCGCTCTCGGCGAGATATTCCGATGCACTTGCCCGGCGCGGAGTCGATGTCGCCATCAAGGCGAAATAGGTCGCGAGTTCCGCATGGTTGCGGGTCTGGCCCAGAGCGGCATCGTTGAAAAAGGAAATCTCGCCGTCCGGATGGGTCATGGTTTCGAGCCAGTCCAGCATCGCTTGCGCCCGGCGTCTCCAATCCTGGCGTGCAGCAACGTCAGCTAGGACATCGGGATAGATCAGCGACAGCTGAATGAGATCCAATAAGTCCTCGAGGGTGAGGGCATGATACATGGGGCTGAGTTCGAAGTGGCCTCCATCGGCAAGTATCTGCTCATCCAGTTGGCTGGCCAGGATGGACAGTCCCGTCTCTCGCCAGGAGTCGGCCTGCTTCCCCTCGAAAAAGCAGCCTATGAATACCAGCGCCTTTGCATTGGCGAACAGATGGTTGCCGAGCAGGTGATACTCGAGCTGCTGGCTGAGCGCCCGGCCCTGCATCGCAAGGCTCGCCAAAGCCTCGCGGTCAAGCGGATTGCCGGCCAGATGCCACCCGATCCAGTTCACGATACGGCGGGACACAACGTAGGGCTCCCAGCCGTTTCCGCTGAGGGGAGGATTGTCAGCGATCCATCTGGCGATCAGGGACCTGTGCCAGGCGACCCGTTCGCCGGCGCCCTCGGCAAGCAGGTCGTCGAAATAATGCAGATTGTAAAGCCAGAGCTTGGACTGCCGCGGGGCATTCCATTGACCGGGGACTTCCAGTGATCCTTCCTGGTCAAGGAACCGAAAAGAAGCGGGTCCGGTCATGCTTGCGGGGCGGCCGCGACAGGCCGAGTACGCCAATGCCGCTGGGCGGAGGCCAGGCGTCGGGCCGGTCAGTTCAGAAACAGGCCGGATCCGCCGTGTCAGACGATTGATGACTTGCCCCGGTCTAAGGTGGGCAACCGTTCTTATCAAGCGGAAGATCTTGGCAGGCATAGTCAGCATGTGTGCGGTCCGAAAAGCTGCGGCAATGATCAGGTCGGCGTCTTGCAACATACAAGCAGGACAATTGCAAGCCGATCGCCGCGCGAGCGCGGCGACGCCCCGACAGCCTGTTTCCGGGTGCCGGTCGGCAACAGCGACCCTTCGGGTTGTCCCATGACGGACAGGGCCCGCGTCTAGCCGAACATGCGACCGTTCATGAAGACGCCCTGGAGCGGATCTATGTCGACATGACCGAACAGGATGACGGGCATGGCCAGGAGCACCTCTGAACTTCCGGAAGCGAAGAGCTGCAAGGCCGAATATTCGTAACCATACGCGTTGGGCTGGGCCTGAAGCGCCACATGTTTCCAACCATCGGAAGCATTGAGGAGGACAGGGCTTGCAGCGGAGCCCGCCGGGACCGGCAAGCCGTCGATCGATGCCCTGGTCACCAGGCTGGAGTTGACGCGAACGGCCACGGAGCCGGCATTGACCTTGAGAAAATAGCCGACCGAATAGCGGACCGGCATGGCTGTGAACATGTTGGTGCAAACCAGGCCGTAGGTTTGCCCGTTGATGGTCTGAGTTTCGACTGCCGGGGTTGCCGCCTGTGTCATTCTCAGGGCATACCACTCGGGGCCGTATCTGCGGGCGTTGGACGGGCGCAGCTTGTCGATCAGCAGACGGATATGGGCATCAAGGGATCCGGCGCTGCCACCATAGTCATTGTTGTTGTGAATGAACTTGGCATGCTGCGCAAACGCCGCGCCACTGGTTGGCAAAAGATAGCCAGGTTGAACGTAGCTGATGCCTGAGAAGACCATATTATTGTCCGCGCCGTTGAACCGTCCCGAATCCGGCAGGACGTTTTGCATCAGGTCACGGCCTATCCACAAACCTCCGGCCAGAAGTCTGCTCGACCCGGCATCGCAGCGCAGCGCTTCCTTCCATGTCGATCCGTCGGACGATACCTTAAGTTGGAAATCATTGTCTCCGGCCAGGCCAAGCTCCGCATGTCCCAGATAGCTGCTCTGAAGCACAATGCTTGCCGTATCGGAGCTTGAGTTTTTGTTCAGCTTGAGCTGATGGCCGTGTCCTGCGTGATCAAGCAAGGTGGCCGGGCTGCTGACCGCCAGCCGGTTGGTCTCATCCGCAATGGCGGCGTTGACGGATATCATGTCAATGGCGCCGAGATCGATAGCGGTGGCGCTTGACCATTGTTCGCCGTCGAAAACCGCCAGCAAGGCCTCATCGGCGATCCATGCCAGCCACCCCGGGCGCGGGGTGTGAAACGACCAAAGGCTGCCTGCGGCCAGGGCAATCTCGCCGTCATGCCCGCTCCAGTCTCCCTCGCCCGGACCGGCGACGATGTAGCGGCTGCCTTCTACCGGCCCGGCCGGCGGCTCCGACAAATTCCGGCTTTGCGCATTGATCTGAACCACTGCATCCAATGCATCAAGGGCATCGTTGTGAGTCACGTGCTTTTGCGCCTGAGACGGCAGAATATAGGGAAGCTTGAGATTGAAGGTCGTGTCCATGGGGTTTTCCTTTCCGAAAACCACAATGGTAACCCGACTTCAGACAGTGGGGACGTTTCGGGAGGTTCACGGGCCGAGGATTTTCACGACGGCATGAACTGCCTCGATCGGCGAGCCCGCGTCCATGGGGCGGGACTACCCGGCGGCGCGATCATGTGGCCAAAGGCGCGGCGCATCCGCCGGGATGAATTTGCTTTGCTTGAGCTGCGAGCGCACGCCTCACCGCGAAATCTTGTCGCCCTGCCCGCCGCCCCTGATCGTGGCAAGGGCAATTTTCAGATCCAGCGTCAGGCATTGCAGCGCGATGTACCGCGAGTCCCATTTGGAAAGCTTTTGCGGATCACTCATGTCAATGCCGTTTATCTGTGCAAGGCCGCTGATTCCGGGCTTTACAGCGAAGACACCGCGCGATCTGCGCGCCTCTATCAATTCGGTCTGGACCGGCAGGCACGGGCGCGGGCCAATGAGGGTCATTTCGTTGCGCAGGAGGTTCCAGACCTGTGGCAGCTCATCAAGCTTGGTCGAGCGCAGAAACTGGCCAAAAGGCGTGATCGCGCTCGCCGAAGCCTCATGCGTCCCGGATTGCGGGGTTCCAACCTTCATCGTCCGGAACTTGTAGCAAACGAAGTGTTTGGCGTGTTTGCCGACGCGCGTTTGGGCGAAGATTCCAGGCCCGGGAGAGCGCAGGCGGACAAGCGCCCAGATGGCCAAAAGCGCCCAGCCCAGCAACACCACCACGCCCAAGGCAAAAGTCAGGTCGACCACGCGCATTGTGATCACATACCAGGGATTCGTCCGCTGCCCGTCCGACAAAATGACAAGGCCGTCAGGGTCCGAAGGCGTTTCGGTCAGCACGAATTCGCCAAGACGGCGCACATTTACCGTGGGCTTGAGGGCCGCGAACAGACCGAACAGGAAACGCGCGACAGGCCGGGGCAGCTTGTTCAGCGGCGCCAACCGCCCCGCCCAGCGCTCACCGTAGACCAAGGGAAGATAGACGGTGACGACATCAATTCCCGTCAGGGAGGCCAGCATTCGCACGGCCGCGCGCTTGCTTTCGGCATAGGCGCTCGCATTGTCCTCATCGAGCGCGTGAATCGACGAGACATTGACAAAGCGCAAAATTCCCGCGCGTTGCGCCTTGAGCGCGACATCCATCGTCAAGTCGACGTTGACCTTGTGGAATTCCTCGGCGCCGGCCGCGGAATTGTTGTTGACGACAGCCAGGTGGACCAGGCGATCCCATCCCTGCGCACGGAGCTCGAGGTCATCATATCCGCAGCTCTCATGGGCGGCGAACTCATTGGACAGCTGTTCCGGGTTGCGCCCCACAAGCAGCAGCCGGTGCCCCTGTTCGGCCAGAAACCGAACCAAGCTTCGACCGACAAAGCCGGATGCGCCCGTAATGACAATTTTCATGGGATCTCCTGTGCGCCTTTCCGGCTGTGGACTTCGTCTTTTCCACGACTGGCCGCCCGGCATCAAGGGCGAAAGTGCTTGATGGGGGCCAGCTTCCACGCGCGGATATTTCGGACCGCTGTCGGTTGCACTTCATAGCGGATTCGGTAAAGATAAGTGAAATTTATCTGCGAGCGGGTTTCGAGCATCAGGTAACGAATTGCTTTTCCACCGTGTCGTCGAATTCATTGTCTTGCTTGACCAATTCCATGAGCTATCTCATGGCAGCCAACAGACCCGAATGACAGCCGAGTATTCCGGAAAGGGTCTCGATTAGCCAAATGATACCGTTGGCATTTCAGTTTCCGACCTGCAATCCATTGCCGGCAAGCTGAATGCGTGGCCTAAAGAAAACACGGCGCAAGACTGCCCAGGACTGGCATCTGGTGCCGACAGAGCGACCACTCCAACACCATGGCGAATATTCGACAATCCGATGAGCTACTCGAAAGATGAAACGGGAATATTCAAACCGGCTGCCCCGATCGTGCACCGGGACGATGAGTATGCGGAATCGGGATTTGAAATCCTGAAACGAATGCAAGCCGATCATTTTTGGTATATTGGGAGGCACCGGTTTCTTCTCCGATCCGTGCAACAACATATTGACAGGAACCCCGGGCTAACCGCAGTGGACATGGGCGGAGGATGTGGCGGATGGGTTCGCTACCTGTTAGACAAAGACCCCTCCCTTTTTGCCGAGCTTTCACTTGCCGACTCTTCGCTGCTGGCCTTGCAGGCAGCCGAGGATGTGATAGCGGATGCTACGGATCGGTATCACATAGATCTGCTGAACCTTGAATGGAACGCGCGCTGGGACACCGTATTTCTTCTCGATGTCATCGAGCATATCCCCGATGATCTCGGGGCGCTGAAGCAGGTCGCGCATGCACTCAAGCCAGGCGGACGCTTGTTCGTGACTGTACCGGCATTGCAAGCGTTCTGGAGCTTCAGCGATGAGTTGTCGGAGCACCAACGCCGCTACTCCAAATCGGACTTTTCGAAACTGGCATCAGCGACCGGGTTGGAACTTGTCGATGCACGTTATTTCATGTTTTTCCTGAGCCCGCTCTATTGGTTGTCCCGTTTGAAAAGCGCTCCATCCAACCTGAGCGAGGACGAAAAGCTCGCGATTCAAAACAAAATGAGCCGGGTTCCGCATCCGATCGTCAATTTCCTGCTGGGCGCAGCCTTTTCGGCGGAGACGCCAATCGGCCACAAACTGGCATTCCCATGGGGAACGTCCCTTTTGGGCGTTTTCCGGAAGGCCGCCTAGGTCCCTGGCCTATCGCTGATCCTTCATCTCCATGATGATGTGGGTGTAGGAAACAGCAATCAGGTCGTTCAGGATTGTCGTCTCAACCGACTTGAAGTGCTTGCGTGCGAGGTCGATATAGGCCGACCGCTGCCGGACATAACGGCCCCGGTCCATCTTGAGCAGCAATCGGGCAATTGGATTCTGCCCAGCCTGATACACACCGTCCAAAGTGACCAACCGCCCTCCCGGCTTCAGCACCTTCGCCGCCCCGGCAAACAAGGTGTCGCGCTCGGTATCCGCCAATGATGAAGCACGCCAGTCGCTATCGCCACATCAAAAAACCATTGGTGTCATCGGATTCTTTGGAGACCATCTTGACCGCGAATTTCCCACGCGACCCGTAGCGGGCTTTTGCATCTTCGATATAGCGCGGCTCCATATCGTAGCCGTGATAGTCAATATCCTCGGGGAGGTGCTCGATAATTGTCCCGGGACCGCACCCGATATCCAACACCCGGTCCTTCGATTTTATTTTCAGATATTCGCGTGCGACCCGACCCCTTGTATCTTACTTCGCTACCAGCTTCGCAAATCCCTTGCAGATGGCCGAGCGGCTGAGGAGGTGGCGAGGGCCGATCATCATTGCGGTTGCCCCTGATGTGGTGTTGCTCTATTCCAGCAGCTCTACCTATTTCCGTGTGCGCGGAGGGCCACCTTATATTGGTGGCAGCCGGTTTCTGAAAGTCGTGAAATGAGCTCCAGAATTGCGGATATATCATTGATCCTGTTGTCAGTCAGCCTTCTGACCGTCACCCAGCTGATCGTGAAAAGCCGCCTGAACATTCATGGAGAAGTCCCCCTCGTTCCGATTCATTGGCCGGGATATTTGCTCATTCTCCTGAAAGATTGGCGCCTCTGGGCAGCCTTGGTCAGCATGATAGCTGCTGCGCTGAGTTGGTATGCGGGAATATCCAGGCTGCCACTGTCGGTGGCATTTCCCGTCACCGCTTTGTCCTACCCGCTTATCTTTATCGGATCCATTCTGGTTTTGGGGGAGCAATTCACGTGGATAGCATTGCTTGGAAATATGCTGATTGTCGGCGGAATCCTGACACTCTCAATTGGTGTGTAGCGGACACGGATATCGACTGTTGACACAAACCGGGAGCAATCGCTTTGCTCCGAAACAGAAGCGTGCGGCTCAATACCTATTCATCAATGAGCATTGCTATGCCGAAGCCGGTTTTTCCATACCCATTCCCATTGTAAAGCATGTATCGCTCGCCCGCATGATCAAAGACGAACGGATAGCAGATCATCTCGGAATCCCAGCCCGAGTCAGAGACATCGATGCCCACTTCGCTGTCATGCCGATCCCATCCAATTCCATCAGGCGAAGTCGCATAGCGAATGCGGTAGGTGCTGATGTCCCGGGTGGCGCGCGAACAAAACCACATCTTGTAGCCCTCGCTATCCCGCAAGACCCGCGGCACTCCAATGGCATATTCGAACTGGTCCTGGAGGCCGATGGCAACCGTTCCGTTGCGTTCCCATTCGACGCCGTCCGCGGATTCGGCATATTCCAGATGATAGAAATGCTTGGGTTCGTCAGCCTCCTTCTTCCATCCGATGCACGAGGTAAACCAGGCCCGGAAGCGGCCGTTCTCGTACATCACCTCGGGGGTCGCGACGAAGTGCGGAAAATTCCGTGTGCGGTCGATGACAGGGCCGAGGAAACGCCGCTCAAACAGCTGTGTTGAGTCGTTCCACTCGGCCAGACCAATCGAATTCCTGATCTTGACGGTCACACCGAGATTGATGCCGGTATAGTACAGCAATGTCCGATCGCCGACCGTCACAATGGAATTCGGCAAAGCACCGCTGTCGTCAAAACAACCAAGCTCCCCTGGGGCCAGGACCGGCGTCTCATTCACCCGCAGCACCTTGGTGGGCGACTTCATATCTATTTCCACATAGCCGCCATGACCGCGGTTCCATTTATCCCGCGAGGAAAAATAGATGCGAAACAAATCGCCATCCATCTGCCGGGCAATGGGAATCATCGCATGCGAATATAGCCAATCGCTCTCCTTGTCGGCGCAAAACACCCAACCAAGCTTCCGCCATTTCATGGGGTATCCCTTCGATCGATCCATGGTTTGATGGCAAGTGAATGCCGCGACTAGATAGAGCGCATCCTATGGCTCGGGACACGCGAACGCTCGGTTTCCGTCCCCACATAGACCCCGGACGGGGCCGCATCCGAAAGCAGCAGGACACCCGCTCCGAGGATGCAATTCGCTCCGACCGTTACATGATCGCGGAGCGTGGAATTGACGCCAATAAAGCAAGCCTCTCCGATCGTCACCCTTCCCGATACGACGATATGGGATGCCAGGAAACAATGATCATCAATTCGGCTGTGGTGTCCGATGTGATTTCCGCTCCACAGCGTCACATTGTTGCCGATCGAGACGAAGGGCTGAATCGTGTTGTTTTCCAGGATGAAACAATTTTCGCCGATGTCACCATCATTCAGGATCGCAGCCTTGGAACTTATGTAGCTGGCACATGAATAACCCAATTGCTTGGCGTCGAAATATTTTTCCTTCCGCATCTGGTTTAATCTGGAGTACCCCAGCGCTACGAACATAAGGTGGGATCCAGGAGGAAATTCCTCAGATACAGTCTCGAATGGAACCACCGGCAATCCGCAGAAAATGCGATCCTCGGGCATGAATTCGGCATCTACGGTGAATGCGACAACCTGGTGGTCGGTATCATTGGTGAAATAGTAGTGCGCCAGTTGGGCCGCGTCGGACGCTCCAAAAACGATGACTTTTTTCATGGGTCCAAGTTTCCTCCGGAATCGCGCCAGGACCCGTTACTGAAAACGCCCCGCACAATCGAATATGGCCGACGTTTGGTTTCAGAATATATTTTTGACAGATACATTCCAATGATGCCCAGGTAGGCCACGATCAATCCGCCCAGGATCCAGATCGAGACCATCAGCGAGGTATAGCCACTGGGCGGTTTCGCAAAGAAAACCCAGTTGAAGACGAGATATGCGCTGAACAGTCCTGATGCCCCCAAGATGGCGCAACCACTATAAAATATACCTTTGAGAGGCGCATTGCTGAACGACGTTATCGAATTGATGAGCTGTGAAATCTTTTTGCGGAAGGTGTATGTGGAGGGGCTTGAGCTGCGCTTGGCCACCGTGAACGGTGTTTGCCGATAACCGGTTATTGCCCAAAGGCCCGCCAAAAAGACCTCTGTCTCCTGGTGTCTCGTCAGGGAGCCCACGTATCTTCGTGTCATAAGTCGGGCGACTGTAAGATTGGCTGGCACGTCGACTTTGCTCAAAAATCGGAAAAGCTTATAGAAGGCAGCGCCAGAAATGCGCTCGAACCACCCGCCTTTTCGTGGCCCCTGGATCCCGTACACAACATCACTGTGCTCTTCGAGCATCTTCAACGAGAATGGTATCATCCATTCCGGATCTTCCTCCAGGTCACTGTCGATGAGGAACACGTGATCGCCAGTCGCGTGCATCAAGCCGGTCATCATTGCTTTATGGTGGCCAAAGTTCCTGGAGAGATCAACAACTACAATATGAGGATCGGTCTCGGCCAGCTGGACCGCCCGTGGCAGACTGTCGTCTGGCGACCCGTCATTGACCAGAATGATCTCGAAGTCATCGTCTGCCAACTGGCGGGCTGCATTGGACGCGCGCTGGCAAAATTCGTCGACATAGGCGGAAGAATTATAAAGTGTGGCCACCACCGATAGTTTTTTCAATCCACGAACCTCGACTTTTCGGCGGCCTCTGGCCCGCTATTGCATATTTTACCAAGTATCGGAGTTTGGTGCACGATTGGATCTAGGAGCCTGATTCGATGTGAAGTCCCATAGCATGGAAGTTTGCCGACCATGCCACGGGCAGCGGGGAACAGCTCGCTTCCAGTTCATGTTCGCCATAAGCCACGTGTGTAACCCGTTTCCACCCGTCGGCCAAGAAACTTCAAAAAGGAGCCGCATCTGCTCACCGTTAAAGTGCAATAAGCAGGGTTGGGAAAACTTGTATCGGCGCCCTCGCAGATCGATCCGATCGGCGACCATCTTAATGGCGAATTTTGTAGGCGGATAGGTGATTGTTATCAAGCCTCGGCCAATTCAAAAGTCTCCAGCTTGCCTGCCTTGCCGGGATCTGCTTGCCGTCACGCGAGTCTCCAGATCCGTTCTTCCTAATCCTGGAATATCGAAGTTGTCTGCCGGTCCCGTTTGCCTATACAAGCTTTAACGCGATCTTCCACGCACCGTCATGTGCAATGGTGTGGAAGCGGCATCGGCACGCAGCGAGCTTGACTGCATGCGCCTTACGGTCTGGCATTGAATGGTTCTGGGTTGGAATTGGGTAGTTTAAGATGAGCATGTCAAAAGATGGCCGCAACAAGCAACCCCGCAAGGGCATTGTCCTTGCGGGAGGCTCGGGGAGCCGTCTTTTTCCACTCACGCTCGGCGTGTCCAAGCAGTTGCTCCCGGTCTTCGACAAGCCGCTCATCTACTATCCGATTGCGACCCTGATCATGTCCGGCGTCCGCGAGGTGCTGTTCATCACGACCCCGGAAGACCGCAATGCCTTCATCCGGTTGCTGGGCGATGGCTCGCAGTGGGGCATGAGTTTTTCCTATGCGGTGCAGGACCAGCCGCGCGGTTTGGCCGACGCCTACCGCATCGGGCGCGCTTTCCTCAATGGCGCGCCGAGTGTCCTGATCCTGGGCGACAACATTTTTTTCGGCCATGGGCTCAAGAACCTGCTCGATCATGCGGCGGGAAACCCGGGCGCCACGATCTTCACCAGTCTTGTTCGCGATCCATCGCGCTTTGGCGTCGTCGAGCTCGACCCAGACCACCGTCCGTTGTCGATCGAGGAAAAGCCCGAGAAACCGCGCTCGCGCTGGGCCATCACGGGTCTCTATTTTCTCGATGGCCGGGCTTGCGACTATGCCGACGAGGTGGTTCCCTCCAAGCGCGGCGAGATCGAGATCGTGTCGATACTCCAAAGATATCTTGAAACAGACAATTTGAGCGTGGAAACGCTTTACCGCGGCTTTGCCTGGCTCGATGCCGGCACGCATGAAAGCCTTCATCAGGCCGGTGAATTCGTAAAGACCCTGCAGGACCGTCAGGGATTGCTGGTGTCGTCCCCCGAAGAACTGGCGTTCCGGCATGGATTGATCGATCTCGAACAGCTGTCGGCGCTTGCCGAGCGGCAAGGGCAGTCGTCCTATGGCGCGGCGCTGGTGGAACTGGTGAACCAGGTGCGCCAGTATGGTTGAGGTCCCCTTCAACAAGCCATTCGTCACCGGTCTGGAACTGGAGGCAATCGCCGACGCGATTGCCCGCCGTGATTTGAGCGGTGATGGCCATTACACCGGATTGTGCGAGAATGAACTGGAACGGCTCTTTGGCTGCAGCAAGGCGTTTTTGACGCATTCCTGCACGGCCGCTCTGGAAATGGCGGCCTTGCTGCTCGACCTCGGACCGGGCGATGAAGTCATCATGCCCTCTTTCACGTTCACATCGACCGCAAATGCCGTTGTGTTGCGCGGCGCCACCCCCGTTTTCGTCGATGTCGAGTCCGGGACAATGAATATTGACGCCGGAAAGATAGAGCCCCTGATCTCCCCTCGGACAAAGGCCATCGTGGTCGTCCATTATGCCGGCCGGCCGGCCGATATGGACGCAATCAACGCCATTGCAGCGTCACGGGGAATAGTCGTGGTCGAAGACGCGGCACAGTCACTGGGGTCGACCTACAAGGGCAAGCCGGCAGGAACCCATTCCCAGCTTTCGGCCCTCAGTTTCCATGAGACCAAGAATATTGTCTCGGGCGAAGGCGGAGCCCTTCTTGTAAACGATCCTGCCTATGAAGGCCGGGCGGCGGTGCTGCGCGAAAAAGGCACCAATCGGCGCAGTTTCCTGCAGGGTCGCACCGACAAGTACAGCTGGGTCGACGTCGGATCGTCCTATCTGCCATCGGAGCTCGTGGCCGCGTTTCTTTCCTGCCAGATTGGCGCAATCGGAAACGTCACGGCGTCTCGGCTTTCTGCCTGGAAGCGGTACAGATCAAACCTGCAGGCCGCCACCGACCGGGGGCTGGAACTACCAGATGAGATCTCGGCGGAGGCTGTTCCGAACGGTCACATTTTCCATATCCTGCTGCCACGGGCCGAGCTGCGACCAGGCTTCCTCGAGGCCATGAAGGCTCGCGGCATACAGTGCACGTTTCATTATGTCCCGCTTCACTCATCTCCCGCCGGACGAAAATTCTGCAAGACCCCGGACGGATGTCCAATCACCGAGGATGCGGCTGCCCGACTGGTGCGATTGCCCATGCATTCCGACATCGCCCCACAAACCGTGGATTTCGTCAGCGCGGCGGTTGTCGATGTGTTGCGCGAGATTGCGGCATGAGCACCGACGCAGGACCAAAGCGGCTGATTGTCACCGGAGGCTCCGGCTTCATCGGATCATCTGCCTGCCGGAATTTCGTCGGGGCAGGCCACATGGTTTGCAACATCGACAAGCTGACCTACGCGGCCAACACGGACAATCTGCGCACAATCGAGAACATGCCGAATTATCGTTTCGAGCAGGCCGATATCTGCAATCGCGCTCAAATCCTCGCAATCCTTGATGATTTCAAACCCGATGCGGTGCTGCACCTGGCCGCGGAAAGCCATGTGGATCGCTCGATAGCCGATGCCGATGTGTTCGTGCAGACCAACGTTGTCGGAACCGTCAATCTGCTGAACGCCGCGGTCGACCACTGGCGGTCCTGCGGGTCCAGTCCGGACTTCAGGTTTCTGCATGTGTCCACCGACGAGGTCTACGGCGACCTGGAGGACGACGGCAGCCTGTTCCACGAAACAACGCCCTACAATCCCTCGTCTCCCTACTCCGCCTCCAAGGCGGCAAGCGATTTTATGGTCTCGAGCTGGCATCGCACCTATGGGTTGCCGGTTCTCATCTCCAATTGTTCCAATAATTACGGGCCGTTCCAGAACGTCGAGAAACTAATCCCGCACATGATCACCAGAGCCCTGGGCCACAAGTCGCTTCCGGTCTACGGCAAGGGCGCCAATATTCGCGACTGGCTTCATGTCGATGATCATGTTGCGGCGCTGGATCTCATTTTGTGGAATGGCAGGCCCGGCGAGCGCTACAATGTCGGCGGCGGCAATGAACGCAACAATCTGCGAGTCGTCGAAGGCATCTGCGATCTACTTGACGAGTTGCAGCCGATGAAGGGGAAGAGCTACCGGACCCTGATCACGTTTATCGCCGATCGCCCGGGGCACGATCTCAGATATGCCATCGACGCCTCCAAGCTGATGTCGGAACTGGGGTGGTCTCCCCGGCACGATTTTGACACCGGTCTGGCCCACACCGTGACCTGGTATCTTCAGAACCGGTGGTGGTGGGAAGGGCCGACCGGCCGCTGATTTGCCAAGATGGCCGAGCTGGCAGCAGGCCTGGCTCACAATGGTATGACTGCCGGTTCACGCCAAGTGCTGGCCCTTTAGGAAGTCCGATGAAAAAAGCCGCAATTCTCCAGTCGGCCTATATTCCCTGGCGCGGCTATTTTGATCTGATTGCCTCGGTCGATGAATTTATTTTCTATGATGACGTGCAGTTCAGCCACGGCGACTGGCGAAACCGCAACATGATCCGGACGCCCTCCGGGACCAAGTGGCTGACCATCCCGGTCCCGAAGAAAAACCGCATACGGCGAAACATCTGCGAGGTTGAGGCCTCCGACGCGGATTGGGCAACAGACCATTGGAATCGGCTGGAAGAGACTTACCGCAAGGCGCCCCATTTCGACGAAATCTCGGCGCTGCTCAAGCCCTGCTATCAGTCCCGCGAGACGAATCTCTCACGGATCAACGCCTCCCTTATCGCCGTCATCTGCGGCTATCTTGGAATCAAGACGTCCATCAGCTGGTCATGGGACTACGAAACCGGAGACGGCAAGACACAACGGCTCGTCGATCTGTGCAAGGCCGTCGAATGCTCCACCTATGTCTCCGGGCCGGCGGCGCGCGCTTATCTGGATGAAGAGGCTTTTTCCGACGCGCATGTCACCGTCGAATGGTTTTCCTATGCAGCGCTGCGGCCCTATCCGCAGATACACGGCGGCTTCGAACCCGCGGTGTCCATCGTTGACCTGCTTTTCAATTGTGGCCAATCATCGAGAAACCACATACCAGCGCTGGCAGGATCTTCCTGACAGGCAGCCGGGAAACACGGCGACAGACGCCTATTCGAGAACCTGCTCGAACGCATAGGCCGTTACGCTGCCGGCGCGCGCTGAGGCAACGGCATCCGGCTGGAAGTGCCGGTCAAATGTGCCTCGGGTCGGATCCGTGGTGACCAGCAGGTAATTGCGATTGGAGCGCGAGCGATGCTCGCCGAGATATGCTTCATAGGCTTCCACGACAATCCCGATAAGAGATTGAATGAGCTCGACCTTGACCGTTCTATTGTCCGAACAGGGATACCAGTAATCGCACAGATTGAAAAAGAAACCGGAGTAGAACCCGGCCCGCGACTGGGCTTCTGTTCGCAACAGGGTCTCAACCACATCGGGCGATTTCGCCGCGAGGCGCCAATATTCGAACATGTTGAATCCGTTGTCGGAGACCTTGTAATCGGCGGCCGTGGACGACGGAATCGGATCGGTGAAATTGGTTGTGTAGTCGACAAGAAAGGTCTGGTCTCTGCCGCTGCGGACCGCAATCAGCGGAGCCAATGATACTTCGTCAAGAACCAGGATCACCTCCCCATTCGAGCGCTGGGAGACCAGTTCGATCGTCCGCGTCATGGCCAGGCTCTTTTCATTGATGGAGGCCCAGTAATCCCGGGTCTGCCAGGTTCCCTGAATGGAGAACAGCAAGATCCCGACACTGAGGGATATCAAGCCCGCGGCAAAAATTCGCGCGGCTTTGGGCTCCACCCAGTTTTCCGTTTTCGGCAGCGCCGAACAGAAGATCGCGGCGCCGATAACCAGCAGGGGATGATTGATGTAGCGCTCCCAATCCTTGGTGCTGACCATCAAACCGGTGATGATCTGCTGGTTCATGAGGAGAACGGGTAGGCCGGTGACACCGAGCGAAAGCCAGAGACTGCTGTCGGCGAATCGGCGTCTGGCGAGAAGGGTGAAAATGACAAGGCACAAGGCGAACGAACCAACCGTCGATGTGCCGATGCTCGGCAGCCGGCTGGCGATGACCAGGCTTTGGCCATCGAGCAACCGGGATGCGGCAACACTCACAACCACAAGCGAAATCAGGAAATAGGCCAGGAGCACGAACGCCACCTTGCGCGCTCCCGCTACGAACAGGATCAGGGCGACATAAAACTCAAGCGCAATGAGCGGATAGCCGACGATCGAATAGATCATCAGCACAAAACACTGAACCAGGCCTAGTAGAAACAGTTCCCTCCAACGCGGTTTGCCGGAACGGCTGAAAAAAAGCCGCAGAAGCAGACCCAGGAACAAGAACCCGACGACATAGGCGATCTGCGGCTCGAATGTCCTGAAGATATTGAGATAGGATGTCTCGATGGGCGGCACCAGTACCGACCCCATCCCGCCAAAGAGCGCCTTGAAAGACGAGAGGGTAAACAGGCTCGCGGTTGGGGAGGCAGCGCTCCCCAGGGAAAACAGATCCGGGGAAAACAGAATCGCGAGCGCCCAGAATGTCCGCAGTTCCGCGCTTCGGAAAAGCCGTCCCGTCAGATACCAGCATGACAGGAACGCCGTTGCCGGCAACAGGGTATCGGCGAGAATGAAAGCCAGATCGTACTCGCCCGTCCAAGCCTTGAATAGACGGATCAGCGTTGCCGAAAGGAGCCGGTCGAGCCTTTGCTCCTCCATGATTACGGTAAAAAGCGTATAGGTGTCTTCATCATAGGCATTCTTGAAGAAGGCCAATTCGCCCACGTCCAGGGAGAATCCGAATTGTTGCCATGCCCCGATCCCGACAAGGACCATTGCCGTCAAACAGGGAAGCAGCCAGTCCGTTGTCCCAGGGCGAGCAGAACGAGTTCTGTTTAAATACATGAAGCCATCCGCACTAGTGGTAAGACGAGAGGCCACCCCGAGCCGTTGACCACCTGACAAGTCCCCATGGAAATGGCTGAACTTCGCGATGCGTCTACCGTTTAATCCCCGCGGTGTCGAGTGCCCACATCCGGGGAACGGGCGGGTTGGCGGGAGGAAAACGGGTGAATTGAATTTTCTGAATTTGCAAAATTAGAAAATACATATCCTATTTATTCTCAGATAAATGGCTGCACGTAAAACAATGATACCAACCCAATGCTTTGGCTAAGGCTGTGAGAACCGGACCATTTGGTTTGAGGTGCTTGCCAACGACCGGAATGTAATTCTGAACAAAGCCACGTTTTTCGTAACGGACAACGCGAAAGCCGGACTTTTCCAGTGTCTTCTGCACGTCCTTGCGTGAACGTATTTTGATGGTAACCGGATTGCCGGGCTCGGAATGTTCCGCGGTCTGCGAACGCCAGTCATCGAGAGACCGTCCGCGCGCCCGTAAGAACCATGTTACGATCATATAGGCATTGAAAAAGCTGTATTTTGAGTAGACCGCAATGCGCAGTTCGCCATCTTGGGAGAGCAAGGACTTTAGCTTCGTCAGATAGTCGCTCTCGTGTGTGATGTGATGAAGAACGCCGAATGAATAGATTACATCAAAGCGGTCGGGGATATCAGTGTCCATGAGGTCGCCTTCGATCAAACCCGCCAACTGATCTGAAAGGCCATTGTTGTCAATGTTCTGCCTCGTCAATTCGAGATGATTGCGAGTGATATCGAGGCCTGTGTAAATTGCGCCGTGACGCATCATCTCGACGGCATCGATGCCATTTCCAACCCCTATCTCGAGTACGCGTTTTCCTTTCATGGTGGAGTATCTGAAAGTCTCAATTATGAAGGGGGTTTCATATCCGTAGCGATAGGCGCGGATGCGCTCGAAATACTCGGGACTTCCGGCCACAGCACCATTCGCCCGATCCTGACCGACCGCTTTTCTCTCCCACGTTCCGCGTGCGGCTTCATTGCTGGCATTCATGGAGGTTCTCCGATCAAGGAAGTATATGCACAAAACACACAAAACCTTGTTGGTTGCAACCAGCTAAGACGCATGAGCCATGATACGAACCCCATAATTGTCGCAGGCGCATCATCTCCGATGGCATCAGGCCGGAGCACTTCTTGCGCCAACTGTATAACGTCGCCTGGCTCACGCCGACCTTGCGGCCTCGGCAACCGCCGCGGCGTCATCAGCCCGCTACAAAACGAACGCAATATGCGCCTCGCTGAACTTCGATGCCTTCATGGAACTCTTCTTCTCCCGGTCAGGGGATCATAATAGGAAAATTCAAGCCATGAATGGTCGAACTTGGCGGGGCGCGTCGCGTGGGTTCAAAGGCAGGCCGCAGAATTGACGTATCTTTGGACACCATATATACGCCGCCTGATCAATCCGTGATTATTTGCTACAGGACGCTAAATTGGCCCAAACGATACTTTCCGTATTTGGAACAAGGCCAGAGGCGATCAAAATGGCTCCAGTGGTTATGGAGCTGGAAAAATCCTCAGTTATCAAAAGTGTTGTGTGCATAACTGCGCAGCACCGTGCCATGCTGGATCAAGTCAATAGCGTCTTCGGCATAAAGGCTGACTTCGACCTCGACATAATGCAGCCCGGACAAGACCTGTTTGATGTTACCGAGAAGGTGCTCAGGGGGATGCGAGGCGTGCTCCGGGAGGTCAAGCCTGACCGTGTGCTCGTCCATGGTGACACCACCACCACGCTAGCGGTGGCGCTGGCCGCCTATTACGAGCGCATTCCTGTCGGCCACGTGGAAGCTGGGCTCAGGACGGGTGATCGCTATTCCCCTTGGCCTGAGGAAATCAATCGCAAAGTCGCCACGGCTGTCTGCGACCTGCATTTCGCGCCGACCGAGAGTGCAAGGCAGAACCTCCTGGCTGAGGCAGTCAATCCGGACGACATTCTGGTCACCGGAAACACCGTGGTTGATGCGCTGCTGTGGTCCAGCGCCCGCCTCGACAATGACCCGGCGCTGGCCGCCGACGTTGCGCGGGAAATGCCGCAAATCGATCCCGGCAAGCGGCTCGTTCTGATCACTGGCCATCGTCGCGAGAGCTTCGGTGCCGGGTTCGAGCGGATGTGCAATGCGATCGCCGAATTGGCTGATCGTGACGATATCGAAATCATCTATCCAGTTCATCTCAATCCGCAGGTCCGCGAGCCTGTCAATCGGCTCTTGGGCGCGAAACCGGCGATTCGTTTGGTCGAGCCGATGAACTATTTGCCATTCGTGGCGCTCATGAAGAAAGCCCATATCATCCTGACCGACTCTGGTGGAATACAAGAAGAGGGTCCTTCTCTGGGCAAACCTGTTCTTGTTATGCGCGAAACGACTGAACGCCCGGAGGCGGTCGAGGCTGGGACTGTGTTGTTGGTGGGGACGAACCACCGTACGATTGTCGACGAAACGGTGCGTCTTCTCGAAGACGCGGAAGCCTATCGCGCTTTCAGCCGGGCGCACAATCCATACGGCGACGGAACTGCCAGCCGGAAGATCGTCGAACACTTGGAAAGCCGTCATGAAGTTTGAAAAAGTAAGTGTTGTCGGGCTCGGCTACATAGGTTTGCCAACGGCGGCCGTGCTGGCCTCCCGCGGAATTCAAGTCATTGGGGTGGATGTCAATCAGCGCGTGGTCGATGCCCTCAACAAGGGTGCGGTGACCATCGTGGAGCCCGATCTTGATATGGTGGTGCATGCCGCGGTGACGACCGGGAAGCTGAGCGCGACCACGACACCGCAGCCGGCCGATGCCTTCCTCATCGCGGTGCCGACGCCATTCAAGGACGCTCATGTCCCCGACCTGAGCTATATCGAGGCGGTCGCCAATACCGTCGCGCCGGTGCTCCAGCCCGGCAATCTCGTTGTCCTCGAATCGACATCGCCGGTCGGTGCGACGGAGCAGATGGCGGAATGGATGGCCGCTGCCCGCAGCGACCTGACTTTCTCGCACCAGGCCGGCGACGAAGCCGACATCCACATTGCCCATTGCCCGGAGCGCGTTCTGCCGGGTCATGTCATGCGCGAACTGGTGGAAAATGACCGGGTGATTGGCGGCCTCAGCGTGAAGGCCACGCAGATGGCCGTCGCGCTCTATAAGATTTTCGTGACCGGCGAATGCCTGCAGACGGACGCTCGCACAGCCGAACTCTGCAAACTGGTGGAGAACTCCTTCCGCGACGTCAATATCGCCTTCGCCAACGAATTGTCGGTGATTGCGGAGCGCTTCGGCATCGATGTATGGGAACTGATCACGCTCGCCAACCGGCATCCGCGCGTCAACATCCTTCAGCCCGGCCCCGGCGTTGGCGGCCATTGCATCGCGGTCGATCCCTGGTTCATTGTCCATTCGGCTCCCGATCAAGCGCGGCTGATCCGTACTGCCCGCGAGGTGAACGACTACAAGCCGCATCACGTGATCGAAAAAATTGTCGACGCCGCCAAGGGTTTTGCTCAGCCGCGTATTGCCTGCCTGGGTCTTGCGTTCAAGGCAGATATCGATGATCTGCGGGAAAGCCCCTCGCTTGATATTGTCAAGCGCCTCGCCGATATCGACCTCGGCGAACTGCTGGTCGTCGAGCCCTATGTCGATGAATTGCCCAAGTCGTTGCAGGGTTATGATCGGCTACGCTTTGTCGGTGTCGACGAGGCCGTCAGGGCTGCCGACATTGTCGTGGTTTTCGTCAAACACAAGCCGTTTCTTTCGATTGATCGCACCCTGCTTGAAGGCAAGCACATCATTGACACTTGCGGGGCGTGGCGTTGAAACAGGTTTTAATCAAGGGCGGCGGCGTTATTGTCGAAAACGTGCCGGCTCCGCATGTTGGAGACAGGAACATCCTGGTGCGGGTCGAGTATTCGTGCATCAGCGCCGGGACGGAACTCTCCGGCGTTTCGATGTCCGGCATGCCGCTTTATCGGCGCGCGCTGAAACAGCCTGAAAACGTGGCGCGGGTTTTGGAGATGATGCGCGACCAGGGTGTCAAGCGCACCATGGACCGCGTTCGCGGCAAGCTCTCGGCGGGGAGCCCCACGGGCTATTCCGCTGCCGGCCGGATCATTGCCTTGGGCTCGCGGGTCGAGGGGTTTTCGGTCGGCGACCGCGTCGCCTGCGCCGGCGCGGGCATCGCCAACCATGCCGAACTGATCGATGTGCCGGTCAACCTGGCCGTCCGCATTCCTGACCAGGTCAGCAGCGAGCATGCCTCCACCGTAACGCTCGGCGCCATTGCGCTGCAGGGCGTGCGCCGTGCCGCTCCCACCCTTGGCGAAACTGTCGTCGTCGTCGGCCTCGGCGTTCTGGGGCAAATGACGGCGCAGATGCTGACCGCCAACGGCTGCCGCGTCATCGGCACCGATATTGCCCAGGACAGGCTCAAGCTGGCCCGCGACAAGGGGATCTGGCGCACCATCGATCCAACCGATCAGGATTATGTTGCCCAGGTGCGGCGCCTGACCGATGGCTACGGCGCCGACGCCGTCATTGTCACGGCCGCGACGCCGAGCGACGAGGTCATCAGTCAGGCTTTCCAGGCCTGCCGCAAGAAAGGCCGGGCCATCCTGGTGGGTGATGTCGGCTTGGGCCTCAAGCGCTCGGACATATACGCCAAGGAACTCGATTTCCTGGTGTCGACCTCCTATGGCCCGGGCCGCTATGATCCCGCTTATGAAGAAGGCGGCCAGGACTACCCCATCGCCTTCGTGCGCTGGACCGAGAACCGCAACATGGCGGCCTATCTCGATCTGATAGCTAGCGGTGCGATAAACCTTGAAGGGTTGATCGCCGAACCTTTCCCGGTGGACCAGGCCGACGCTGCCTATTCAGCGCTCAAGAACAAAGAGCGCAACGAACTCATCGTCCTGCTCAAATACGACGAAGAGGCGCCGGTCACCCGTCGCGTCGAATTGCGGTCGACTCCTGTCAGCCGCGACACCATCAATGTCGGCCTCGCCGGCGCCGGCGGATTCGCGCAAGGCATGCACCTGCCCAACATGGTCAAACTCCGCGAGCATTTCCGGCTTCGCGCCGTGATGAGCCGGACCGGGTCAAACGCCAAGGCCATTGCGACTCAGTACGAGGCCAATTTCGCGACGACTGACTACGACGAGCTGCTATCCGATGGCGATATCGACCTCGTTATCATCGCCACGCGCCATAATCTCCATGCTCCCATGGTGCTCAAGGCGCTGGAAGCGGGAAAGAGCGTATTCGTCGAGAAGCCGCTGGCCCTCACCGAAGACGAACTGTCCGCGATCGAAAACTTCTACAACGGACTGCCTGCCGGCAAGGGCCCCCTCCTGATGACCGGCTTCAATCGCCGGTTTTCCCCGGCCATCCGCGCCATTCAGAAGGGCTTTGCCGAACGGTCGACGCCGCTGATGGCAACCTACCGAATGAATGCGGGCTATATACCCACCGACCACTGGGTCCATACGGAAGAAGGCGGCGGGCGGAATATCGGCGAAGCTTGCCACATCTACGATACTTTCAGGGCGCTTGTCGGCGCCCCCATCGTTGACGTGACAGCGCGGGCCATACAGCCCCAGGGCAATCAGTGGCGGCGCAATGACAATTTCACCGCCGTCCTAAGCTTCGAGGATGGATCGGTCTGTTCGCTCACCTACACCGCGCTCGGCGACAAGTCTCATCCCAAGGAGAGGATGGACGTCTTCGCTGACGGCAAGGTGGCCGAGCTTGATGACTATCAGTCAGTCCGGTTTTCCGGCCTCAAGAAGGCGAGCTGGTCGGCCGGGTCCGCGCAGAAGGGACAGTTCGAGGAACTGGAAGCTCTTGCAGCAGCCATGAAGTCGCCCTCAACCTGGCCGATATCGCTCAAGGAGCAGCTCGAAGTCAGTCGTGCTGCCCTTGCCGTCGAATCGCAGATTGCGAAGACGTAGTGCAAAACGTGACTTGATCGGCGGCGTCAAACACGGCGACCGCCGCAGCCATTGGAAGATGATATGTGCGGCATAACGGGAATTTTCAACTACAGGAATACAGCGCCTGTGGATCAGGACGTATTGCTGCGCATGCGCGATGTGATGCGGCATCGCGGTCCCGATGGCGGCGGGGCGTGGATGTCCGCGGACGGGCGCACCGCGCTTGGCCATCGGCGGCTTTCGATCATCGATCTCAGTGAGGCCGCCAACCAGCCGATGCATGACGGCGGCGACCTCACCGTGACCTTCAACGGCGAAATATACAATCACGCGATATTGCGCGCCGAACTTCGCCAGGCCGGCATCAGCTTCATGACCGACCATTCCGATACGGAAGTGCTGCTGCACGGATTCCGCCACTGGGGTTTGGCGGAGCTGTTGAACCGGATCGAGGGCGACTATGCCTTCGCCATCTGGGACGAAAAGAAGCACAAATTGTCGCTGGCGCGGGACCGCATTGGTGTCAAGCCGCTGTGTTTTTCGGTTGCCGATGGCACCTTCGTCTTCGCCTCGGAAATAAAGTCGCTGCTTGAACATCCTGCCGTGGGCCGCGCGATCGACCCGATGGCGCTCTATCACTACCTGAGTTTTTTGACATCTCCGGCGCCGCAAACCATGTTTGCAGGCATCTGGAAGCTGCCTGCCGGTCATTGGCTCGAGGTAGAGCAGGGCAAGATCACGTCGGGGCGCTATTGGGATGCCGTGCCTGGCGCGGGCATCGACCCTTCCGAAACCAGCAACCTGTCCGACAAGGCGCTGGAGGATTTTTATGTGACGGGCATCCGGTCCCGGCTTGAGGATGCGGTCGCCAAGCGCATGATGTCCGACGTTCCGGTCGGCGTTTTCCTTTCCGGCGGCGTCGATTCGTCGACCAACGTGGCGCTGATGAGCAAGCACAGCAACGGGCCGGTGCGCACCTTCACCATCGGCTTCAGCGACCACCAGCATCTCAATGAACTCGACCATGCGCGGCGCATCGCCGACCAGTACAAAACGCAGCATCACGAAATCCTGATCCAGGAAGCCGACATGATCGGCTATCTCGAGACGCTGGTCCATCATCAGGACGAGCCGATCGCGGACTGGGTCTGCATCCCGCTCCACTTCGTTTCCAAGCTTGCCAAGGACAACGGGGTCACCGTGATCCAGGTTGGCGAAGGCGCCGATGAACAGTTCTGCGGCTACTCCGGCTATATGGGCTATCTCGATCTTTACCGGCGCTACTGGCAGCCGTTCCGGTCAATCTTGCCGGGCTTTGCCCAGCATGGCGTGGCCGGGGTCGCGGGCCTGGCCGCCAGGATGCGGCCTTCTTTGCGCGTCTATGCGGACATCATTGACCGGGCCGCGCGCAATCGCGAGCATTTCTGGAGCGGCGCGACCGTCTTCTGGGAGAGCATGAAGCAGGAATTGGTCAATGCCGGGGCCTTCAAGCCGTGTCACGTCGATCCCGACATGCGCGCCACCGGCCTTCTGCCGTCCTCCTACGAGGAGACAGATACCTTCAATGTCATCAAGTCCTTCCTCGAGCCATTCGACGCGGCGCATCCCGGCCAGGACCCACTCACGCGCATGATCTACAACGAGTTCCGGCTGCGGCTGCCGGAACTTCTGCTGATGCGCGTCGACAAGATCACCATGACAAGTTCGCTTGAAGCCCGCGTCCCGTTCCTCGATCATAAACTCGTCGAATTCTCGATGGACATTCCGCAGAAATGGAAGGTCAAGGGCAACGAGCCAAAATACCTGCTGAAGAAGGCGGTCGAGGATCTGCTGCCGCACGACCTTATCTACCGCAAGAAGCAGGGCTTCGGGGCACCCATGAGCGAGTGGTTGCGCGGCAGCTTCGGCGATACCGCCCGCGACGTCATCCTTGGCTCGCATCTTCTGGATCAGGGGTACTTCAAGCGCGCCGAGATCGAACGCATGATCGCGGCGCACCAGTCGAACAAGGAAGACAACAGTCTTTATATCTGGACCCTCTTCAATGTCGCTTCCTGGTATGATTACTGGATTGATCGCTGATGAAGCGTCTCGCACGCATTGTTGATCTGGGGCGGCGCGCGCTCCGGAAGCCGCCGCGTGTTGTCTGGCAAAGACTTGTGCATGAAGCAGCGGCGCAGGGACAACGGTTTTCGGCGCCGCGCCTGGCGAGGAATTTCGGCGAGCGCCAACTCCTGGCAGCACTCGGGGCCTCATCCATGGATCAGCTCTGGCGCGATCTTGCCGCCAGGCCCTTCATACTGCCACGCGGTATCAACTGGCGTGCACATCTCCCGGAGGCCGAGGCTGCCCTGCTGCGCGAAAGGGCCGAAGCGGCGCTGGCGCGCCGGGTCACCCTGCTCGGAGCGGTGGATGTCCAGCTTGGCACGCCGATCGACTGGCACACGGACATAAAGACAGGCATCGGCTGGGCGCCACGTTTCTGCAAGGACATCGAATACAGCAACCTCGACAAGCCCAGCGACGTCAAGCTTCCCTGGGAACTGTCGCGCATGCAATGGCTGTTGCCGGCGGCGCAGGTCTATCTGCTGGATCGGGACGAACGATACGCGACCTGCGTGCGGACGGTGATCGAGGAGTGGATTGACGCCAATCCCTATGCCATGAGCGTCAACTGGTCCTGCACCATGGATGTGGCGCTGCGCCTCATGACGTGGACCTGGATGTTCCACGCCCTTCATGACAGCACGGCCTGGGCGGATGCGGGGTTTCGCGAAAAATTCCTTTCGAGCCTCTATCTCCATGGGCGCTTTGTTGAACGCAACCTCGAAAAGTCCGAGGTGAACGGCAATCACTATACCGCCGATGCTGCCGGACTGGTTTTCGCAGGCTTGTTTTTCGGCGCGGGCACGGATGCGCCAAGGTGGCACGAACTCGGGTGGCGAATACTCTCGGAGGAACTGCCGCTTCAAGTGACGCCCGATGGCGTGGATTACGAAGCGTCGGTGCCCTACCACCGCCTCGTTGCCGAACTTTTCCTCTTCCCGGCCATCTTTCGCCTCACCCTGGGTTTGCCTGTACCGGAAGACTATCGCAGCCGCGTCATCGCCATGGGTGAATTCACGGCTTCCTATGCGCGCGACGATGGCACGGTGCCGCTCGTGGGGGATGCCGATGACGCGCGAACGCTTCCGCTTGGCGTGCAGCCGATCAACGACCATCGGTATCTCGTGGCCCTGATCGCGGAAACCTTCGGCGCGGAGGCCTTGGCGGTCGCCTATCGAGGCGGCCCCGTGGCCGAGATGCTCTTTGTGTTCGGACCTGAACGGACCGCGGCCATGAGCAGCCGACGACCCGGGCCGCGCACCTCTGCGGCCTTCCCGCAGGGCGGCAATTATATCATGGCCAATGACCGCGACCATGTATTTGTCGATTGCGGACCCATCGGGCTCGCCGGGCGCGGTGGACACGGCCACAATGATTGCCTCTCCTTTGACGCAGTCCTGGAAAATGTCCATCTCATAACTGACGCCGGCGCCTATCTTTATACAGCCTCGGCGGTGGACCGGAATCTGTTCCGGTCGACCGCCTACCACAATACCCCCCGGCTGGACGGCCTGGAGATCAACCGCTTCATCAGCCCTGAGAATTTATGGAATTTGACCTATGATGCCGTCCCGGAAGTTCATGAATGGCGACCGGGCAACACCGAAGACGTGTTCGAGGGGAGTCATTCCGGGTACGAGCGTCTTGCTGCCCCGGTCCGGGTGCGCCGGCGTCTCAGCCTCGAGCATGCGACGCACCGACTGACCATGGAAGACCGGTTCCTGTCGCCGTCATCCGCGCCGCATGCGGTGGAGATACCGCTGCTGCTTGCCGTGGGCGTCAACGCGCGGATCGACACACCGGGCAAGGTGCTTCTTGCCGCGGGCGGCAAGTCCTTCGTTGTCAGCTGGCACGGCGAAGCGGATTGGACTGTCGAGATCGAACCGGCCCGGGTTTCTCCCTCATACGGGATCGCCATCCCCACGCAACGCCTGGTCTGGCGCAGAACCGGCGCGCTTCGGCCCTTCCAACTTGCCCTCGTGCCGGGAGATTAGGGGGATGAGACTGTCGCTTTGGCCGAAATCGTTCAGTGCTATCGGCAGTGAAGCGGTGCTTACCATCTTCACGCGCCTCGTTATCCTCGTGGCCGGACTTGCGACCTCCATTATTACCGCTCGCATTCTGGGTCCCGAGGGGCGCGGAGTTTATTTCTATGCCCTGACGGTGGCGACCTTGGTTACCCAGTTCGGCAGCCTTGGCTTTGCGTCGTCGAACACCTATTTCGTTGCGCGCGAACCATCCAATGTCGGTCCGCTGGCAGCCAACAGCGCCTGGCTCTCGCTGCTGGTCTTCATCGTGGCCGGCCTCGTTGTCTCGATCGTGACCGGACCGGAGCGGGCACCCAACCTGCTGATGCTCCTGGCCGTGCTGCTTGGGACCAGCAGCCTGTTCTTCATGCTGTTCAGCAATCTTCTGGTCGGCATGCAACGCCTGGTCGCCTTCAACCTGCTGCAAATCGGGTCGAACCTGTCGGTGGTGCCAGCCATTCTCATCGCTGCGTGGCTGAATGGCGCTCCGGAAACCCTGCTGGCGGGATCGATCCTGGCCAGTCTGCTGTTTTGCCTTATCGCCGGAATCGTGCTTCTCAGAAGACGCGCCTTCAGTCCGCGACCGCGGCTGGATGTCTTCAGGATGTCACTGAATTATTCCTTTCGCGCTTTTCTGATTACTCTGATCGGCTATGGCGTGGCCCGGGCTAATGTTTTCATTCTCCAGGCCGCATCCGGCAATGCCGAGATCGGCTATTATTCCATTGCGGTGCAAATTGGCGACGCGCTGGCGATACTGCCGACCTCGATTTCGCTGGTTGTCTTTCCGCATTTCATCCGGCAGCAATCCGGGCGATATGGAGAGATGCTGCGCATCACCAGGCTCGTGACCGTGCTGGGGTTGCTCTCCTGCATAGTTGCAGCATTGCTTGCAGGTCCGTTTGTTCGTCTGGCCTTTGGTCAGGATTTCGCACCGTCGCTGCCCGTCGTGTACGCTATGTTGCCGGGCAGCCTTTTCCTGGGCGCGGCGAGCGTCGTCTCGCAATATATGGCGGCGTGCGGCATGCCTTGGCGGACTTTCCTGCCTTGGTTCGGAGCCTCTGCGACGATGGCCGGCGCTGCATGGTATCTCATTCCGATCCACCAAGCGGTGGGCGCGGCCGGAGCGCTGTCCATGTCCTATGGCGTTTTGCTGGTTTTGATGGTCCTCGTGGCCATGAGCCAGGATCGAAATGATCGCTCTTCCGGTATGGTTGCCCGAAAATCCGTTCAACCTGGAGAAACATCATGATCATCGCCCTGGTTGCCTATCCCCTTTCGGGCGACTATCGGAAGCGTGTCGAGGCCCTGTTCGATCAGCCATTGACGTTCTTGACGGTCTCGGAACTGCGCAGCAAGTCCATATTCCAGATGTTTCGCCAGTTGCGAAACCTTGGGGCGGAACGCCTCATTATCCCTTTGGAGGACGACAACAGCAGTGCCCTGCTGCCGCTCCTGAGTGCCCTCGCAGCCGCGGCCGATGCGCGCATCATCGAAGTGATCGATCCAGGATTGCAGCGGCGTCGACTGCATCGCTTCGCCGCGTTGGGTTCGTTGTTCCGGTCCGCGCTCGCCTCCGTTGCGGGCGCGGTGGCGGCGCTCAAGTGCTGGTTCGAGCTCGGACGGCTCATGCGCCAGGACCGGCAGACCGCCAGGCCGGCGATCGGCGATGTCGCCTATTTGAAGACCAATCTCTGGTTTGGCATCAAGGCAGGCGGCTCGGTCGGTCACGTTTCGGGCGTGATCAACGCCTTTCTGCGCCGCGGCCTAGGTCTCAACGTGCTGGCAGTGGAGCGGCCCGTCATGGTCAACGACAGGGCGGCTTTCTTTCAGATCGATCCGCCGCAGGTCTATGGTGTGCCAAGCGAGGTCAATCTCTATCGCTTCCAGCGGAGCTTCAGCCGACAGGCGGGCCGGATCCTCGGATCCAAGCCGCTGTCCTTCATCTATCAGCGCTTGTCGCTGGGCAATTATGTTGGCGTGCAGCTCGCGCGCGCTTTCGGCGTGCCCCTGGTCATCGAGTACAACGGCTCGGAAGTGTGGGTGCAAAAGCACTGGGGCGCCGCTCTCAAGCTGGGAGCCCTGGCCCTCAAGGCCGAAGACGCGTGCTTGCGTCACGCCCATGTGGTGGTGACGATCTCCGACGTGTTGCGGGACGAACTGGTCGAGCGCGGCGTCGAGCCTCGCCGCATCGCCAGCTATCCCAACTGCATCGAGCCGGAAGTCTTCGATCCAGGCCGCTTCCCGATCGAAGAGATCCGTGGTTTGCGCCGGGGTTACGGCATCGCCGAGGACGCGACGGTGATCACCTTTATCGGGACTTTCGGCATGTGGCACGGCGTTGACGTGTTCGCCCAGGCAATCGTGAACCTGGTTCAAGGCCATCGGGATCTGCTTGAACGGACCAAGGCGCATTTCCTCCTCGTCGGGGACGGGCTCAAAATGGCAGAGGTCCAACGCATTCTGTCGGTCGAGGGGGTCGCCGGGCATGTCACGCTGACTGGCTTGGTGCCGCAGCATCTGGCGCCTTTGCACCTTGCTGCTTCAGACGTCTTCGTATCGCCGCATGTGGCCAACGCCGATGGCAGCCCGTTCTTTGGCTCTCCCACAAAGCTTTTCGAATACATGGCCATGGCTCGGCCAATCATCGCCTCCGACCTTACACAAATCGGTCAGATATTTGCCGGCAGCCCGCGCGTTACAACGCTGGACAGCGGGCAGAGCCTGCCTGCCGGCGCCGTCGCTCTGATGACCGAGCCGGGCAGCGTCGCCGATCTCGTGCGCGGCATCGAGTTGCTCCTTGAGAATCCGGATTGGCGGCCCGGCCTCGGCGCCGCCAGCCGCAAGGAAGCGCTGGCGAAATACACTTGGGACCACCATGTAGCGCTGATCGTCAAGACGCTTTATGAGGTGACATCCTAGGATTGTAACGCAACTGTCGCGGAATCAGGTAAGAATCACTAGGACAGGATCGAAAAGGTCGATTTGTAGCTGCCGAAGAGACAAGAATGGCTTTTGAAAACATGACAAATCGAATGAGCGAGTCCTTGGTCAAGGGCTTGCCGATGTTTGTTTTCCTATTGATATATCTCCTTATTGATATTTTTGGGTCGATTGTCCTGTTTACGCGGTTGGAGCCCTTTTACAGCGTCTTCATCTACCATTCCGGCATTACGCTCCCCGTGAACCTCGATGACGAGCAGATGCTGATGTTCTGGCTTGTCGCGATAGGCTCACCCGCCATCATGTTCGCCGCTTTCTTTGCCGCTTTTCAGGCGGTCAGCAGGAGATTTGACCAGACCTTCCCGGTGAAACGTGACTACGATCCGCCATTTTGGTCCACCGTGTTGCTCTTCGCAGTGCTGGCCTATTTCGGAGCCTACAGTCTTGTTCGAGCCGATGGATTGCACTCGCTGTGGACCTGGGCAAATTATGCCGATCTCGTGGAAGCTCGGTGGAGCCTTTTCGCCAAACTGTCCTTCTTTGAGTTCACCAATCTCTATCAGTTCATTCCGGTGGTGGCGATCGTGGCGCTGCTTGTCGGCATCAAGCACGGGGGCATCGCCCGCATTGTCGGCATAGGCTGCGCCGTTGCCTGCCTGTTCGTCGGCATTCTGATCTTTCAGAAGAAAGCCACTCTCACCGCAATATTGATGATAGCCTTCGCCTTAATCATCTACAGCTATTTGTTCGATTCCAAGCGCGTGGCGCGCCTGATCGGCTTGGCCGGCGCCTCTTTCCTGATCATAATGGTTTGCTTTTTTGCGGCCTCGGTCGTGCCGACGCTGATGGGCCATCAGAGCACCATAGGCAATGCCAGCAACACGGCGCAACAACTTGACTTTGTCAAAAAATGGCGCGACCAGCTCGAAGCCAGAGAGGCCGCGTCGCGTTCCGAAAGGGAAAAACTGACGGATCCCGCGCATGAGGCCAAAGCGAGAAGCGGCGCCACGCATGAGGCCGAAGCGAGAAGCGGCGCCGCGCAGTCAACCGATAAACCGTCAATTTCCGAGAGGGAGATATTGGCAGCCAGGGTGAAGGAGTTGGTTGCGCAAAATCCCGCCAAGAACAATCTCTTTCTCGCAACGACCGTCGGCCTGACGATGCGGAATTCGGTTCCCGCCGTCTACTACATCGCGACCTTCCCCGAACGCCACCCGTTCTATCGGCTCGACCTCGGGCAGGATATCCTGGGGTTCGGCGCGATGCCGGACGACAATCACGTCGTCTGGAGCCAGATGTATCCCGAAATGCCGGGCGTCGTCGCCGCTCCGTACAATTTCGTGCTCTACAGCCAGGGCGGTCTGGCTATATCCTACATGATGTCAGCGGTGATCGGCCTGGCCGTGGGGCTGATCTGGGCCTTGGTCCTGAAGGCGCGGGGTTCCATTGCCTTGCGGGCCGCGTTCGGCTCCGTTGTTGTCGTCGGCACCATGCACCTGGCTCTGGATGCCCTGCGCAACACCATAATCGTCAGCTATGGGTTTGCCTGGGGTCTTGTGCCCCTCCTGGTGCTTCTGATCGCCGGAGGCGTGACGGATCGGCTAAGAAGGACGGGCAAGGAAGCAATTGCGGTGGGCGACTGAATGCCGGATCCTGTTTGGCTGACGCGGGGTTCCTCGCGGCGCGGGAGCGGGCCTCTTTGAAAAAATCTGAATGACCGCTGATGTGGGGCCGGCCCCGCATGCAATTTTCAACATTCCTTGTCTACGACGGATACCATTATGCGACAAATCCTCCAGAACCTCAGCTCAGGCGCCACCGAACTGGCCGAGGTTCCAAGACCCGATGTCATGCCCGGCAAGGTGCTCATCGCAACCCGGCGTTCGCTGATTTCGGCGGGCACGGAGCGGATGCTGGTCGAGTTCGGCCGCGGCTCCCTTCTCTCCAAGGCCAAGCAACAGCCCGACCGGGTCAAGCAGGTGCTTGAGAAGATGCGCACGGATGGCGTGCTGGCAACGCTCGACGCGGTGCGCGGCAAGCTTGATCAGCCCTTGCCGCTTGGCTATTGCAATGTCGGCGTCATCACCGAAATCGGCAGCGGTGTAGCCGAGTTCAAGCCCGGCGACAGGGTCGTCTCGAACGGTCCGCATGCCGATTTCGTTGCCGTGGGCCCCAAGCTTTGTGCGCGCATTCCCGATTCGGTGAGCGACGAGGCCGCATCCTTCACGGTGCTTGGCGCTATTGCGCTCCAAGGCATCCGCCTCGCAAATCCGACGCTTGGCGAATGCGTCGCGGTCACGGGCCTTGGCCTTATCGGCTTGATCGCCGTTCAGCTCCTGCGCGCCCAGGGCTGCCGCGTTCTGGGGATTGACCCGGATCCGGCCCGCGTGGCCCTGGCGCGTGAGTTCGGCGCGGAAACCGTTTGCACCTCGGCGGGCGAAGATCCGGTCGCCGCGGCCGAAACCTTCTCGCGCGGCCGCGGTATGGATGCCGTGATCATTACCGCCTCGACCGCGAGCAACGAACCCATCCACCAGGCCGCCCTCATGAGCCGGCAAAGAGGCCGTATCGTGCTTGTCGGCGTGATCGGCCTTGAGCTGTCGCGCGCCGATTTCTACGAAAAGGAACTGACCTTCCAGGTATCCTGCTCCTACGGGCCGGGTCGCTATGACCCCGCCTACGAAGAGCAGGGGCACGACTATCCGGCAGGCTTTGTCCGCTGGACCGAGCAACGCAACTTCGAGGCCGTCCTCGACATGCTCGATAGCGGCGCCCTCGACGTCGCGCCGCTGATTTCCCACCGCTTCTCCATCGACGATGCCGACAAGGCCTATGACCTGCTGATGGAGAAGGCCGCCTGTTTGGGCATCGTGCTCGAATACCCCGAGCAGCCCGACGATGCTGCCCGCGTCGTGGCCCTGCGGCCGGCAGAAAAGACCGTGCAGGCGCAGCCGGGGCGCAAGGGCGTCACGGATCCTGTCGTCAGTTTCATCGGCGCGGGAAATTATGCCGGGCGCATGCTGATTCCCGCCTTCGCGGCCGCCGGTGCGCGTTTTGGCACCATCGTCAGCAGCGGCGGGCGAACATCGGCGCATTTCGGCCGCAAGTTCGGTTTTGCCCGCGCGGCGACCCAGCCTGCCGACGCCATGGATGCCCAGACGGACGCCGTTGTGGTGGCGACGCGCCACGACAGCCATGCCGGCCTCGTCAACGAGGCGATGGCGGCGGGCAAGCATGTCTTTGTCGAAAAGCCGCTGGCTCTCTCCAGGGCCGAACTTGACTCGATCGAGGCAACACGGGATGCCGCCCTGGCGCGTGGTGAAAACCCCGTGCTGGTCGTCGGATTCAACCGCCGCTTTTCACCCCTGACCGCGAAGATGCGAAGCCTTCTGGCCACGCAGCGAGGGCCAAAGGCTTTCATCGCGACGATGAATGCCGGCGCCGTACCCGCGTCTCACTGGATCCAGTCCGCCCAGACCGGCGGTGGGCGTATCGTGGGGGAGGCCTGTCATTTCGTCGATCTGCTGCGGTTCCTGGTCGGCCATCCGATTGTCGACTTCACCGTCACTGCCCTTCCCCGCAACGACGATGTGCCGCCCGATACGCTGTCCTTCACCTTGCGGTTTGAAGACGGGTCCATCGGCACGATCCACTATTTCGCCAATGGCAACGGCGCTTTTGCCAAGGAGCGCATCGAAGCTTTTTCCGACGGACGCATCCTTGTGCTCGATAATTTCCGCAAACTCACCGGCTTTGGCTGGCCGGGCTTCTCCAGCATGCGGCTGTGGCGGCAGGACAAGGGGCAGAAGGCAGCGGCGCGCGCTTTCCTTGACGGCATCCGTTCGGGCCAGCCGCCGGTGCCTTTCGCCGAACTCATGGAAATCAGCCGGGTGACCATCAAGGTGGCGGAGGCTGCAAAGCTGACAGCGAGTCCACCCGCATGACGGAACGGCGATGAGCGGCCCCGTAAAGGCAAGCTACGGAACTTTATACCGTGCACGGGCTTCTGCCAGCCATGTCATATTTGGCAAGCCGACCTGCTCCACGAAGGTCGTTCCCACCATAGTCCCGGCCGCAAGCGAGTACTCCAGAAGTTGCGGATAGGGAACGGGGTATTCGGCAACGGAGCGCCCCGGCAGGGTCGAAGGGCTCTGAACCGCCACAAGGTTGGCGCCGCAGGTCCTGGCTTCCTCCACACCGATCAGGGTCTCATCCCCGCACGAAAATATCGAATTGAAGGTCGGGTCGAAGAGGGTCCACTTGTTGTTAATCAGAGCTTCGACCGTGACGTGGGTGGCGCCGCGCTGTTCGCCGTTCACGTATTGAGCGGTGGCCAATTGCACGGTTCTTGCCGGGACGCCGGAGTTCTCAAGGATCGTCTTGGAGAACAGGCTGAAATCACCGCAAATGGCTTGTTCGCCCATCAACAAGACCGCCCGCGTTAGCCGGTTTGCCACCGTGCCGGGCGTATCGGCCATCCCAATAGGCACATTGCGGTGCACGTAGTCGGTGACAGCGATGGCGTATTCAAGATTGGTCTCGAACTCGCGCCCTAAGATCAGGTGCCAGCTCGCGCGGTAAGCTCGTTGCATCTGCTCCTGGGAAGCCAATTTATTGCTGCTTAGGGTTTCAATCTGTCTCGCAAGTTCGGATTGCTTTTCCAGCGTGCTGGCGAGCTCTGTTTGCGCCTCTATCGCAGTCAAGCGATACCGCCATGCCTGAGACCCGACCACACCTGCTGCAAGGATCGACAAGCCTGCGATTGTTGCTAGAATTGTGGTTGCTTTCATAAATTGAGTCCATAGCAACAAACGCTGCTCCGCACAACTTCTTTGAAGCCATAGTGCACTACTTGCGGCATTTCAAAACCCGGAAAATCGTCCCGCCGGGTGGTCCAAATTCGGGGTGCACTTCAGTACAAAGAGCCTGAGACGGTTAACTGCGACCAGTCTGGCTTTGACGCAATCGTGACCATTCGCGGGAAGACACATCATACTTATCCGGGTATTGCCGCTTCCGCACGTCCGAACACCAGATAGAGCGCGTAACAAACTGCCGCAATGTAGACCGCGTCATGTATGTCGTTGCCAAGCAAAAGCCCCACGATCCCAGAACACGAATAGACAAGCAAAATTCCGCAGAGGGTGAAAAATCCCGCTCGCCCGACATCATCCTTCTTGGCCCGCAGACCGATGACCAAGGGCACAACCAGAACCCCGGCAAGTGCCACAACGCCCACTATTCCGGCGCGGAGCGCCGCATTTAGAAAAGCATTGTGACTATGACTGAAAGAAACGGCCACTCCGCCCGCATCAAAGGTCTTCCTTCCAATTTCCTGCCGTTCGTTTCCAGGACCGTATCCCAAGAGCGGTTTTTCAACAAACAACTCCAAGCCGGCTTTGTATATCTGGACACGTTGACCTATCGAACTGGTAAGCTCACCGGAATAAATGCTGTGGATGTCGATCCCAGCGGTTTCGATGCGATGTTTGATAGAGTCTGAATAGGTCGCGACCAAGGCGAACAAGCCGAGCAGAAGAAGAGCGACAATCGGCAGCCCCCATAAAATATGCTTCTTTATCGGGAGGAAGCAGAGCCCCAACAACGGGACCGCAAACAAGATCGGCCACAATCCGCGCGTGCCGGTCGCGCTCACCAGATAGAAAGCACATGCAGCCGCAGCCAGATGAATCCAGTATCCGGAGTTCCACCGTCGAACCACCGCGCCAATGTTCAGCACCAACAGAATCCCGCCAAGCAGCGCCAGTACGTTGGGGTTCCCGGCCGCAAGCTCAGGCCGGTAGTACTGAAGATTTTCGTCCGCTACAACCAAGAGTCCAACAAACGGCGTCACTGCCGCCGCCACAAACGAGGCCGCCGCCGCTGTGATTTCCACCGCGCTTAGCAATCTCTCGCGATCAACAAAGGTGATGGAATAGATCGCCGCAAAACCCAGAAACGGCAAATTCTCCACCACTTCTCCGAATGCTATCCAGGAGGGATGGAACGCCGCAGCGATCAAATCCGCAACGAAAAACCCACAGAACGACAAGTAAACAAGCTTGACCGGGGCCGGTAACGCCCAATTCAAGCGGCCTGTAACAAGATGCAACGACCCATAAACGGCTCCTGAGATAACAAATACAGATACAAAACTTCCCAGAAAAGCCCCCAAACAGAGGATTGTGCAATAGAAGACAATATTTACCCAATCATAATTGCTAAAACTCGGCCTTATCCAAAAATCCACAATCATTTTCATCATATATATTTATTCCCGAAAACATGAATTCCCAAAACATAATCCCAGCAATGGACTGAGTATAGTCTACAGTTAAAGGAAGTTCACTCTCGATTTGCTAATTGCGGTCATGTTTCTCGGATTATTCGAGCCCGTTAGAACACTTGAATGGTTTGGATAAGACCATCTTTTTCACGACTCGGCGCTTATAGCCACCTTGCATGGTCACCTCAAGCGCTTGTGGACTGTGGATTAACAATATGTCCATACGGCGACGTGCAATTTGCTGATGATCCCATCACCTGTGCAACCACCAGAGTTCTCGTCGTGCATTCGGATCTATTTCCGCGATTGCCTTTTTCAGCGGTCCTGCTAAAGCGCGGTCTATGACAAACACGCCGCTCTCCCATATTCGCAATTTTTCCATCGTCGCCCATATCGACCATGGCAAGTCGACGCTGGCCGACCGGCTGATCCAGACCTGCGGAGGACTGGCCGAGCGGGAGATGAGCCAGCAGGTGCTCGACTCCATGGATATCGAGAAAGAGCGCGGCATCACCATCAAGGCCCAGACCGTGCGGCTGCACTATACCGCCAAGGACGGCGAGGTCTATGTGCTCAACCTGATCGACACGCCGGGCCATGTCGACTTCGCCTATGAGGTGTCGCGCTCGCTGAGAGCCTGCGAAGGCTCGCTGCTTGTGGTGGATGCTTCCCAAGGCGTCGAGGCGCAGACGCTGGCCAATGTCTACGCGGCGCTCGACGCCGACCATGAGATCGTGCCGGTGCTCAACAAGATCGACCTGCCGGCGGCCGAGCCCGACCGGATCAAGGAGCAGATCGAGGAAGTGATCGGGCTCGACGCGTCGGACGCGGTGATGATCTCGGCCAAGACCGGGCTCGGTATTCCCGATGTGCTGGAAGCCATCGTCAAGAGACTGCCCGCGCCCAAGGGCGGGACCGTCAAGGATCCGCTCAAGGCAATGCTGGTCGACAGCTGGTACGACACCTATCTCGGCGTCATCGTTCTGGTCCGCATCATCGACGGCGAAATGAAAAAGGGCCAGCAGATCCGGCTGATGGGAACAGACGCCCGCTACACGGTCGAGCGGGTCGGCGTCATCACCCCCAAGCTTTTGGCGGTGGAGTCGCTTGGACCGGGCGAGATCGGTTTCATCACCGCCTCGATCAAGGAAGTGGCCGACACGAGAGTTGGCGACACGATCACCGAAGACCGGCGGCCGACAGCCACGGCGCTGCCGGGATTCAAACCGGCGCAACCGGTGGTGTTCTGCGGCCTTTTTCCCGTCGATGCGGCGGATTTCGAGGAACTGCGCGCCGCCATGGGCAAGCTCCGGCTCAATGACGCATCCTTTTCCTTTGAGATGGAAACCTCAGCGGCGCTCGGTTTCGGCTTCCGCTGCGGATTTCTTGGATTGCTGCACCTGGAAATCATCCAGGAACGGCTGGAGCGCGAGTTCAATCTCGATCTGATCGCCACCGCCCCGTCGGTGGTCTACCGGATGAACATGACCAACGGCGATCTCATCGAACTGCACAACCCGGCCGACATGCCGGACGTTGTGCGGATCAAGGACATCGAGGAGCCGTGGATCAAGGCGACCATCCTGACCCCGGACGAGTATCTCGGCGCCATCCTCAAACTCTGCCAGGACCGGCGCGGCGTTCAGACCGACCTCAGCTATGTCGGCAAGCGGGCGATGGTCACCTATGCGCTGCCATTGAACGAGGTGGTGTTCGATTTCTATGACCGGCTGAAATCGATCTCCAAGGGCTACGCCAGCTTCGATTACCAGATCACCGGCTACCAGGAGGGCGACCTGGTCAGGATGTCGATCCTGGTCAATGACGAGCCGGTGGACGCGCTGTCGATGCTGGTGCACCGCTCGGCGGCGGAAAAGCGCGGCCGCGCCATGTGCGAGAAATTGAAGGAACTGATTCCCCGGCACATGTTCAAGATCCCGATCCAGGCCGCCATCGGCGGCAAGGTGGTGGCCCGCGAGACAATCTCGGCGATGCGCAAGGACGTCACCGCCAAGTGCTATGGCGGCGACGCCACGCGCAAGCGCAAGCTCCTGGACAAGCAGAAGGCCGGCAAGAAGCGGATGCGCCAGTTCGGCAAGGTCGACATCCCGCAGGAAGCCTTCATCGAAGCGCTGAAGATCGGCGATTAGGCGCTCTGCCGGAAGTCCGGGTTTTGCACCGGGTCTGATCAGGCCGGGATCGGCAGCGCCGCACGGCGGTTCAGGCGCCATTGCCACAGCAGGTGGCCGATCAGCGCCAGGAAGACAATGCCGCCGCCCATCAGCGTCCTGGGCGCCGGCACCTCGGCGTGGATCAGCCAGACCCAGATTGGCCCGAACACCGGCTCCATGGTCGAGATCAGCGCCGCTAAGGCCGACGGAATCAGCCGTGCGCCAGTGGCGAACATCGCCATGCCGAGACCCAGATTGAAGGCGCCAAACAGAAACAACAGGCCAAAATCAGCCGCGCTGACGATCAGCCCGGATGACAGGCTCACGCCGACCACTGTGCCGATGATGACGCCAAGGCAGACGGCAGGGGTCATCCGCACCCCGGAATAGCGCCTCGTGATCACCGTGGCGGCGGCGAACACGATTGCGATCAGCAGCGCCAGCCCGTCGCCGATGAACGACACATTGGCGGCGAAGGAATCGGACACCATCACGCCGATGCCGGCGATCACCGCCAGGATCGCCGCCCAGGTGACCCGGTCCACCGCTTCGCGCAGGAACACCACGCCGAGCAGGGCCGCGATCAGCGGCACGCCG